>JAISNC010000067.1 GCA_031276355.1 Odoribacteraceae bacterium
GGCTCGCGAACCGCCGCGTATCGTTTTTCAATGCATACCCGGATGTAGATAGAGAAGGGTGTGTCAAAAGTCGGTTTTCGTCATCGCGATCCGCGTGGCGGGCAGCGATCCAGAAACCCGTGCATCCCTGGATTGCTTCCCGCTCCGCGGATACCAATGACGAGATTTCCTTACTCTATTAGTGTTCAGCCGGTTGGAATTATGTTTCATGGATAGTTTCTGGAGCGATTTCAATTCTCGTTGTCCAAGCTGTTGTTGATATTTCACCTGCCCCGGCCTCTACATAAGCCATTGGAACGCGAAGACACGTCATTACTGTTTGTTTATTTGAAAAATATCAACGGGCTTCAACGCGACCTTCACAAACCCGCAGAATACCGCTGATCGCGATGACGGTTTCCCCGTGCGCTGTGTCCACGAATAACGGCTTTTGAATAAACAACTGGCAGAATACAAGGGGGAGGTTTCAAAAGTGATCACGTCCGGTGGAATTCATCGTTCCCATACGGAACGTGATGTGCGGACGGCGTCGCGAATGGCCTCGAAGGAGTCGTCGCGTGGATGGAGTTCCGTGTAAACCGTGCCGATCTCGTGGAGGTAGTGGGCATCGGAAGATTGAAGGAGGGCGTGCTGGCGCGTGCGCGGCGTGGTGGCGAGGAGGGTGGAAGGAGTGGCGCGCGCGCTGATCTCGAGGGCATCGCAGGCGAGGGTGGGGGGAATAAATCCCAGCTGGGAGAAGATGCTGTTGCGGCTCTTGTCCACGTGAGCCGGGATGAAAAGGCCATCGAGGGCGTGGACGGCCCGCTCTATCTCTTCGATCCCCTGGTCGATGGCCGAGATCAGTAGACGTGTCTCCTCGTAGAGGATCTGGTCGTCGGCATCCACGACGACCTGGTAGCCGAACCGGGCCGGATCGTTGGGGATGGCGGGGAGGTAGAGGTCGAGGTAGTGTTGGAAGGCATTCAACTGCTCGTCCCCGGGGAAGAAGGCGAGGCAGTGTACCTCCTCGCGGGTGGCGACCTCGACACCGGCCAGGAGGAGGATCCCCTCTTGTCGGGCCACCTGCTGCATGACGGGGATCTGGCGGGTGGAGTTGTGGTCGGTGATCCCGAGAATCTCGATGCCTCGCCGTTTGGCCGCGGCGATGATGGCCCGGGGACTCATGTCGAGATCCCCGCAGGGCGAGAGGACGGTGTGGACGTGCAGGTCTGCTTTCACGGTAGCGATTCGCCGGAAGGAGAGGCGAGGAGTTGGTACAGTTTCCCGCTCGTTTCAAAAGCATCGAGGGGGGTGGAGAGAATGGGGATTCCCTCGCTGTCACTGGCGCTGGCGGTATCCTCGTCCGGGCGTCGTCCCTTGACGAGGATGATGGCGGCGAGTTCCTTGAGGGAGGCGATGGCCATGATATTCTTGTGGGCCTGGAGGGTGATCCAGGCTTCTCCCTCGCGGGCGTGCCCCATGACATCGCTGAGGAGATCGGAGACGTAGCCTCCGGTGATCTCCCTGTCGAGGCCCTGGTGTCCGGAACAGGGAGTGAGCGAGAGCGCTTGCATGATCTCTTTTACTTGCATGATGTTTCTTGTTTGTTGTTACTGAATCGATTTTTTCCCCACGTGTTCTCGGCGATCTCGATGGCCTCTTCGGGGGTCATGAGGCCTTCTTGGACGAGGGTTTTCTGTATAAAAGCGCACTGGCTGAGTTTGGCCTTTCCCTGTACCACGTCTCGGGCAAGTGTCCGGCACGATGGTGCGCCGCACGCGCCGCAGTCGATGCGTGGGATGATCTCCATGATGCGGTTGATCTTTTGCATTTTTTCCATGGCGACGCTCCTGTTTTCGTCGAGTTTTTCGATGGAGCGAGGGACAATTTTACCGGGGAGTGGTGATTGGGCTTTCAGGTAGGCGGCGTGGCGTTCGATCTCTTGGTCGTGAGGGTATTGCCGGGTCGCGCTGGCTTTCATGCGGGCGCGTAGGCGTTCGATGACGAGAAACCGGTTGTTGGTAGAGAGTGCCCCTCCCGCGCAGGAGTGGTCGCAGGCGCGGAGTTCGATGAAATCAATGTCGGTGATCTCCTCGTTCTCGAGTTTTTCGAGGATGTCGATGACGTTGTGTATCTCGTCGATGGCGAGGCATCTTCCGTCGAAGCTGGAGGCCTCGCCTTCGGAGAGTGTCCAGGCGATGGAGGTAGGGGAGAGGTAGCCTTGGCCGCTCGTGGGAGGGGGCGGCTGGTGATCGCGGCGAGTGAGGCCCATCTTGATTTTATTGTAGATGAAGTCCATGTTGATGACACCGTCGACGGGAGAGACTTCTTCTCCCACGGGGGATTTGATGGCGGCGATCTTGGCGGCGCAGGGGGTGACATAGAAGACACCGATCTCTTCCTCGGGCACGCCCTGTTCTTTTAATTTCTGGCGGGCGTAGAGGGCGGAGAGATCGAGGGCTTGCTTCAGGGGGATGACGTGGCCGATCAGGGAGGGGAAGCGTACCTGTATAAGGCGGACGACGGCGGGACAGAAAGCGGAGATAAAGGGCCGGAGAGGACGATTCTTTTGCATGTACGCGCGCATGGCATCGGTGAGGATGTCAACGGATTGGTCGGTTTCGATGACGTGGGTGAAGCCCATGGCGTGTAGCTCGGCGAAGATCTGTTCCTCGCTGACCTCCTCGGCGAACTGCCCGAAGACAACGGTGGGGAGGAGGATGACGCGGTATCGGAAGTGAAAGATGCGGTTAAAGTCGTCCTGCTCGACGAAGATAGCGCGTCGGGGGCATGTTTTCAGGCACATGCCGCAATCGACGCACGCGGCCCCGTTGATCGTGGCCAGCCGGTGGTGGATACGTATGGCTTGCGTGGGGCAGACGGTCATGCAGTGGGTGCACCCGGTGCAGGCTGTCGAGGATACTTTCAAGGCGTGATAGAACTCTTCCATGGGGCGCGTTATCCGGTGAAAAAGGTTGTCATTTTAACGGTAGTACCCGCGTTCACGGTGGATTCAATCTCGAGCCGATCGCAGTTTTTTTTGATGTTGGGTAGTCCCATGCCCGCGCCGAATCCCATCTCCCGTACCCGCGGTGAGGCAGTGGAGTATCCCTCTTGCATGGCGAGAGCGATGTCGGGGATGCCCGGGCCTTTGTCGGCAATGACGGCTTCGATGGAGTCGGGCGCGAGGGTGATTTTCATGATACCCTCGTGGGCGTGTGCCACGACGTTTACCTCGGCCTCGTAGAGGGCTACCACGACACGTTTGATGACAGCGAGGTCGATGTTAAGTTGTTTCAGGATTTTTTTGACCTCGCTGGACGCGGCGCCTGCCCGCGAGAAGTCGCCTCCTTCTATGTGATAGGTAAATTCCATCGTTCTTCAGTAAAGAGGTTGCAGGCCAGCGGCGTACAGTTCGCCACAGGCTTTGAACATGCTCTGTTTGCAGCGGAGGAGGGAGATGTTACTCTCTTGGGCCAGGGCGATCATCTCCGGCGTGACCCCTTTGCCGCGGACGAAGAGGATCAGGGGGATATCTGACATCTCGGCCGTGCGGATCACCTGAGGGTTGGCCAGGCCGGTGATGAGAATGACTTCGCTGGCATCGAGGCGTAGGACATCGCTCATCAGGTCGGCGGCGAAGGCGTACTTGACCTCTCTCTCCTGCTGGTGGTTATCGAGCACTACTTCCGCGCCTACGCGGTTGATAATCTCTTGTAAGGTCATGGTTCCCGTGTTTTCTGTTGACCGCGCTAAGATAGAAAAAAAACGGGATTACCCACCGGTATAGCTTTTTTTTTACGGATTCGTGGCGGGTGGGTGGGGCGATCGCGGCGGCTACCGGCAGTTTTTTTTCTTGCAACGCGTGCCGTTGCAGCAGTGGCCACGCCCCCGGATGGCGCGGTATATCCCGCGGATTACCATCAAAAGCGCGCAGGCAATAATAAGGTAGACGATGACCTGCTGGTAGTCGATCGTCGCGAGCAGGCCCCCGGCCGTTAGCGCGTCTGCCGCCTCTCTTTGTTTATTTATACGAACCACCCTTGTATCGTTTTCAGGAGATAACAGGCTCCCCAGGCCAGGGCCGTCGTGTATCCCATCACGAAGAGGCCCCATTTCCAGCCCACTTCCTTGGAAACCGCGATGATGGCAGCAAAACAGGGGGAGTAGAGCAGGATGAAGAGCATGAAGAGGATGGCCACCGACGGGGAGTAGAAACTCTTGAGCCGTTGGGACAGCCGGTCGTTGCTCTCTTTCTCGGTCTCTATCTCCTCGCCTATGTAGAGGAGAGACATGGTGCTTACCACCACTTCTTTGGCCGCCACGCCGGTCAGGATGCTCACACCCGCTCGCCAGTCGAGGCCCAGCGGTGCCCATATCGGTTCCAGGCTTTTCCCGATACGCCCGATGTAGGAGGTGGCTTGTCGTTCGAAGCGTTCTTGGCGGTGCGATTCGGCGAGCAGCTCCTCGCGGCTCTCTTTGTCGAGTTGCTCTTGTCGGGCAATCTCTTCCCGTTGCTGCACGTACGCTGCTTGTCTCTCTTCGGGCACGGGGAAGTAGCCCAGCGCCCAGATCAAGATGGAGGCGATCATGATGATCCCGCCCATTTTCTTGAGGTACTGTTTCCCCTTGTGCCACATGTGGCGTAACGTCGTGCGCGCGGTGGGCAGCCGGTACGGCGGCAGTTCCATCACGAAGGGAGCCTCTTCTTTATAAAAGAGGATTTTCTTGAAGAGTTTTCCCATCACGACGGCCGCCACGATCCCGGAGAGGTATATCCCGAACAGGATGACGGCCGAGTAGGTGGGGAAAAAGGCCCCCACGAACAGGGTGTAAACCGGTAATCGCGCGCTGCACGACATGAAGGGATTAATCAGGATCGTCAGCAGGCGATCGTTCCGGTTTTCCAACATGCGCGTTGCCATGATCGCCGGCACGTTGCAGCCGAATCCCATGATCAGCGGGATAAAACTTTTTCCGTGTAGCCCGATCTTGTGCATCAGCTTGTCCATGATGAAGGCGGCGCGTGCCATGTAGCCCGTGTCCTCCATAAAGGAGATGAACAAGAAGAGGATGAGTATGTTCGGCAGGAAGACGATCACCCCGCCGACCCCGTCGATGATCCCGCCGATCAGGAGGTCTTTTAACATGCCTCCGGCCATGTGGGTGTCGATCTGGTTACCCAGGGCCGAGACACCCGCCTCGATCCACGCCATCGGGTATTTCCCGATGGCAAACGTGGAGTAAAACGTGACGAACAGGAAGAGCAGGAAAAGGGGTATGCCCAGTAGTTTGTGGGTGAGTAGCGAGTCAATGTACCGGGTTGTTCGGTGTTTATCCACCATCGGTTCCAGGTAGGTCTCCTTCAAGGCTCCCGAGATAAAACCGTATTTTGCATCGGTCACCACGGCCTCGACCGGTTCCCCGTAGAGGGCTTCGATCCGGGCCGTTTGCTCGCGACAGGTCTGGTTCAACCGCTCGTGTTCTCTTCCCCGGGCGATCAAGCGAAGCGCTTCCGCGTCCCTCTCTAACAGTTTTAAGGCCAAAAAGCGGGGGGAAATGCCGGCCACCAAGTCCTTCTCTTTCTCTAATCCCGCGCGAATCGCCACGATCCCCTCTTCCACGTCATGGCCGTAATGGATGTGGACGTGACGCACGTACTCGCTCCTTCCCTCGTAGACCTCGATGACCTCCTGTAACAACTCTTTTACCCCTTTGCCTTTGGCCGCTACGGTCGGCAGGATCGGCATCCCGATCATCTGGCCCAGCTTCCGGTAGTCGAACTGGGCGCCGGAACGCTCCAGCTCGTCGTACATGTTCAGGGCGATGATCCCTTTGATATCCATGTCGATCAGCTGGGTCGACAGGTAAAGATTCCGCTCCAGGTTGGATGCATCCACGATGTTGATGATCACGTCCGGGGCGTTATTCATGATGTATTCGCGCACGAAACGCTCCTCGTTGGAGTAGGCCGACAGGGAGTACGTGCCCGGCAGATCCACCACGTTAAAACGATAACCGCCAAAACGGAAATGGGCCTCTTTGGCCTCTACCGTCACGCCACCGTAATTACCTACTCGTTCGGAGGAGCCGCTCACGTAATTAAAAAACGTGGTCTTTCCCGCGTTCGGGTTACCGACGAGGGCCACGTTTATGTTTTTATCGCGGCCTTTCCAGTGCTTGGCAAATTCCTCTACGACCTCTTGTAGCTCACCTGAAACACCGACGATGTCCGAGGCCTCTTGTAAGGAGACAATCTCGACAAAAGCGGCCTCCCGGCGGCGCAACGATACCTCGTAGCCCATGATAGCGTACTCGATGGGGTCGTTCAACGGGGCATTCTTTACCGTCTTGACTACTTTCCCCCGGATAAATCCCATTTCGTTCAATCGTTTGCGGAATGCACCGTACCCTTTTACTTTTACGATTACCGCCTCTTCTCCTGTTTTTAGATCTGCCAGTACCATAACGATTCGATCTTCATTTTTCCCGGGCAAAAGTAGGAATTATGTGTTATATTTAATCTAAATAAAGATAGAAAATTATTCATCCCGTCGACTCCGGTTGAGGTTATCCGCGAATTATTACTACATTTGTAAACGATATTTCATAAGAGCATGAGACAAGAAGAGCAATATAGGATGAATATCAATGACTTACTCGCCAAGACGGGGGCGACTGCCAATATTTTGGAAGAGGAGATAGATGTTGACACGCAACGCCAATACATAGCCTTGGCGAAACGGTTGTGCAAGAGAAAACAGGAGTACGAGGTGTTGTTACAACAAGCGCGTGAGAACCCCGACCGCCTGTTCGACGAGACGGTGAGCGACGAGGAGAAAAAGCAGCTGTTGGTCTTACTTGCCACGCTTAACGACGTGGCCATCTACCGGACGATCGAATCCTTTGCCAAGCAGCAGACGTGCCTGCAAAAATGGGCCGCGGTGGCCCTTCAACAAGCTCGCGTGTTGCTTCAATCCACCTTTTTAGAGGAGAATACTGTTTTTGTTTCCACTGGATTAGGGGGGAGTGGCTACAATCTGCGCTACTTTTGTGTCTTTTTCATCAACACCGACACCGGGCTTCAGCCCTATCAACGCAACGTCATCCAGAACGAGACGGAGATGGCCCTGGGTCGCCTAAAAGGGAGCGTCGAGCGGTTCGAGTTCTACGATCGCTACATCACGTTGACGGCCCTCCTGCCGATTCAGGCCGATTTAAAAGAGGTTTTTAAAAGCATCATCGAGGAGTGTAACATGTACGGTCATTTCCTGCACGAGCAAATGATCATCACGAACGTGAGAAAGCTAACCATCGAGGAGATTGACACGTTCCTGGACGACGAATATTCCGGGGAGGAGCGATAACCCCGGCGGCGCGTGCTTCCTTGCCTCTATTTTGTTAGTTATTTGGGGGTAAAAAGGGGAAGATAAGATCACGGGAAGGGGTATCTTTGCCTATCTTCGCGACATGAAAAAAAACGAGAACGATGGGGAAAAAACAGGACTATAACTATAAGCCGTTGCAAAGTGAGCACGGCAAGATACCCCCGCAGGCGCTTGACTTGGAGGAGGCGGTGTTGGGATCGCTGATGCTCGAGAAGGATGCCTTCATCATGGTGAGCGATTTGCTGAAGCCGGAGTGTTTTTACAAGGAGGCACATCAGAAGATCTACCGGGCGGTGCAGGCGCTCGCGTTGAACAGCGAGCCGGTCGACCTGTTGACGGTGAGCGAGGAGTTGAAACGGACGGGTGACCTCGAGGCGATAGGCGGTTATTACTACCTCTCGCAGTTGACGTCGCGGGTGGCTTCTGCCGTCCATATCGAGTTTCATGCCCGGATCATTATCCAGAAATATATCCAGCGAGAGTTGATACGCGCCTCCACCGAGATACAGATCAAGGCGTATGACGACGCCACCGACGTGGCAGACCTGGTAGATCTGGCGCAGAAGGAGATTTTTGATATTGCCGAGGGCAATATCAAGAAAGAGACGACCCCTATTAACGTGCTTATAGATCAAGCGATCAAGAATATCGAGGCGATCGGTAACCGGCCGGAGGGCATGAGTGGCGTCCCTTCCGGGTTCACCGTGCTCGACGGGGTAACCTCCGGGTGGCAACCTTCGGATTTGATTATCATCGCGGCGCGTCCTTCGATGGGCAAAACCGCTTTCGTGCTCTCGATGGCGCGGAACATGGCGGTGGAACACGAGGTGCCCGTCGCGATCTTCTCGTTGGAGATGTCTTCTTTGCAGCTGGTGAATCGATTGATCGCTTCCGAAACGGAGGTCGGGTCGGAGAAGATACGCAACGGTAAACTCTCGACCGCGGAGTGGCAGCAGCTCCACGCCAAGATCGCCCGGCTGATCAAGGCGCCGATATACGTGGATGATACCCCGGCCCTCTCGATTTTTGAGTTACGGGCCAAGTGTCGTCGCTTGCAGCAGCGTTACGGGATCAAGATGCTGATTATTGACTACCTCCAGCTGATGACCGCGGGGAGTGACATGCGGGGCAACCGGGAGCAGGAGGTGAGCATGATCTCCCGTCAGTTAAAGATCATCGCGAAAGAGCTCAATATCCCGGTGATCGCGTTGTCGCAGTTGAACCGTCTGTTGGAGCAGCGGGAGAACAAGAAGCCCATGTTGTCGGACTTGCGCGAGTCCGGGGCGATTGAACAGGACGCGGACATGGTGATCTTCATCCATCGCCCGGAACGCCACGGGAAGATGGTTGATGACGAGGGGAACAGCCTGAAGGGCATCGCGGAGATCGTGGTTGCCAAGCACCGGAACGGTGCCGTGGGGGAGGTCGTGTTACGCTTCCGCGAGGAGCTGGCCCTTTTCACGAATTTGGAGCACAGTTCGCCGTTCTCCACCTCGATGCCCGTGGTGGCGTCGACAAGAAGAAGCCCGGGAAAAACCACGGGAAGGCAGCAAAGCGCCGTGACGAAGCGCTCCTCGGCTTCTGTCCCTGTCACTCCCGTCGACGGGTTCTCGGATACGGGCAAGGATTTTGATAGCGAGCGAGTGGATGGGCTGCTGTAGTCTTGAACGTTACGGTCAATGGGGTTATGAAAGGTAAGTTGTTATTCTGGATAAAAAGTTATCTCTTTTGGATCCTGGTCGCGTGGGTAGCGAGGATCCTCTTCTTGTGTTACCAGTGGGAAGAGACGCGCGAGCTATCGGCGAGCGAGTTACTCTCGGTGTTTTGGAATGGAGCGCCGATCGACCTCTCGTTTGGAGCCTATATCATGATGCTGATCTCCATCGTGTTTGCTGCTGGAACGTTTCTCTCTGTTCGTCACATGCGGCGAGTCGTAAATAGCCTGACGGCGTTGTTGCTATTCGTCACCGGGGGTGTCATTGTCGGTGACCTGGAGATTTTTAAGAACTGGGGATACCACGCCGATGCGACGCTTTTCCTGTTCCTGGAAACCCCGGGCAAGGCCTTGGCTTCCACGCCTGGATCCTTGATCGCGTGGTTGTTACTCCTTTGGGGCGCGTGGAGCACGGGGTGCTACCTGCTCTACCGCCGGACGGTCGTACCCTCTTTGAAAACGGGGCGGGGACGGTGGTGGCACGTGCCGGTTTTCCTGCTCCTCGGTGGAGCGTTGGTACTGCCCGCGCGGGGCGGGTTGAACGTGGCACCGATGAACGCGAGCTTTGTCTTCTTTCATCCCACGAACATGTATGCCAACCAGGCAGCGCTCAACCCGGCGTGGAACTTCCTCTACGAGGCGCTGCACCTCGGCAGTTTGAAGGAGAACTTCGCCTTTATGCCGCCGGCAGAGGCAAACCGGAGAGTGGACGCGCTCTACCGGGAGGAGGGGGAGTTCCCGCGCGTTTTGAACACCCCGCGCCCGAACGTGGTAGTGTTGTTACTCGAGACGTTTACCTCGAACGCGTGGGACGTGATGCCCAACATGCAGGCGCTCGCGCGGGAAGGGATCTATTTTTCCAATATTTACGCCACCGGCAACCGCTCTGACCGGGGGATCTCCGGGGTGATCAGCGGTTTCCCCACCTACCCGGGAGCGTCCCTCCTGAAATATCCGGCCCGGATGCACGCGCGTCCCCGCTTCCCGTTGGACATGGAACGAGAGGGATATTCCACGGCCTTTTACTACGCGGGCGATCTCAACTTCGCCGGTTTCCGGTCGTATGTCACGATGACGTTCCAGCGTTTCGTGACGGAAAAGGAGTTCTCGGGTGAAGCCGTTAAGAACGCCTTTAAATGGGGGGTACACGACGAGTACATGCTGGATCGTCTACACGACGACCTGGCGCGGGCCGCCTCCCCTGCCCTCCACGTGGCCTTCACGCTGAGTAGCCACGAGCCGTTCGAGGTGCCGGGAGAGATCACGTTCCCCGGTGAAGAGAACGGGATGAAACTCAAGAACGCGATCGCCTACACGGATCGTTGCCTGGGGCGTTTCTTCCGCCAATGCCGGGAGTCCGGCACGTGGGACAACACGCTGTTCGTCCTGGTGGCCGACCACGGCACGCGTCACATCGGTAATCTCGCCCCGCACGCGCCGGAGGCGTATAAAATACCGTTGATCTTCACGGGAGGGGCGATGCGGGTGAGGGATTCGGTGGTGACGACCCTCGGCTCGCAGACGGACGTGGTGGCCACCTTGCTGGCTCAGCTCGGGATGGACTACTCTCGCTATCGTTACAGCAAGAACTTGTTGAACCCGCGCGCGCGTCCTTTCGCCTATTACGCCTATTCCCACGCGGCGGCCCTGCTCGACGGGCGGGGAGCCTGCATACTCGACTTGAAAAGCCGGAAAAGCCTCGGCGATACCAACGATCCCGAAAGTCGCGCGACGCTGGAAGCCTACCTGCAAGTGATCGAAACGGAATTTAAAGGGAGGGATACGAACGACGAGTGATCCCCTCGTCCCCGTTTCAGAGACTAAAGCGAATCCGGTTCGTGATCGAGCGCCCCAGCGTCAGTTCGTCGATATACTCGAGGTCGTTGCCCACGGCGATCCCCTTGGCGAGGGTGGTAACGACGAGTTCGTCTCTCCGGGGCAGTTTTTTAAAAATATAATAGGCGGTGGTATCCCCCTCGATCGTGGCGCCCAAGGCGAAAATCACCTCCCGCGCGGGCTGCAGTTCCGCGCGCTGTAACAGGGTGTCGATGTGCAGGTCGCCGGGGCCGATGCCGTCCATGGGGGAGATGATCCCGCCGAGCACGTGATAGACACCGTGAAACTGGCCGGTGGATTCGATAGAGATCACGTCCTGGATATTCTCCACGACGCAAATCGTGGTCGTGTCTCGCCGCGGGTCGAGGCAGATGTCGCAACACTCCTGATCCGAGATATTATGGCAGTGCTTGCACTCGTGTGTTTCCTCTTTGAGCTGGCGAATGGCGTCGAGAAACGCGTCGACCTCCGCCTTGTCCCGGCGGAGGAGTTGCAGCACGAAGCGCAACGCCGTTTTCCGCCCGATGCCCGGTAGCGTGGCGAACTGCTCTACCGCTTTTTCCACCAGTTTCGACGAGAATGACAACATTTAGTGATCCTCTTTGAATTTAATATCCCGGATGAGCATCTGTATGTCATTCTCCTTCCACATGAAATCGTTTTTCTGGAGCGTGTAGCAGATGTCGAAAACCTCTCCCTCGTGGACGCGGGGGAATAGGTCGCCCATGCCGAAGGCGATGCCGTCGCGATCCTTGTAGATACGGGGTTGGGCGTCGTCCTGGATGCGTATCTGGGAATCGTCGACGACGACCAGTTTCAGGTGCTCTTCGTGTCGTCCTACTTGTTGCGACCCGAAGTCGCTCACCCCCTCGGTGAGGAAGACGGGGATCGTGTTGTTCGGCCCGAAGGGGGCAAAGCCTTGCAACGTGTTATACAAATCGACGGTGATCTCCTCCAGTTTGATCTTGGCATCGATGGTGATCTGCGGGTGCATCAACTCCTCGGGGATGGTTTCACTGACCACTTGCTGGAAGCCGGCACGGAAGGCCTCTATGTTTTCCCGCCTTAGCGTAAGCCCGACCGCGTATTTATGGCCCCCGTAATTTTCCAGGTGTTTGCTGCACCGCGAGATAGCCTCGTACAGGTCGAAGCCCTCCACGGAGCGGGCGGAGCCGATGACGAACCCTTCGGATTCGGTCAGGATGACCGTCGGGCGGTAATAATACTCCATCAGCCGCGAGGCCACGATCCCGATGACGCCGTTGTGCCATTTGGGATTATAGAGCACGGTCGCTTTCTCGGTGGGGTCGTGAATGTACTTCAACGCTTCCTCCGTGATATCGTGATCCAGTTTCTTGCGTTTGTTGTTGAGGCTATCGAGGCTCTCCGCCGCGCGCCGGGCGGTACGTTCCTCCTCGGCGACGAGGAGTTCTACCGATTTGTCCCCCGACTCCACCCTCCCGGCGGCGTTGATTTTCGGGCCAACGCGTACGACTATATCGTTAATGGTAAGTTCTTTTACGCCGGCAGACTTGATGATCGTTTTCAATCCCAGGCTGGGCGAGCTGTTCAGGCGCCGCAGCCCGAAATGGGCGAGGACGCGATTCTCGCCCGTGACGGGGACGATGTCGCTGGCAATGCTCACGCACACCAGGTCGAGCAACTCGTAAAGCGTATCCATCGGCAGGTTGTTCTTCCGGTTGTAAGCCTGGGCCAGCTTGAAACTTACCCCGCAACCGCTGAGCCAC
Source organism: Odoribacteraceae bacterium (assembly GCA_031276355.1). GTDB lineage: Bacteria > Bacteroidota > Bacteroidia > Bacteroidales > Marinifilaceae > JAIRKS01. Next base: position 12,666 of record JAISNC010000067.1, read on the forward strand.
TTGTACGGGTACCCGCAGTCGTCGCGCCGGGGATCGAGGACGGCCACGGCCTCGGGGAGCGTGTCGCCGGTGGTGTGGTGATCGCAGATGATGATGTCCACGTTTCTCGCTTTGGCGTAGCGCACTTGTTCCACGGCCTTTACCCCGCAGTCGGTGACGATCATCAACGTGATGCCGTTCTCCGCGGCCCGGTCGATGGCGCGGGTCGAGATGCCCGAGCCTTCGGTGTAACGCCGGGGGATGTAATATTCGGGGGCCGTGAACTTGGGCTTGAAGTGCTTGAATAGCAGGGCGACGGCCGTTGTCCCGTCCACGTCATAATCCCCGTAGATCATCACTCTTTCTCGCTTGTAGATGGCCTGTTCAACCCGGTCGACGGCCTTCTCCATGTCCTTCATCAGGAAGGGGTCGTGGAGCATGTCGAGGGAGGGGTTGAAAAAGCGGTACGCCTCTTCGGCGGAGGTAATATCCCGCTGTAACAATAGATTCGCGACTATCGGGCTACAAGGAATCGCTTCGGATAGTTCTTTTATCTTTTTCTCGTCAGGTGCCGTGTTAAGTACCCATGTTTTTTTCATTAGTAAATTCTACTTTTGGCTACAAAGTAGCGGATTTTTCACGGTATTTCAAAGGGACGGTCGTGTTATTTTTTGCCCGTTCGCCGCTACCGCTAACTATCCTGTTGGCATACAGTCGATTCTTTTTCCAACCAGCCGCTACAAGCGGGGTAACGTTGACACGCGACGCGTGTCAACGCTGACACGTGACGCGTGTTAACGCTGACACGCGACGCGTGTTAACGCTGACACGTGACGCGTGTTAACGCTGACACGCGACGCGCGCCGGAACATCATTTATAACGTTCAAACACGACACGACATGAAAACGTGCCCCCTTTTGAGACGATCTCGCGACGACAACCTGAAATGCCCCCGTTTTTTACGGTCGACCGCGTGTAATCCCGGAATTTGATGTACATTTGTAGTCAAAATTTTAACACAAGAAAAAGATGAGTCTTGCAGAATTAAGTGAACAAGAGGTGATTCGACGGAACTCGCTGGAGGAGTTGAACCGGTTAGGGATTAACGCTTACCCGGCCCCGGCGTACGATGTCACGCGTCTCTCCGGGGAGATCCGGGAGCAGTTCGAGCGGGAGCCGGAAACGCCTTTGGACGTGACGATCGCGGGGCGGATCATGAGCCGCCGGATCATGGGGAAAGCCTCGTTTTTCGAGTTACAGGACGCCGGGGGGCGGATACAGGTGTACGTGACCCGCGACGATATCTCCACCGACGAGGAGAAAACGATGTATAACGTGGTATTTAAAAAATTGCTGGACATCGGGGATATCGTCGGGGTCAAAGGCTTCGTCTTCCGGACGCGGACGGGGGAGTTGTCGGTACACGCGCGGGAGATAACGCTGCTCTCCAAATCACTGCGACCGTTGCCCGTCGTGAAGGAGAAGGAGGGAAAGGTGTTTGATGCCTTTACCGACCCGGAGGCGCGTTATCGCCAGCGTTATCTCGACTTGATCGTGAACCCGAGGGTGAAGGAGGTCTTCGTGAAGCGCGCGGTGATCATTAACGCGATCCGGCAGTTCTGGACGGGGCTGGGGTGCCTGGAGGTGGAGACGCCCGTGTTGCAATCGATCCCGGGGGGGGCGTCGGCCCGTCCCTTTATCACGCACCACAACGCGCTGGATATCCCCTTTTACCTGCGCGTGGCCAACGAGCTTTACCTGAAGCGCCTCATCGTGGGGGGCTTCGACGGCGTGTTCGAGTTCTCGCGGAATTTTCGCAACGAGGGGATGGATCGCACGCATAACCCGGAGTTCACGGTGATGGAGGTGTACGTGGCCTACAAGGATTACTTCTGGATGATGGATCGCACGGAGGAGATGGTGGAGGCGGCGGCGCTGGCGGTGAACGGGACAACCGCGATCCCGTGCGGGGATAACGTGGTGGATTTCAAACGCCCCTACAAGCGGGTCAGGATGTCGGAGGCGATCCTGGAACATGCCGGCCTCGATATTACCGGGAAGAGCGAGGGGGAGCTGCGCGCCTTTTGCCTCTCCGCCGGGATCGAGGTGGACGAGAGCATGGGCACGGGGAAGTTGATTGACGCGATCTTCGGGGAGAAGTGCGAGCGTCACTATATCCAGCCTACCTTTATATACGATTACCCGGTGGAGATGTCCCCGTTGACCAAGATGCACCGTACCGACCCGGGGTTGACGGAGCGATTCGAGTTGATGGTGAACGGGAAGGAGTTGGCTAACGCGTACTCCGAGTTGAACGACCCGATCGACCAGCTGAACCGGTTCAAGGATCAACTCGCGCTGCTGGAGCGGGGCGACGACGAGGCGATGTTTATCGACCACGACTTCGTGCGGGCGCTGGAGCACGGGATGCCACCGACGTCGGGCATGGGTATCGGGATCGACCGGCTTTGCATGTTCCTGACGAATAGCCCTTCTATCCAGGACGTGCTCTTTTTCCCGCAGATGAAGCCGGAGCGGGGCGTGGCGACGGATACCGACGAGCGGTTCCTCGCGCTGGGGATCCCCGCGGGGTGGGTGCCGCTGCTGCGGGAGGCCGGCTACCAGACGGTGGAGGCCCTGAAGGGGGTAGAAAACCTCGACAAGTTCCACCAAGAGTTGTGTGTCTTGAACAAGAAGAAGAAGTCGGGGTTGGCAACCCCGACGCGAGACGAGTGGGGGACATGGCTTGCCTCCCTCCCGGATGATCAAGCATGATGTATGACACAGCAGAAGAAGGCTAAACCCAAGGTGGGTATCGTGGGCAGCGGCAGCTGGGCGACGGCCATCGCCAAGATGCTGACGGAGGGTGGCGAGCGTATTAACTGGTTTATACGCAAGATCGACACGATCGAGTCGTTCAAGTTGTTGCACCACAACCCGCGGTACTTGACGGAGGTGGCGTTCGACATGTCGAAGTTAAACCTGACGGACGATCTCGACCGGTTGGTGAGGATGTCGGACATCATCGTCTTTGCCATACCGAGCGCTTTTTTGAAGAGCGTGCTCGCGCGGTCGCGGGTGTCGCTGCAAGAGAAGGTCGTGGTTTCGGCGATCAAGGGGCTGGTGCCGGACGAGAACTTGACGATCGGGGAGTTTTTTAACAGGGCCTACGGGGTGCCGCTTGACCGGATCACGATCCTCTCGGGGCCTTGTCACGCGGAGGAGATCGCGTTGGAACGGTTGTCGTATCTCACCTTCTCGAGCCGCGATTTAAAGAACGCGCGGGCCGTCGCCCGGTTGTTCGAGTGCCACTACGTGCGCACGACGATCTCCGACGACATTTACGGCGCGGAATACGGCGCCGTCTTGAAGAACGTCATCGCGATCGCCGCCGGGATCTGCCACGGGTTACGGTACGGCGATAACTTCCAGGCCGTCTTGATCTCCAACGCGCTCCAGGAGATAGAGCGTTTCGTCTACGCCGTCGACCCGATCCCGCGGGATATTAAAAATTCGGCTTACCTGGGCGACCTGTTAGTGACCGCCTACTCGCAGTTCAGTCGCAACCGTACTTTCGGGACGATGATCGGCAAGGGCTACTCCGTGCGCTCCGCCCAGCTGGAGATGCTGATGATCGCCGAGGGGTATTACGGGGTAAAGGGCATTTACGAGATTAATAAACAGTACAAGGTGCACATGCCGATCACGAATGCCGTCTATAATATCTTGTACGAGCGGATTAGCCCGACGATCGAGGTGCGTTTGTTAACGGACGAATTGAGATAAACCATGAAATACACGACAGAAGAGGTGACGAGCGAGAGGCAGGCCGACGATTTCCTGCGGGTGCCGGTCGGGCTGTACCGGGGCGACCGGGCCTGGGTGCGCCCCCTGGACGACGATATCCGCAAGGTGTTCGACCCCCGGCGCAACCCCTATTTCACGCACGGGGAGTGTACCCGCTGGCTGTTGCGCGACGAGCGGGGGAGGCTGGCGGGCCGCGTGGCCGCATTCATCGACGAGAACGTGTGTCGCGCGGGCGATTACGCGGTGGGGGGGATGGGCTTTTTCGAGTGCGTGCCCGACCGGGTCGCCGCCTTCGCGCTCTTCGACCGGTGCCGGGAGTGGCTGCAGGCGCGGGGCATGGAGGCGATGGAGGGGCCGGAGAACTTCGGGGAGCGGAACGACTGGTGGGGGTTGCTCGTGGAGGGGTTCGAGCCGGCCAATTACGGGATGCCCTATAACCCTCCCTATTACCGGGAGTTGTTCGAGGCTTACGGCTTCCGGGACTATTTCCAGCAGTACACCTACCTCACGCGCCTCGTCGTGGAGAACCTCTCCCCGGTCGTGGCGTGGAAGTCGGAACGCCTGTTAAAGAACAAGGCTTACCGGTTGTGCGCGTTGAGCGACATCTCGTTGCGGCGCGCGAAGGAGGCGTTCCTCGAGGTCTACAACGAGGCGTGGCAACCCGGCCTGCACGGCGTGGGGAACATGGAGATGGCGCAGGTAGAGACCCTGTTCAAGAACTTGCGGCCGGTGATTGACCCGGAGTTGATCTATTTCGCTTTTTACGAGGAGCGCCCGGTCGGGTTCTTTATCATGATCCCGGAGTTAAACTATATCGTCAGGCACCTGAACGGGAAGACCGGCGGCCTGAACGCGTTGAAGTTCTTGTATTACCGCCACGTCCGCCGCGGGGACGTGGCCCTGGGCTTGATCTTCGGGGTGACACCGGGGTTCCAGGGACGGGGGGTGGAGGCCGCGATCATCAAGTTCTTCTGTGAGCGGATCGTCGAGCGAAAGAGCCACTACAAGTGGTTGCAGATGAGCTGGGTGGGGGACTTCAACAAGGCACAGATGCACCTGATGGAGTACGTCGGGGGAAAAAGGTGTAAAACGCATATCACGTATCGCAAGTTGTTCCGGGACGACATCGTCTTCCGGCGCCTCGCGGAGAGAGTCGAGGCATGATGTGTTCGCGGGCGCGGCGCGTTTCAAGTGGCCGCGTTCCCGCCTGGTTCCACCAACGAAACAACCCCGGCAGCAATAGACACGACCAGCAACCTCGTTTTCACCTCATTCAACAAACGAAATAACCCTGGCGAAGCCCATCGGAGCGAAGTTCGCTACAGCCAATCGTCCTCTCTTAACTTGATGACATTGAGCTAAAGCATACGGTTAATCAAGTGTCGTCCCTGCGTGACTGTGGGAGATATGTTTCCCTGCGGCCGTAAGCTAAAGCATACGGTTAATAGAGTGTCGTCCCTGCGGGACTGGGAGGCACGCGTGTTCCCTCGCAGGAGGGTGAGGGTGTGTCAAAAGTCGGTTTTCGTCCTTGCGATCCGCATAGCGGGAAGCAATCCAGAAACCCGTAAACCCCTGGATTGCTTCACCCTCCGGGTGGGGTGGCATAAATCAAGTATCATTTTCATTGATTTATGTTTTTCATTTCTATTATTAATTTCATATCCCCTGATTATCATAAATATAAAATTAGATTAAAACAATATGTGGCTGGTGTTTTTTTTAAGACAATGCCGATTTATGCCACCCCCCGCGGGGGATTCATAAAAAGCGCCGAAATGAAAGCCCCACGGGCTATTGGCGATACGGGGGGGGATCCTGTTTTCTATTGATATTATTCCCCGATGGGGAAGCGAAACCCGGCGAAGCCAATCGGAGCGAAGGTCGCTACAGCCAAGCGTTCTCTCTTAACTGGATGACATTGGGTCGTAAATTTCGGTCATGTATTTCTGATTTTTAGGGTTTTATTTACCGTTTCGAGATGAATGTTTCGACCAACTTATTCAAAACACCTGCCGGACGATCTCGCGAATGTTGTTGGGGCTACCCATGGTGTAGTAGTGCACGGCGGGGACGCCTCGCGCGACGAGTTCTTTCCCCTGCTCCACGGCCCATTCGATGCCCACTTGGTTTACCGCGGCGTTATTCGCGCATCGACGGATGGCGCGGACGAGCGGCTCCGGGATGTCGATGTTGAAGACGCGGGGGAGCATCTCGAGGTGGCGGGCGGTGGAGATCGGTTTGATGCCGGGGATGATCGGTACGGTGATCCCGGCCGCGCGGCACGCGTCGACGAAACGAAAGAAGGCGGCGTTGTCGAAGAACATCTGGGTGACGATGTAAGCGGCACCGGCATCGACCTTGCGTTTTAGGTTTTCGATGTCGGTGGAGCGGTTGGGGGCCTCGTAATGTTTCTCGGGATAGCCGGCGACTCCGATGCAGAAGTTCGTGGCGACGGCATCGGTGATGGAGTCGTCGAGGTATTGCCCGCGGTTCATGCGCGCGATTTGTCCTACCAGCTCGTTGCAGTAACGGTGGCCACCCTCCTCCGGGACGAAAAAGCGTTGACCGGGGAGCGGGTCGCCGCGCAGGGCCATCACGTTCTCGATGTCGAGGAAATGCAAGTCGATCAACACGTTCTCGATCGCGTGGCGAGAGGCACCCCCGCAAATGACGTGAGGCACGACCTCGACGCGAAAGCGTTTCATGATCGCGGCGGCGAGGGCCACGGAACCGGGACGTTTGGTGACGACCACCCGCTCGATGCCCCCGTCGGGGCGCTGGCGGAACTCCTCCTCGTCGCGGTGGAAGGTGATGTTGATGAAGGGGGGCGCGAACTCCATCAGCGGTTCGATGGCATCGTGGATCTTGCGAATGTCGCCGCCGCACAACGGGGGTACCAGTTCAAAGGAGAAGAGGGGGCCGGAGGCCTTCTCGAGGATGTCGATTACTTTCATAGTGTTATCATTTTACATTTTTACCTCCATGCCTTCCCGTCGCCGGGTATAGTCGCGCAGTTGGTCGTCGCCGATCTTCCCGATGCTGAAATAGCGGGCTTCCGGGTGGGCGATCAACATGCCGCAGATGCTGGTGGTGGGGAACATCGAGTAGTTCGCGGTAAGGGTCATGCCGGTCTCGCGCGTGGCATCGAGTAGATCGAAGACGTCACGCTTGATCGAGTGGTCCGGGCAGGTGGGGTAGCCGAAGGCCGGGCGGATCACGTGGTACCCCTCTTCCATTTGTGCCTGCATCCACTCGGCAAAGGCTTCCGTGAGGCGGGCGCAGAGGCTCTCGCGGAGCAGGTGGTCGAAGTCGCGGCAGTCGCACCGCGGGTGCTTGTCGGAGACCGTCAGGCAGAAGAGTCCAACGGTGCTCGCGGCCTCCCCGCGCGGGGCGACGAAGTCGGCCAAGGAGAGGTAGCGACTGCCCTCTTCCTGTTGCCGGAGCATCGGGAGGCGGTGCTTGCCGTCGAGCACGATGTCGTCCCCCTCGGCGTGGGCATCAAAGAAGCGGACGGCGATGGCCGCGTCAAACTCCTGGCCGGCGATGATCTCCCCGAGTCGCTGCACGGCGGCCTCGTGGGTGCGCCGGGCCTCCTCGTTGGAGTAGATGATCTCCGGGTACTTGCCCTTGAAGCCCCAGAAGTGAAAGAAAGGAGTCCAGTCGATGAGGGAGGCGAAATGGCCAACGTCGACCCGCTTCCCCAGCAGGTTGTGTTCGCCGAAGCCCGGCGTAAGGAAGGAGGCGCGGTCGAAACGCGGGGCCCGGCGGCGCGCCTCTTCGATGGAGAGGAGCCGCGTGTTCTTGGCCCGGTGCGTCTCCCGGATCTGCTCCTGCCGGGCTTTGATTTCCCGGATGTAGGCCTCCCGGTCGTTCAGCAGGCGTTTCACGACTCCCACCGTGCGCGAGGCGTCTCCTCCCTCGACGACGCAGTAGTCGTAGAGCGGGGCCAGCTTGACGGCCGTGTGGACGGAGGAGGTGGTGGCCCCCCCCACGATCAGCGGGATGGACATCCCCTCCTCCTGCATCAAGCGACAGAGGTGTTCCATCTCGCCGAGCGAGGGGGTGATCAGCCCGCTGACCCCGACGAGGTCCGCGCCCTCGCGCTTGGCGGCCGCCACGATCTCCTGCTGGTCGATCATCACGCCGAGGTCTATCACCTCGATATTGTTACAGGTCAGCACGATGTTGACGATGTTTTTCCCGATGTCGTGCACGTCGCCCTTGACCGTGGCGATGACCATCCGGGGACGGCGGGAGACGGCGGCGACATTTCCCTCCCGGTTGTAGCGTTCGATCTCGGGCTGCAGGAGGGCCACGGCCTCTTTCATGACCCGGGCGGCTTTCACGACTTGCGGGAGGAACATTTTCCCCTCGCCGAAGAGTTGTCCCACGTGATCCATGCCTTTCATCAGCGGCGATTCGATGATCTCCACGGGCGAGGGGTAGCGGGCCAGGGCCTCGGCGATGTCCACCGGCAAGTATTCCGTGATCCCCTTGACGAGGGAGTAGGCTAAGCGTTCATCGAGCGGCAAATCTCGCCACTCCTCGATTTTCACGCTCTTCGTCTCCCCTGCCCGCTCCTTGTATTGTTCGGCGATCCGGAGCAGCCGGTCGGTGGCATCGGGGTGACGGTTAAGCACCACCTCCTCGACCGCCCGCAGTAGTTCCGGTTCGATGTCGTCGTACACCTGCAGCAGGGAGGGGTTGACGATGCCCATGTCGAGGCCGGCCTGGATGGCGTGGTAGAGAAAGACGGAGTGCATCGCCTCCCGCACCGGGTTGTTGCCGCGGAAGGAGAAAGAGAGGTTGGAGATGCCGCCGGAGGTGTAACAGCCGGGCAATTCCCGCTTGACCCAACGTACCGCCTCGATGAAGTCAACGGCGTACGCGTTGTGCTCCTCGATGCCCGTGGCGATGGCGAGGACGTTAACGTCAAAGATGATCTCTTCCGGCGGGAAGCCCACGCGGGTGGTGAGCAGGTCGTAGGCGCGGCGGCAGATGGTCGTCTTGCGCTCGAGGGAGGCGGCTTGCCCCTCCTCGTCGAAGGCCATCACGACCACGGCGGCACCCAGGCGACGGATCTCGGTGGCCTTGGCGATGAACTCCTCCTCGCCTTCCTTGAGGGAGATGGAGTTGACGATGCACTTGCCCGGGGCGTTTTTCAGGCCGGCGAGCAGCGTTGGCCAGCGCGAGGAGTCGATCATCAAGGCGGCCCGGGCGATCTCCGGCTCGTTGCTGATGACGCGGATGAATTGTTCCATCTCCACCGTGCTGTCGAGCATGGCATCGTCCATGTTGATGTCGATGATCGAGGCCCCGTCTTCGATCTGCTTGCGGGCGATCAGGGCGGCCTCGTCGTATCTCTTTTCCCGTATCACGCGGGCGAACTTGGCCGAGCCGGCGACGTTGGTGCGTTCGCCGATGTTGATAAAGTTGCTTTCCCGGTTGATCTTGACGATGTCTAACCCGCTCACGACCAGCGAGGGATCGGGAGAAGGGATCCCGCGCGGGGGGATCCCCTCCAGGGCGTCGCGAATGGCCCGGACGTGCGCGGCGGTGGTGCCGCAGCATCCCCCGGCGATGTTGACGAGGCCCTCCTCGGCCATCTTCTTGAGGCGACCGGCGGTGAACGCGGGAGTCTCGTCGTATTCGCCCATCTCGTTGGGGAGTCCCGCGTTGGGATAGATGGAGAGGTAGCGCGGGATCTTCGGGGAGATCTCTTTCATAAAAGCGTGCAGTTCCGTGGCACCGAACGAGCAGTTAAGCCCGAAACTCAAGAGGGGGTAGTGGGAGAGGCTGTTGTACATGGCCTCCAACGACTGTCCCGTGAGCACGCGCCCGCCGCGGTCGTTGAGGGTGACGGAGAGCATCACGGGTAGGGCGCTCTTCTTCTCTTGCTGGACGCGCGCGATGGCGTGCAGGGCGGCTTTCGCGTTTAGCCCGTCGTAGACGGTCTCCACCAGCAACAGGTCTGCCCCGCCGTCGATCAGGGCACCCACCTGCCCGGCGTACGCCTCCTCGAGCGTGTCGAAGTCGACCTCCCGGTAACCGGGGCGGTTGACATCGGGGGCGAGGGTGAGCGACTTCGAGGTGGGGCCGATACTCCCGGCCACGCGCACCACCCGTCCCGGGCAGGCGCACGCCTGCTCCTTGGCCAGTCGCGCTCCCTCGAAGTTGAGCCGGTAGACCAGCTCCTCGCAGCGGTAATCGGCTTGCGAGACGACGTTCGAGTTAAACGTGTTCGTCTCGATGATGTCAGCGCCGGCCTCGATGTAAGCGTCATGCACTTGCCGTATCAGGTCGGGCCGCGTGAGGGACAATAGGTCGTTATTGCCCTTGAGGGGCACGGGATGCGTCGCGAGGAGCGTCCCCCTGAAATCTTCTTCCGTCAGCCGGAAACGTTGCAATGCCGTGCCGGTGGCCCCGTCCAAGATCAGGATACGCCTGTTCAGTTCTTCTACTAAAGTACTCATGATTCCAAATTATTCCAGATTTTTAACTCGAACGCGCCGCGGATGCCCATCTTCGCGCCTTTGATGCAGACGGCGGCGAGGATGTCGGGGATTTGCCCGATCTCCTCGAGGCAAGGGTCGATCTCCTCTTCGGAGCGTATCCGGTTGCCGAAGGCAGTGGCGTACGTGTCGGCAAGGGCGCAATCCCGGCAAACGATCGTGACGGCGTCGGCCTTGCCGAAACTCAACGAGGGGCCGACCGTCCCCGACGAGGTGCAGATGCCCAGCGGCGACACGCCGGCGGGGATCGCCAGCCCTACCCGCCCGGAGAGGGGCGAGGGGCCCGCGAAGATGGAGATATCGATCGGGCGTTCGATCCAAGCGTATATATCCCCGCCGTTCTCGACGATGATCTCCCGGCATCCAAATTCCCGCTGTAACGCTTCCCCTACCTGCCGCGCGACGGCTCCCGCCACCGCGCTCATCGGTCCAAGGCCGGAACGGAGGGCGACGGCCGACATCTCCCGGAAGATGCCCGGGGCCTCCTCGCCGGCCGGGTAAGGGGTCAACGCCGTGGCATACCCCGGGTCGATGGCCACGTGGCGATCCATCTCTTGCCGCAAGGCCCGTACCAGGGCGGTAGCGCGGGAGAGTATCTCCACGCGCCACGAGGCATGATCAACCCCTATCCAAAGATCCGTCTCCTTGTATTTCACGGTAAACGAGAACCAACGTGTCTCGTCTAAACGTTGCCGATAAACGCGTTCCTTGTATTCCATCTTCGCCGCGTGGGGTTACATGTCGGCGAACTCGATCTTGAAAAGCTTGAGCGGGCATGCCTTGAGGCATAGCTTGCAAGCGATGCACCGCTCGGGGTCGAGGCGCAACTTCCAGTCGGGCGCGCCGATCGTCAAGGCCCGCGAGAAGCAGGCCGAGACGCAGTTGCCGCAGTCGATGCAACGCTCCTGGTCGTAAGAGACCTTGCTGGAGACGGGACTCACGAGCACGCCGTTGTCGTTCAAATAAGCGATCGCCTCGTTGATTTTCGCCTCGTCGGCCTCGAACTCGGCCAACAGCGAGCCGGTTTTCCCGGGCTGTATCTCGGCCTTGAGGATATTGATGCTCACGTCGTGCACGCGGATCAGGTCGTATACCAGCGGCCGGTCGGTCGCGTCCACGGGGAAAGATAGTACCAGTTTCTTGATCATGATTTTTTCATTTCGGGGGTTAACACTCTTTTTCTTCCAATCCTCTCAGCGAGGTGCCGGTGGGCATGGGGCGCACGGGTTCCGTCAGCAGGAACTCTCCCCGCTCGATCCACGACTTGAGGATCGCGGCGATCTCCCTCGCCTTGGCGAGGCTCGAGACGGGGGCCGTCCGCACGCGTTGCCCGTTGACGATGATCTCGCCCGAGCGGAGGGCGGCGTGGTTCGTCATGCCCAGCACCTTATTCCCGTCGCCATAGTCGATGATCGTGCTCTCGATCTGCTCGTTGCGGATAGAGACGCGGTGGGCCATCTCCTCGTCGAGGAGGGGAATGGGGACACCGATACCGACGAAGAGGCTCGTGCCGTATTTCTCGTAGTAGACGCCGCGCAAGAAGTCGGTGCTCATCCGTTTCAGGTCGCCAATGACGGCTATCGTCCGGCCGGGAGCGGTAGGGACGCCGTGCGCGTTGGTGGGGCGAGTGGAGTGGAACTGCGTGCCGTTCCAGGCGACGTACCCCTCCGTGCCGCACAAGAAGATGCGCGTTCCCAGCCCGATCGCGCGACATTCCGGGTCATTGATCAGCGGCGACAACTCCCCCGCCGTGCTGTACGCGGCGTTCCGCATCTTCGGGAGGAGCGTCCCCATGTAGGTGTACTTGACCTGGTCGGTGGTGTTCGTCGCCACGTTGTAATTCTGGTAGGCGTTCCGCGGGTTATACAGGTAGGCCTCGTTGAGCGTCTCCTTGCTCACCCGCGCGCGGATGTGCGTGCGGGGATAGCAGTCGGTGCCCTTGCCCCAGGCCTCCAGCTGGATCTCTTTCCCGGCCACCAGCTCCTCGATGATGTGCCCTCCCCCGTAAGCGGGCCGTTCCGGGTTACAATCCGTGGCGCCCACGTAGGTATCGACGGCGGCCAGCCCGCCGCTCACCCGCACCCCGTTCAACTCGATGCGCTCCATGCGGATCGGCGGGGTGGCGTGGCCGAAATTGAGAAACGCCCCCGACGAGCACATGGCGCCAAACGTGGCGGTAGTGACCACGTCCACCTTCCTGGCTATCTCTCCCGGCGACAACTCTTTCGCCATCGCCGATACCTCCTCCGCCGTAAGCACGACGGCCCGGCCACTCTTGATCTTGTCGTTAATCTCCGCGTATGTCTTCATGGTATAACACGATTATGATTTTCATTGATTTCCCTCGCCGGCAACGATCGCGCGCGCTTTCCCGCGCGTTGACAAACGCGACGCCCCCGGGTAAAAGTATCTCTTTTTGCTTCATGTAATTTCAGTTTAAATTATAATTCCTGCTTTGTCAGGCCGGGTTTTGGCACCTTCCCCGCGTCCGCGGGGGGTTGCCGGAGTTTCCGGGAGCCCGTTCTCTCCACTCCTCTTTATAATTCAAAACAATCTTGCTACGGATTGAATGGATACGCGAAGAAATAACAAAGATTTGAATCCCGCAAGCGCCCGTTCGTTTTTCGAGGGGAGCACCTTATCCCGCTCGAGACGTTACCTCTTCCCGCGTCTACAACCGGTCGCTTTTTCACTATTTCGAATGAAAAACAAGCGTATATTTTCCATTTCCATCTTTTCTCGTTACATTTGCCATGATAAAAAACATCAACCTTACCTAATTAAATTATAGCAAGAGTTATGACAAGAATCAAGATTGGAATCAACGGGTTTGGCCGCATCGGTCGCCTGGTCTTCCGTGCCGCCACCCGGCGCGAAGACGTGGAAATCGTGGGTATTAACGATTTAATCGACGTGGAGTACATGGCCTACATGCTCAAGTACGACACCGTCCACGGCCGGTTCACGGGAAGCGTCGAGGTGAAGGACGGTCACCTCGTGGTGAACGGGAAAGCGATCCGCGTGACCTCCGAGAGAAATCCCGAGAACCTGAAATGGAACGAGGTGGGTGCCGAGTACGTGGTCGAGTCCACGGGGCTTTTCCTGACCAAGGAACTGGCCAGCGCTCACCTGAAAGCCGGGGCGAAGCGCGTGGTGCTTTCTGCCCCCTCGAAGGACGACACCCCGATGTTCGTGATGGGAGTCAACAACGCGCGATACGCCGGGGAGTCCATCGTCTCCAACGCCTCCTGCACGACGAACTGCCTGGCCCCCTTGGCCAAGGTCGTCGACGATAACTTCGGCTTCATCGAGGGGCTGATGACAACGGTGCACGCCACCACGGCTACCCAGAAAACCGTCGATGGGCCCTCCGCGAAGGACTGGAGGGGCGGCCGCGCCGCTGCCGGGAACATCATCCCCTCCTCGACGGGCGCGGCCAAGGCCGTCGGCAAGGTGATCCCCGGGTTGAAGGGCAAGCTCACCGGGATGTCGCTCCGCGTGCCGACGCTGGACGTCTCCGTGGTAGACCTGACGTGTCGCCTCGCGCGGCCCACCACCTACGAGGAGATCAAGGCGGCCATGAAAAAAGCCTCCGAGAACGAGTTGAAAGGGATCCTCGGCTACACCGAAGAGGACGTGGTCTCGTCCGACTTCGTGGGGGACGCCCGCACGTCGATCTTTGACGCGAAGGCCGGCATCGCCCTGAACGACACGTTCGTGAAGCTCGTCGCGTGGTACGACAACGAGTGGGGGTACTCGAACAAGGTGCTCGATCTTATCGCTCACATGACAACCGTGAAATAAATAAACCTGCACGACAGGAGAGATGCCCGGGAGATCCCCGGGCATTTTTTTCGTCGCCTTGTTTAGATATACGCACCCCGCGTATCGTCCAACGCGGGTCTCGTATCGCGATACGCGAGTCATGTATCGCGATACGCGAGTCTCGTATTGCTATACGAGCGGCCCGCGGGATCTCGCGCATCGCGCGCGAAGAACAACATAACACGCGGGACTATCACGAACCTTTAAAACTTTCCCGTCATGGCTCACGGTGCCGTTGCCGCCCCGCCCGTGAGGTTTTTACAAGCGCGATTGATCCAGTAGCCGGGTTCGGGGACACGCCTCGTGCAAGGCGCGCTGGCGGCGCGAAAATTATAGCGTGTCCCGGTCGAAAATCTCCACTCCCGGCACGGGAAGATCAAGAAAAAAAATTACATTCGCGGGAGTTTTGACAAATGAATTCATCAAACTAACTAAAAATGTAAATAGCATGTTCAAAAATCATCCCAAAGGATTACTTGCCGCGTCGCTCTCCAACATGGGCGAGCGGTTCGGTTTCTACATCATGATGGCGATCCTGGCGCTGTTCATCTCCTCCAAGTTCGGCCTGGACGAGCAGATGACCGGGTACATTTACTCCGTGTTCTACGCCTCGATCTACGTGCTGGCGCTGGTCGGCGGGCTGATCGCCGACAAAACGAGGAACTACAAGGGGACGATCCTCGCGGGCATCCTCGTCATGGCCCTGGGCTACCTGATCCTCGCCATCCCCACCCCGACACCCGTCCCGAACCAGGCGCTTTACCTGACGCTCACCTGTTTTGGGCTGTTCATCATCGCCTTCGGTAACGGTCTCTTCAAGGGCAACCTCCAGGCGCTCGTGGGGCAGATGTACGACAAGCCGGAGTACTCGAGACACCGGGACTCGGGCTTCATGATCTTCTACATGTTTATCAACGTCGGCGCCATCTTCGCCCCCTTCATCGCCGTGGGACTGCGGAACTGGTGGTTGAAGATCAACCACTTCGACTACAACGAGACGCTCCCGGAATTGTGTCACAAGTACCTCGGGCAAAAC
This sequence comes from Odoribacteraceae bacterium, assembly GCA_031276355.1. Lineage (GTDB taxonomy): Bacteria > Bacteroidota > Bacteroidia > Bacteroidales > Marinifilaceae > JAIRKS01. The sequence continues at coordinate 27,826 of JAISNC010000067.1, forward strand.
ATCAACACCACGGAACTGGCGAACCTCGAGGAGTACGCGAGCAAGGCCCTCCTCGACGGCACCACGGTGGGCGACCTGGGCGCGTTCTGCAACCAGTACCTGGAGGTGTTCAATCGCGGCTTCCAGTACGCGTTCATGGCCGCCATCGGCGCGATGTTTATCTCGCTGCTTATCTACCTTTTCAACAAACAACGCTTCCCCGACCCCGCCCGGGCCAAACGCGCCTCGGGCAGTGCCGCGACGGCGAGCAAGGAGGAGATCAAGATGGACGCCGACGAGATCCGGAGAAGGATCTGGGCGCTGTTCGCCGTCTTCGGCATCGTCATCTTCTTCTGGTTCTCGTTCCACCAGAACGGCTACTCGCTGACCTACTTCGCCCGCGATTACATCAACCTGGACGTGATCGACATCAATATCGGGATCACGCGCTTCAAGGGAGCGGAACTCTTCCAGAGCGTCAACCCGTTCTTCGTCGTCTTCCTCACGCCGGTCGTGATGTGGGTGTTCGGGACGCTCCGGAAGAAGGGCAAGGAACCCTCCACGCCGAAAAAGATCGGTATCGGGATGGGGATCGCGGCGCTGGGGTACGTCTTCCTGCTGGCCTGCTCGACCGCGCTGCCGGACAAGGAAGCGTTGACGGGCATGTCCTCGGGCGCGCTGGCGGCCATGAAGATCTCGCCCATGGTGATGATCGGGATGTATTTTATCCTGACGGTGGCCGAGTTGTTTATCTCGCCGCTCGGCTTGTCGTTCGTCTCCAAGGTGGCTCCGCCGCACCTCCAGGGGCTGATGCAAGGCTGCTGGCTGGCGGCCACCGCTGTCGGCAACTTGCTTATATTCATCGGTGGCATCCTCTACACGAGCGTGCCGCTGTGGGCTTGCTGGCTGGTGTTCGTCGCCGCCTGCGGGGCCTCGATGATCGTGATGTTGTCGATGGTCAAGTGGCTCGAGAAGGTGGCCCGGTAAACTCCCGGTAACCCGGTGACAAGGACTTTAGTCAACGCGTGTTTGGCTAAAGTCCTCGTTTTTTAACCTGTTTTTAAATTAACTTTAAGAGACGCGATCGTGAAAATGGAGTATTATTTCTTAACATTGCACGGCCGTTTAGCAATAAAATGTAAGATAATCTGTTTTTTTGATTCCAGTCACGTGAACAAGAGAAGATGCAAGGCAAGAAAACTTGCACGCCGCGAGGGAAAGCCGGGAGCAAGAAACGTTATCCGGTCTATAAAATAACACGTAAATCGATAACAAGAATGGCTTTTATCATTGACAAACAGACGCTCGACGATTTGAATATCTTCGGGAAACGCGGGAGAGATTCCATCTACAACATGTTTAACACCACCCGCACGCGGGGAGGAGCCCAGGTGCTGGAGGAGATGTTCCTCTACCCGCTCTCCGAGGAAGAGAAAATCAATAAACGCAGCAGCATCATTCGCTTCTTCCAGACGAACGGGATGACGTTTCCCTTCCGGGGAGAGCTTTTCGACACGATCGAGTACTATCTCGCGAACACGGATAACCGCACCCGCTTGACCCCGGAAGATAACACGTTGCAACGGAAACTGAAGGGAGCCATGGGGGCCGACACGGATTATGACCAGTTGCACAAGGGGGTGCTCGCCGCGATAGAGATCGTTAGTCGCCTGCGGGAGTTCCTCGAGACGATGGAGGGGAACAACGAGACGGGGCCGTATCGCGACGAGATCGAGGAGATGGGGCGGCTGGTACGCGATCCCGACCTCGCGCCGCTGTTCGAGGAGAAGGGAAGCCGGAAGTTGTCCTATGCCAAGACGGCGGCCCTCGATACCTTGCTCCGCTTCAGGGTACGGGAGAAGATGCAACGCCTCCTTTACTGGATCTATAACCTCGACGTGTATATCGCGGTGGCCCTGGTGGCGACGCGACGCAGTTTCGTGATCGCCCGGGCGCTGCCGGGAGGTAGCAACACGCTCAAGATAACGCGCGTCTATCACCCGCAAGTGAAGAACGCCGTGGCCAACTCGTTGACGGTGGATCGATCGAGTAACGTGATCTTCCTAACGGGGGCGAACATGGCCGGCAAGTCGACCTTTATGAAGACGTTGAGCATCGCGGTATTCCTGGCTCACATGGGCTTCCCCGTGCCGGCGGAGGAGATGGAGTTCTCGGTGCTGGAGGGAATGTACACGACGATTAATCTCCCCGATAACCTGAACATGGGGTATAGCCATTTCTACGCCGAGGTGCTGCGCGTGAAGAAGGTGGCCGAGCAACTGGGACGGTCGAAGAACCTGCTGGTGATTTTCGACGAGCTTTTCCGGGGCACGAACGTCAAGGACGCTTACGACGCTACCGTGGCGATCACGGAAGCGTTCTCCGGGAAACGGGACTGCCTGTTTGTCATATCGACGCATATCATCGAGGCGGGAGAGACGCTGGGAGGCATGTGCGATAATATCCATTTCGTCTATTTCCCGACGGTGATGGAGGGGAAAGTTCCCCGTTATACCTACACGCTCGCGGACGGTATCACGGGCGACCGGCACGGGATGATGATCATCAATAACGAGAAGGTGATTGATATTATCCGCGGCGAGGGAAAGCCCGTGGCGGGGGACGCGACGAGATCCCCGTTCCTCGTGGACAAGCAGACGCTGGAAGATTTGAACATGTTGGGCGAGTTCCGCCCCAATTCGATATTTAACCTCTTTAATATCACCCGCACGCGCGGCGGCAAACAGCTATTGGAAGCGATGTTCCAGCAGCCGCTGAACGATGCCGCCGCGATCAACGAACGGACGAGCATCCTCGCCTATTTCCAGGAACGGGCGTTGCCCTTCCCGGTGGATAACGAGTTGTTCGTGACCGTGGATCACTATTTTAGCGGTTCCGGCGGGGGCAGCTTGATAGAGGCCTTTTTTTACACGGGGCGCCGCAAGTTGCTGCATTACATCGGTGCCGACAAGGAGTACGAGATGACCCGCGCGGGGCTGGTGGCCGCCACGCGGTTTATAAAGCGCTTGCGCGCGTTCGTGGAGCAACTCTCCGGGGAGGGGGTGCCGACGGCCTACCGGGAGCGATTGGAGAAGGCCCGTGTCCTCTTCGCCGACAAGCGACTGGAGTGGGTATTTGACGCGCGGGAGGAGAAAAAGTGGAGGTGGTTTGACGTGGCTCGCCGCGATTTCACCTTGCGCGCGAGTTGCCGGGAGGTGATACGGCAGATGATGCAACTTTTCTACGAGATCGATGCCTACCTGGCCGTGTCGGGGGTCGCCCGGGCGCGGGGCTTCACGTACGCGCGGGCGTTGCCGTTTGACGCGGCAAGTAACCGGATCAGCGTCAAGGAGGTGTATCATCCCTGTATCGAGCGGGCCGTCCCGAACACGATCGAGATCGTGCGCGAGCGTAACGTGGTCTTCTTGACGGGGGCGAACATGGCCGGCAAGTCGACGTTGATGAAATCGTTCAGTATCGCCGTGTATCTCGCGCACATGGGATTCCCCGTGGCGGCCCGCGAGATGGAGTTCTCGGTGCAGGACGGGCTTTTTACCTCGATCAACGTGGCCGATAACCTGAACATGGGCTATAGCCATTTTTATGCCGAGGTGTTGCGCGTGAAACACGTGGCCAAGGAGGTGGCCAGCGGGAAGAATTTAGTTGTCGTCTTCGACGAGTTGTTCAAGGGGACGAACGTGAAAGATGCCTACGACGCCACGGTGGCCGTGACGGGTGCCTATTCCGATCACCGGAACTGCTCCTTTATCATCTCGACGCATATCATCGAGGCGGGACACGCCCTCCGGGAGGAGAAGAACAATTTGCAGTTTGTCTTCGTGCCCACGATCATGAAGGATGGCGTACCGACATACCCCTACCGCCTCAGGGAAGGGATCACGGACGACCGGCACGGGATGATTATCATTAATAACGAGCGGATCGTGGAGATCATTAAACAGTAGGCTCGCAAGAGCGGGCCGGTCTCAAAAGTCGATTTTCGGGCGTTTTCTTTCATTCCGTTACCTTAGAGACAAAACTAAAAGGATATAGCAAAACCTGTTTCCAAGAGTTATATCTAAGGGCAGTTGGTTCTTTTTCCTGCAAGCTTGGATGAAAAATTGTCTCCCGATTCCCCGGCACGCCCGATCAATCCCATCGTTGACAACCTTGATATCGGCCACGCGGATCGCGATGACATTAGGGTGTAGGAGGGTGTGTCCCAAGTAAAATGAACTCCCTGAGCATTGAATAGTTGAAATCACTTTCAGATACCGACCCGAATAAAAAATACTAAAAGAGGGTGTGTTTAGACTTTTGACACACCCTCCCGCAGGGGAACGCGTGCGCCTCCAAGTCTCGCAGGAACAACACTTGATTAAGGGGCTGTCTCAACAGTCGGTTTTTATCATTGCGAATGACCGTCCTTGCGATCCGCGGAGCGGGAAGCAATCCAGAACACGCTCCATCCCTGGATTGCTTCACCCTCCGGGTTCACGATGACGTTCAGGTGTAGGGGCGAAAAATCTTTCGCCCCCGCGTCGGTCTCGCCGTTCCCCCTCTTTCGCCGCACTAAAACTTCCGTATATTATCATAATAGCCAGCTATATGCACGATAAAAGCGACACGGGCGAAAAAAAATGACTAATTTTGTATCTTGTATTATTAGTTTTCCTACTTTTGTACCAGAAAATTGCGGCTCGATGATTCGCGGGCCAGCGAACGGTAAAATTACAGTGAAATGAAAATGAAAACAAGGACAAGTCTCATGCATTATTTCCAGGTATCACTTGGCGGTGCCTTGATCTGCGCCGCCACGCTGGCGGCGTGCACCCGGGCAGCGGGCAACCTCCCGCTCGTCACGCCGGGAGAGGGTCGGGCGGCCATCGTCCCCGTGGCCGGGGTGACGGCCGCGCGCGCCGGTTCTCGCGGCGACCTCTCTCCCGGGCCGGTGACGGGGACGGCTTTCCCGGCCAACACGGGCAAG
>JAISNC010000072.1 GCA_031276355.1 Odoribacteraceae bacterium
CGCCAGGGTACTACCGGGGCGAGCACGGAAGCGGGGAAGAACGTGGGCGCGCCCGGGCGCGCCACCTACGTCGAGATCATGGCCGTGACCGCCGGGGCGATCGAGGACGGCGGGGGCAAGCCGCTGCGTTATCGCTTCTACCCGGGCGCGAACATGACGAACGATTTCAATATCGTGCCGAATTTTCACTACACGCTCCCTATCATCTTTCATACCGCGGGAGCCGAACAGGATAGTCGCGTGGAGAACCTGGGGCAGGTGCAGCTGGCCGAGTCGAACTCCTACATCATCAACCCGCTCGCCGGTGCCGTGCAGACCACCTATGGCGTGCCCGTTTTCCGTATCAACAAGTTCTGGGATTCCGTGGACGGGGCGGCGGCTAACGTGCTTGCCGCGGATACCGAGTGGGAGGCCGAGGTGATCTGGCAGGATAAGGCGGGCGAGGGCCTGATCAATTTCTGCGAGTCCAGCGGGACGGTCATCGACGCGGGTAAATACGCGGGCACGGGAGAAAATAATTTTTACTTTAGTCCCAAGGATCAAAACGCGGCGGGGAACGTGTTGATCGGGGTCAAGAAAAAGGGCGCTACCGAGTATCTCTGGAGCTGGCACGTGTGGCTCACGGGCTACAACCCGGACATCACGCCGTCTTCCTGGCAGGAGAACGTTTACTCGTATCCCGTGACCGGCGGGGCCGTGCATCGCTACACCGGCTCGGTGTGGAGCACTAATTACACCAATAAATTCATCATGGACCGTAACCTCGGTGCCGTCAGTGCCGCGCGCCAGGATAGTCTTGTCAATACCCGCGGCCTGTACTACCAGTTCGGGCGCAAGGACCCGTTTCCCGCTTCGAGCGTTCTACTGTATGATGGGACTGGAGGCGCTCTCCCTCGCTACCATAGTAACGGCGATTGTATATCGAGGGTCGCGGGCGCGACGGCGATCAAGACGGCGGTGCAGCGGCCTAATCTCTTCTACCAGCCTGGTGAGACCGATTGGGTGCAAAGCAACCCGTACACTAATCACCCGTGGAATAATCCGGCATGGCATGACTCGGAGACCGGCAAGAGCCTTTTCGATCCCTGTCCCCCGGGGTGGATGTTGCCCGTGACCGGCACGTGGAACGGGTTCTCCTCTGGTGGTATCAACGCTGCCAACTATCCTGGTGACTATCAGCTCAATGGAGTGAAAGCCGGTTGGGAATTCTACATGGGCGGGGTCGGCATAGGCGAAACGGCCTTCTATCCGGCGGCGGGCTATCGCCGCCACGATACGGGTACCGTGCGCTACGGGATGGACAGTGGTTTCTACTGGGCGTTCACGCCGCACGACAATCCCTTAATGGGTCGTAACATGTACTTCTATGTGGGCACTGTCTTCGCGGCAGCCACTGACTTCCGCAGTAAAGGCTATACCGTGCGGTGTATCCAAGAATAAAAGGGAGCGGGGCGATCGCACCCGTTCCCCGCGCTCCCCGGAGGCCGGCGACTTCCGAGGACTCCAGCCCCTGTCCGCTTGAAAGAACAAACCCTAACAAACGGCGTCTGTAGGCCTATCGTGTCATACCTTTAATACACGCGTTTTACCATGCTCTAATTAAAACGCGATTGTGATAGCCATACTACTCCCGGTGATTGTGCCCCCGCGCTTTATCCGGGAACGGGGGGATGGGGGGAGGAGGCAGGCGTTCGCCCTTGATCTTCTCGAGGATCACCTCGATGGCTTTCTCTAATTGCGCGTCCTCGCCGTGGTACTCGCGATAAGGATCGTTGGCGATGTCCATGTCGGGTTCAACGCCGTATCCCTCGATGATAAAGCCCGACCCGTCGGCAGCAAAGGGCGCGTAGGAAGGGGTGACGATGGAGCCGCCGTCAACGACGCGGATGCTGCCACTGTAACCCACCACTCCGCCCCATGTACGCCGGCCGATGATCGTCCCCAAGTTGTTGTGACGAAAACGGTAGGGGAAGAGGTCGCCGTCGGAAGCAGAGTACTCGTTCACGAGCAGGACTTTCGGCCCGACGAAGGTGCCCACGGGACTGACCGATCCTTCGGCTTGATTCGTGTGCATGGTGTAGAAATCGGGGGTCCGGGCGAGACGTTCGGCGATCATGGGCGAGACGTTGCCGCCGCCGTTGCCGCGATCGTCGATGATGAGAGCGCTCTTCGTGAGCTGCGGGTAGTAGTATTTCACGAACTCGTTCAAGCCATTGATTCCCATGTCGGGGATGTGGATGTAGCCGACGGCGCCCTGGGTGGCCTCGTTTACCCGTTTGATGTTGTCATGTACCCAACGGTAGTAGTAGAGCAGTGACTCGTCGGCCAGGGGGGTCACCAGCACCTTGCGGGCATTCGCGACGGAGGGAATCGCGTTTACCTGCAACTCCACCGTCCTATTGGCTTTGCCGACCAGTTCCGAGAAGAGGTTGTCCACCTCGACCAGCGAGCGCCCGTCGATGGCGATGATATACTCTCCCTCTTTCACCTCCACGCCGGGCATCGTCAGCGGCGAGCGGGTGGCGGCCGACCAGTTGGCCCCCTCGATCACCTCCTTCACCCGGAAGTAACCCGACGGATCTTTTTCGAACTTGGCACCCAGCAAACCCGTGTACTCCCGCGGGGGACGAGGATAGTTTCCGTTCTGGGAGTAGGCATGCCCCACGTTTAACTCGCCGATCATCTCGCCGATGAGGTAGGTCAGGTCTACCCGGTGTTTCACGTGGGGCACCAGCCCGCGGTATTTTTCATAGATCGCCTTCCACTCTACACCGTGCATGTTCCTGGCGTAAAAAAAGTCACGCATTTGCCTCCAGCTTTCGTCGTATATCTGCAACCACTCTTCGGGGTAGTCGACCCATCGCCTGAGTCCGTCCAGCGGTACCCCTTTCGTGATGTTTACACTCGTTACCGGCATCTCCACGACTTGCAAGGCTTTACCGGAGAGCGCCAACCCACGCGCGTAACCGTTACTAAACAGGAGCCTGCCTCTTGTTTCGCTCTCCTGTTTCGTCTCCAGATCATATACCAGGGTGCTCCCCGCCCGGTCGTAAAAAAGCTTCTGTCCCAACAAGTGCAGGTTAGAATAGCTGTCTGCCGCGATGACGGGCACCTCTATCACGCGACGCGGCAGGTTCGCGAAGTCGAGAACTACCTCCTTGCTTTTCTCTTTTTTCTCCTTGGAGGCTTCGCCGGTCGGCGCGTCGTTCCGGGGAGCGAACGGCACGGCAGCGTCTCGCGCGAGAGGCAGGAGATACACCTTATTCATCCGGGTATAGACATGATTCCACTCCGTGCGGCTATACACCGGGGTAAACGAGCGGGCGGAAGAGAAGAGCAAAAAGCGCCCGTCATCACTGAAGTTGGGGGAAGCCGCGTCGTACCAACCATCGGTCACCACGTGTCCCTTTTTTAGCTCCACGTCATGCACGACGATGTTGTTCATCGTTTTTTCCGGTCGCACGTAGGTGATCCACCGGCTGTCGGGCGACCAGTTGAAGGCGTTTATCGGGGCAACTCCCGATTGCTCGATCACCTCGTTTTTCCCGGAGGCGAGGTCGATGATATTTAGCGTGTTTCGTTTCTCGCTCCAAGCGATTTTCCGGGAGTCGGGCGACCATTTATAGGTAAAAATATAGCCCTCGAATCCCTCTATCAATTTGCGCTCTTTCCCGGAGGAGGTTTCCCGCAGGTAGATGGTAAACTCCCCCTCCTTGTCGGAGATATAGCTGATGTATTTCCCATCCGGAGACCAGGCGGGACTCCTGTCGTTCGCGCCGGAGGAGTTGGTCAAGTTGTAGGTTATCCCCTCTTGGGCCGGCAACGAGAAGATATCCCCGCGGGCGGCCACCAGCACTCGTTTGCCGTCGGGCGATGCCACGCTTTCGGTCATCTCCTCCCTCACGTCCCTCCACCCCGGTCGCGCGTGAGGATGGTCGTTCGCGATCATCACCGGGATCTTGTCGATTTGCTTCTTCACGAGATCGTATTGATAAAGATCTCCCCCCTGCTCGTAGACGATCCGCCTCTCCCCGATAGCGGGGAACTTGATGTCGTAATCGCGATGATGAGAGATCCTCCGCGTCTGCTTGTCGGCCAGGTTGTAGACGTACAGGTTCATAACGTCGTCAGCGTCGGAGAGAAAGTAGATCTCTCCTCCCGCCGGTGCCCACATGGGGATGATCTCCTGGGAAGTACCGCCGGTGATTTTTTCCGAAACCCCCGTTGTCAAGTCTACTACGCGGACATCATCGGTCATTCCGCCCGCGTACCGCTTCCAGGTCCGAAATTCCCGGAAGATGTAGTTGTATGCCAATTTTTTGCCATCCGGGGAGAAAGAGGCGAATCCCCCGTTTTTCAGCGGCATCTCGGTAGGAAGTCCCCCTTCGACAGGGACAGTGAAGAGTTGCCCCGTGAAGTCGTTAAACGAGTAACAGCGCGAGCGGAAGAGCACATGCTTGCTGTCCGGTGTCCACCCGATCACGATGTTGTTAGGCCCCATCCGGTCTCCCGGGTCATCCCTGTTTAGCGTGGCCGTGTAGGTGAGTCGCCGGGGTTCGCCACCGTCGGAGGGGATGATATACACTTCCGTGTTGCCGTCAAGCTGCCCCGTGAAGGCGATGTGCCTGCCGTCCGGCGAGAAACGGGGGAACATCTCGTACCCCACGTGCGAGGTCAACTTGCGGGCCACCCCGCCGGACACGGCCACCGTATAGATGTCCCCGCCATAAGAGAACACCACCTTGTCTCCTACCGAGTGGGGAAATCGCAGGACGCGCGCCTCTTGGGCCGGTAAGAAAAGAGAGTATAGCGAAAAGCCAATGATAAAAACCGTTCTTCTCATAATATTATGTGTTGTTGATGTTTTACTTGTTCTCCAGTAGCCTCTTGATCACCGCCGGGAAATGGGCCTGCTCCAGCGCGTGTATTTTCCCCGCGAGGCTTTCCGGGGTCTCTCCGGGGGCGATAGCACACGCGGCTTGAAAGATCACCGTCCCCTCGTCGTACCGCTCGTTCACGTAATGGATCGTGATGCCGCTCTCTCCATCGCCCCGCGCGATGACCGCCTCGTGAACCCGCATCCCGTACATCCCCTGCCCCCCGTGAGCGGGCAAGAGGGCCGGGTGAATGTTAATGACTTGGTGGGGGAATGCCTCTAAAATGTGGGGTGGCACCTTCCATAGGAATCCGGCAAGCACGACCAGGTCTACCTTCAACGTTTTCAGCCGGTCCAGCACGCGATCCGAGGTAAAATCCTCCCGGTTAAAGATAAAAGCGGGAATATCGAACCCCTTGATCCGTTCCAGCACGAACGCGTTCGGCCGGTTGCAAAAGAGAGCAACCACCCGAATTTCACGATCGTTTTTGAAATATTTTATAATGTTTTCGGCGTTAGATCCTGATCCAGAGGCAAATATTACGATATTTTTCATTATATAAGCAGTTAAAAGTCAATGGCATAAAGGTATAAAACTTTATTCACGCGAAAAATTTTCTATGAAAAATAAATTCTCTACCTTTGCCGCTGAACTTTGAGGGTTATGTGACGCTCAAAAAACGCAGAGTGAAATAAAAAATGTCTAATTCTAAAATTGAAAATTATGTCCGACATTACAAGCAGAGTGCAAGCTATCATCGTCGATAAGTTGGGTGTCGATGAGTCAGAAGTGAAACCTGAAGCGACCTTCACGAACGACCTGGGTGCTGACTCTTTGGATACGGTAGAATTGATCATGGAACTGGAGAAGGAGTTTAACATCACGATTCCCGACGACCAGGCCGAAAAGATCGTGACCGTGGGCGATGCCATCGCTTATGTTGAAGCCAACGCTCAGTAATTTAATATCGAATTTATGAATCTCAAACGAGTAGTAATTACTGGTCTCGGCACCATCAATCCCCTCGGACACAACGTGCCCGAGTTCTGGGATAACCTCGTGAAAGGCGTCAGTGGCGCTGCCCCGATTACTCGTTTTGATGCATCCAAATTTCGTACACAGTTCGCTTGTGAGGTAAAAAACTACGAGGCGACAGCATACTTTGATAAGAAAGAAGCCCGTAAATTGGATCTTTACTCCCAATTCGGGTTGATCGCCGCGAAAGAGGCGATCAAGGATTCGAAAATCGACCTGGAACAAGAGAACAAAAAAAGAATCGGCGTGATCTGGGGTGCCGGCATAGGGGGGTTGGAAACATTCTTTGAAGAGTGTCAAACCTTCATCCTGGGCGACGGGACTCCCAGATTTAACCCGTTCTTTATACCGAAAATGATTGCCAACATGGGAGGTGCTTTGATCTCCATCGAGTACGGGCTGAAAGGGCCCAGTTACACGACGGTGTCTGCTTGTGCCTCGTCGGCTCACGCGTTGGTGGATGCATTAAACCTGATCCGCTTGGGCAAGGCTGACGTGATCATTGCCGGCGGTTCGGAAGCGGCCATTACTCACGCCGGCGTGGGAGGATTTAATTCCATGAAGGCCTTGTCCACGCGCAACGACGACCCGCGAACGGCTTCCCGGCCGTTTGACACGGAACGGGACGGCTTCGTGATCGGGGAAGGTGGCGCTTGCTTGGTAGTGGAAGAGTACGAACATGCCGTGAAACGAGGTGCCCACATTTATGCCGAACTCGCGGGAGGAGGTGCCAACGGCGACGCTTATCACATGACGGCTCCCGATCCGGAAGGAGAAGGCGCTGCCGAGGTGATGAAGCTGGCTATCGAAGATGCCGGGATGTCGCTCGACGAGGTGGATTATATCAACGTGCACGGGACTTCTACCGGCCTGGGGGATATCGCCGAGACCAGGGCGATCTTGAGAGCGTTTGGTAAACACGCTTACGAGTTAAATATCAGTTCTTCCAAGTCGATGACGGGGCACCTGCTGGGTGCTGCCGGGGCCGTGGAGGCGATCGTTTGCGTCTTGGCCGTGAAGAATGGTATCGCCCCCGCGACGATTAATTTCCATACCCTTGATCCGGAACTCGACCCGAAATTGAACTTCACGTTCAATAAGGCCCAGGAGAGAGAGATCGGTGTTGCCATTAGCAACACCTTCGGCTTCGGCGGTCACAACGCTTGTATCGTGTTCAAGAAATGAACTCTAAAACTTAGAGCGGTGATTGGCAAAATCATTCAATCCATAAAACTTTATCTTCATAGAAAAGAAAAGTTTTATGGATTGTCTTTTTCAGACATCGGGTTTATCCCGCGGAACAGAGGGCTGTATAGGCTGGCCTTGTTACACAAATCTGCCTCGAAATACACGAGAAGCGGTACCGTTTTGAATTACGAGCGCCTGGAGTTTCTCGGCGATGCTATCTTGGGGGCTATCATCGCCGAGATACTTTATAAGTTTTTCCCTAAACAAGACGAGGGAGAATTGACGCGCCTGCGCTCTAAAATCGTTAGCCGGGAGTCGTTGAACGACATCGCTATCCGGATGGGATTTGACAAAGAGGTGGTCGCTAAATCGGATATTTCCAAGAACAAACATATCTATGGAGATGTCTTTGAAGCGTTTACAGGGGCCATTTACTTGGATCAGGGGTACGTGAAGACCAAATACTTCGTGGAATCATACATTTTCCCGCGGTATGTCAACCTGCAAGAGCTGGTCTATGTCGACAAGAACTACAAGAGTCGCCTGATCGAGTGGGGACAAAAAAACAAGGTAGAGTTAAGTATCAATACCGTAGAGACACACGCGGGGCGTCGATCGAAGTTCGTCAGCACCGTCTCGATTGACGAGAAGGTGATGGGCAAGGGCATCGGATCTTCCAAGAAAGAGGCCGAACAGCACTCCGCCGAGATAGCGATCCGCAAGATCCAGGAGAAGGGAACGGGGCATGTGGAAATATAGGGCGATGAGGCGACAGACATCACCGCGAAAAATCATCATCATCGGGGCAACATCCGGTATCGGGAGAGAACTCGCCTTGCTTTACTTGTCGTCCGGCCATTTCGTGGGGATCACGGGAAGGCGCGCCGAGAAACTGGCGGAAATCCAAGCGCTCTGTCCTGACCGCACCTGGTGCAAACCGATGGATGTACGGCTGGAGGAGAGCACGGCCCTCCTCGACGAGTTGATCCGGGAGATGCAGGGCGTTGACTTGATCATTTACAGTTCGGGCATAGGCACGCAAACGGCGGCGTTACTCCCGGAAGTGGAGATGGATACCCTCTTCACGAACGCCGTGGGGTTCACGCGGATCGTCATTCATGCTTATAACTACTTCAAAGAGCGTCGTGTAGCGGGACATATCGCGGCGATTAGCTCCATCGCGGGGACGAAGCCTCTTGGAGAGGCCCCGGCGTACAGCGCGACGAAGCGTTACGTGACGCATTACATCTCCTGCCTGGCCCAAAAAGCCCGTCGTGAAAAAATCCCCGTCACGTTTACAACCATTCTTCCCGGATTTATCCGCACGGAGCTATTGCGTCACGACTATCCCCTCATGATCCCGCTCGCCAAGGGGGCGCGCCTGATCTTCCGGGCCATCGAGCGAAAGAAACGCAGTACGATCCTTCCCGGCAGGTGGCGCCCGATCATGTTTATTGCTCGCTTGATTCCCCGTTGGTTGTGGGAAAGGGTGTGATCGAGGCGAGGACGAATCCGCCTCTTGCCGTGAGGTCACGGTACCCGTGCAATAGGCAAAAACGACATGTAGACTTTTTAAATTTAAATACACGTGATGATGGAAAATGAAGACGCGCGGACACGATCCCGGGCACCTCACGTTGCGACGGTTGCGGTTGCCGACTCCCTGTTCTGCTTGGTGCTATCGCACGAGAAGCCGACAGATTTAGTTGTCTTTGGGCTTCCGGAAGACGATCAAACGATTTTGCATCATCCCTGGAAATTATCCAGAGGCGACTGCCTCGTAAAGAGTTTACGGGGAAGGGGGTTACACGATGTAGCGGATATCGGCGTGAACGACATGTTTTACACCAAGATGATAAAATCATTCACCGACGGGAAAATATACGCCGCGGATATTTTCTTCCCCGAAGAGGGGATGATGAAAGAGGGGATCGTTTGTGTAAATGATATTGGAAAACTACCGGAAAACGAACTCGACGGTGTAATTATGATGGATGTCCTCGAGCATGTTGAAAACGACAGGCAGTTTCTCAACGCCGTCGTGGACAAATTAAAAAACAACGGGACCATCTTCATAACGGTACCGGCTCACCCGTTTTTATTTTCCACTTTCGACACGAGAGCGGGGCATTTCAGAAGGTATAGCCGGAAACAGTTATTGGCGTTATTGAAACAAAACGATCACATCGAGATAGAAAAATGCCACTATTTTTACACAAGTTTGTTTCTCGCGCTATTGCTATCTAAGCTTAAAAAGGAGAAAACCGACAGGACTGAAAGGCAGTGGAAATACCCGGAAAAGAGCACCATCACCCGGATCGCGCGGTGGGTGTTAAACGTGGATTTTTGGATCAGTAAAACACTGTATAAAGCAGGGATACATCTACCCGGGTTATCATTAACGGCCATATGCCGAAAAAAGATACAAAAGTAAGGCGAACCGACGATCACTCGAGCGCGTGTAGATGCCCGCGTACAACTCACACCTTGCGACGGAGGCGGGCAACGGGAATGTCGAGGAGTTGACGGTACTTGGCGACGGTGCGGCGGGCGATCGGGTACCCCCGCGCGTTGAGCAGCTCCACGATCTCGTCGTCGGTGAGAGGCTTGTGTTTATCCTCGCCGTCCACAAGCTCTTTCAACGCGTTCTTGATCTCGCCCGTGCTAACCTCCTCCCCGGTGTTGGTGGTCATGCTGCCCGAGAAAAACCGCTTCAAAGAGTAGATGCCGAACCAGGTTTGGACGTACTTGGAGTTGGAGACGCGCGAGATCGTGGAGACATCCAGCCCGGTAAGGTCGGCGATGTCGCGCAGGATCATCGGCCGGAGACGGCTCTCGTCACCGGTCAGGAAGAAAGGTTTCTGGAATTGCACGATGGCCGTCATGGTAGCCATGAGGGTGTTGTTCCGTTGCTCCACGGCCTCGATAAAGGAGCGCGCGGAGGCCAGCTTGTACTTGACAAAAGTGGTAGCTTCCTTTCGTTGTTTTTCCGAGTGGCCGCGCTGGTATTTTTCCAACAGGTGCAGGTAGAATTTATTGATCCGCAGGACGGGAACATCCCCCGCGTTCAACGTCAGCTGCAGTTCGCCGTCGACGATGTCGAGATTGAAGTCGGGGATGATTTTCTCCGACCCGGGTTGCAGCGCGTCGGTGTTGCCTCCTCCCGGCTTCGGGTTGAGTTTTAATACCTCGTCGATGGCCTCTTTTAGCTCTTCATCGCTCAACCTGAGCCGCTTAGTTAACTTCTCGTAATGTCTCTTGGTAAACTCCTCGAAGCACTCCTCCAACAGGGAACGCGCGTGACACAAGGAGGGGGTGGCCCCCGCGGCGATTTTTCTTTTTAGTTGCAGCAGGAGACACTCCCTCAGGTCGCGTGCCCCCACGCCCGCGGGATCGAATTGCTGGATGACGCGCAACAGGGAGAGCAATTTCTCCACGGTGATCGTCACGCCGGCCCCGAAGGCGAGGTCGTCAGCGATGTGCTCGAGGTCCCGTCGCAGGTAGCCGTTGTCGTCGATGTTACCGATGATGTACTCGGCCACCTTGCGCTCCGTCTCGTCGAGATGCTGGAGCCCCAGTTGTGCCAGGAGGCTCTCCCGGAAGGAAGTCCCGCCCGGCAACACGAAGTCGCGGGAATCATCGTCTTTCGAGGTGTTTGAAACCGAGAGCCGGTAGCCGGGGATTTCATCGTCGTCGCTGATGTAATCTTCCAAGGAGAACTCGTCGTCGGGGGCATCGCGTGTCTCCTCGTCGTTATCGTCGAAACCGGGTTCCTCTTGCTCCTGATCGTACTCCCCCGTTTCGTGCCGCTCCTCGTCCTCTTCCAGCATAGGATTAGACTCCATCTCCTCTTTTATGCGTTGTTCGAGCTGGTAGGTGGGGATCTCCAGCAGCTTGATCAACTGGATCTGTAGAGGGTTGATTTTTAATCCTAATTTCTGTTGTAGGCCTTGCTTGAGCACGTTGGTCGATTTAAAATTCGGCGTTCTTGGGAGTACGGGGGAAGGGAATCACGTCGCGGATGTTCCCCATGCCGGTCACGAAGAGCAGCAGGCGCTCGAAGCCCAGCCCGAAGCCGCTGTGCACGGCCGTGCCGAAGCGCCGGGTGTCGAGATACCACGACATGCTCTCCGCGGGCAATCCCAGGGCATTCATTCGGCCGAGCAACTTTTCGAGGTTCTCTTCCCGTTGCGACCCGCCGATGATCTCCCCGATTTGCGGGAAAAGGACATCCATGGCGGCGACACTCTTCCCGTCGGGATTCTGTTTCATGTAAAAGGCTTTGATGGCCGCCGGGTAATCGGTCAGGATCACCGGCCTCTTGAAGTGTTTCTCCACGAGGTATCGTTCGTGTTCGCTCTGGAGATCCACCCCCCAGCGATCAATGGGGTACTGGAACTTGCCGTTCTTGTTCGGTTTGCTACTCTTGAGCACGTCGATGGCTTCCGTGTAGGTAAGGTGCTCGAAGGGGTTCTCCAGCACGAAGCGCAGTTTCTCGATCAACTCCATGGAGCGTTCCTCGGCCTTTTTCTCCTTCTCCTCCTCCTGGAGGCGCTGGCTCAGGTAGAGGAGGTCGTCCATGCAGTGATCAAGCGCGTAACGAATCAGGTATTTCAGGAAATCTTCCGCCAGCTCCATGTTGTCGTGGAGGTCGTTAAAAGCCACCTCCGGTTCGATCATCCAAAATTCCGCCAGGTGACGGGTCGTGTTGGAATTTTCAGCGCGGAAGGTAGGGCCAAAGGTGTATATCTTTCCCAAGGCCATCGCCGCCAGCTCGCCCTCCAGCTGTCCACTGACGGTGAGGTTAGTGGCCCTCCCGAAGAAGTCTTGCTTGTAGTCCACCTCACCCTCGGCCGTGAGAGGCGGGTGCAGCGCGTCCAGCGTTGTTACGCGGAACATCTCCCCGGCACCCTCGGCGTCCGAGGCGGTGACAAGCGGCGTATGTATGTAGTAAAAACCGTGAGCGTTGAAGTAATCGTGGATGGCGAATGCCATCGCGTGGCGAACGCGAAAGATGGCACCGAAGAGATTGGTCCGGAAGCGCAGGTGGGCGTTATCCCGAAGGAACTCTAAACTGTGTTTTTTCGGCTGTATCGGGAACTTCTCGGGGTCGGCCTCGCCCAGCACGACGATCTCGCGGGCTTGAATTTCGAAGGCTTGACCGCTCCCGGCGCTCTCCACCAGCACTCCCTTGACGGCGAGGGCCGCTCCCGTGGTTACCCGCTTCAGCACCTCTTCGGGGAATCGTTCCGTCTCTGCCACAACCTGTATGTTATGGATCGTCGACCCGTCGTTTAGCGCTATAAAGTTCACTTGTTTATTCCCTCGCTTGGTCCTCACCCAGCCCCTCGCCTCTACCGTTTCGTGATGCCCCGCTGTTTGCAACAACTCTTTCACTGAAAGTCGCTTCATACAATATGCTTTAAATATTATCGTTCGCGAAAATAATCTTTTTTCCGGAAGAATGAAAATACAACTGCGAAAGGATGCATTTCGAGCCGGTGTCTCTCGTTCTGCAGGCAATGCCGTCAAATTAAGCAAAATAAATAACAAAGATCGAGTTAAAAGGACCCGAGGGGTTCTCATGTTTGTAAAAGGTCGTTATCTCTCCCCCTGTATCCCCGGGGGGGGCGAGAAGAAATTCCCGCTCGAATTTTCCGAATATCCGGTTTTCTCGTTAATTTCGCGTTCCGAATATTGATTTAACCAAGGATTTAGATTACAGTTTATGGGAAGAGCATTTGAATACCGGAAGGCACGCAAGTTGAAAAGATGGGGCAACATGGCCCGCGTCTTCACCCGTATCGGGAAGGAGATTGATATCGCCGTCAAGGCAGGAGGCCCCGACCCGGACAATAATACCCGTTTGCGGATCTTGATGCAGAACGCCAAGGCGGCGAACATGCCGAAGGAGAACGTGGAACGGGCCATCAAACGGGCCGTCTCCAAGGATACTTCAGATTACAAGGAGGTCGTCTACGAGGGGTACGCCCCGCACGGCATCGCCATCGTGGTGGAGACGGCTACCGATAACAACACCCGCACGGTGGCCAACGTGCGCCACGCGTTCTCGAAGTACGGCGGCTCGTTGGGCACCTCCGGCTCGCTGGATTTCATGTTCGAGCGCAAGTGTATCTTCAAGATCAACAAGCCCGCGTCGTTCGACATCGAGGAGTTCGAGCTGGAGATGATCGACCACGGGGTCGACGAGATCTTCGAGGACGAGGAGGGGGTTATTAATATTTACGGCTCCTTCGAGGCGTACGGCAATGTCCAGAAATTTCTCGAGGAGAACAAGCTCGACATCGTGAGCGGCGAGTTCGAGCGCATCCCGACCGACACCAAGGAGTTGACCGAAGAGCAACGCGCCGATGTCAACAAGATCCTCGACAAGCTGGAAGAGGACGATGATGTCACGAACGTTTATCACAACATAAAAGAGTAGCTTTACTTGCAGGATTGAAAATATAATCGCATCTTTGCGCCTGCAAAAAACGAAAAATGTTGACTTCGTAGCTCAGCTGGTAGAGCAATTGACTCTTAATCAATGGGCCGAGGGTTCGAGCCCCTCCGAGGTCACCAAGGTTACGAGGTAGTCGTTGATCTATCCTCAATGGTCCCGGGGGCATCCCCGGGACCATTTTATTTTGTACGAGAGGGCGTTAGCCCATTTGAAAGGCACCCGTGGCCCGATCACGCGATGACGGGGAGATTATTCCTTTCGGGCGCGCTTGTGGCCCTTCTCTCTCGCTTCCCGCGCGCCTTCCGCGTCACCAGCACCATCCAGGATCATGGCTTTTATCTCGTGAAAAGAGGCTTTGATGTAGGCATCGGCGGTAGTGGCAACGAGGTCATCGATCAATGCAACGCCCCGCGCGAGCGTCGGCTTGTCGGTGCACTTGGTCAGTTTCACGAGGTATACCATGTAGAATACATTCCGGAGTTGTCCCTGCACCATGTTGTATTTCAGGGCATCGTGCACCGCCGTCATCATCTCGCCGTACTCCTTCCGGGCGGCGTGCCCGGCCGCACGCAATCGCACGGCACACTCCGGGGCCACGACATCCTCGACCTCCAGCACGAATCGCGTGAGTGCGGCATGACGTTCGGCATTGAAGCGCACCGAGTCCGCGTCCTTTTTATCGAGGAACGCGCGAGCGGCAGCCTGCAACGCGGTGCTCAACTTGCGGTTGACGCGCTCGGCCCCCAGTGCCTTGGCAAAGGCCCGGCGCTCGGCATACATGCGCTGCAACTGCGGGGAGAGCGGGTCCCAGAGATTGTTCTCGAGCAGCGCCCAGTTTTGCTCCTCGAGCCACGCCTCGGGCGGCAGGTTATCGAGGAACTCGCTGACGACACGTTCTCGCTCGGCCTGCATCCCGGCGGCGGCAAGCGTTTTCAGGAAGGGGACGAGGTCGGCCATCGTTTTCGCGCTCGCGGCATAGCGCTGGCGGATGGTGAGGAGGTTCTCCCGCGCCTCGACCGCTATAGCGGCCTGCGCCAGGAGATGTTCCGCCGTGCCGGCCCCGACCACCCGGTGCACGACCCCCTCGTCCGAGGGGTCAATAAAGAGGAGTGTCGGGTAGGCGGTGATGCCGTATTGCTTCTGCAAGCGGGTACCCTCGCCCTTCTCCATGTCGTACTTGACATTGACGAACAACTCGTTGAATCTATCCCCGACATCGGCACGCGAGAAGACATTCTTGTCAAGCAACTTGCACGGGCCGCACCACTCGGTGTAGCAATCCATGAAGATTTTTTTACCTTCCGCTCGCGCTTTTTGGAGCATGGCGGCCCATTCCGGGTTGTGTTCGAACCGGATACCGGCCTCCTGGGCCGGGAGGATGACGGGCAAGAGCCACGCGACCAGGAGTAATGTGAGTGTTTTCATGTATAAAGAGATTTAAATTATAGAGTCCATTTCCAGCCCATCTCCTTCACCTTACCGAAACCGGTGTAAGTTGCCCGCGAAGCATCGTCCAGCGTCCCGTTCGAGGGATTCGCGTTGAGCTGGTAGACGGTGCCCACGCGGGTGGTTTCGTTCCAGGTGGCGATGTATATGACCCCGTAGTTATTGATCAAGAGACCGGTGAGAACGAAGGTGGGGTTGTAGAATTTCTGGAGCCGCACGCAGGTGATGGTTTCGCCGGGCGGGGCGCTCCACGCGTGTTGTATCCTGTCGGCCCCGGTAACGTTGTACTTGAAGAGGTAGAGATCCGCCCCGGAGGCGTAGTAGAGTATCTCGCCCAATCCCCCGGCTGCTATCGAGGAGACCCCCGCGATGGCGGGGCAGTCGCTCATGTCGTATTTGGCGATGGCGATCTTGTCGGAGAGCCTATTTGTCGTGGCGAAGTTGGACACCAGCAGCGCGTGCGTTGTTCCTTGGCGCATCAGGGAGTACTCGTAGTTCGAGCGTCCGAAGTCGGAGAAAAGCATCTCCATCCCGACGTGGTTGACATCGAAGGCTGTTTTGTCCTTCGAGGAGAGCGTGTCGACGGCGACTCCGTTGGCTTCCACGCAAAGGAAGCGCTGGCGGGTCTGGTCGTAGGCAACGGCCTCGAAGGAGTTGGAGAAGTAGCTCGAGAGCCAGGGGGCGAGTAGCCCGTGATCTCCCGTGCAGGCCGGCCCGAAGGCGTTGATGCGGAAGGTGCCGGAGGACATGTAGTTCACGTAATGGATCCGGTTGTTGACGATCGTGACCTCGCGACGCGTGTTGTTGGCACCGAGGTAGGAGATGGAGCGCGTGTCGGGCGGCGTCCAGAACAGCTCGTCCATCGTAAGGTACAGCCCAAAGGAGTTTTTCTCGACGGCCACCAGGTCGCGTTCCGATGCCAGCAGCACCTCGGCAGATCCCAGCGCCACGGTAGAATGGAGGATGGCGACGGGCTTCCCGCTTAACCTTTGCCCACCGTTCGAGGTGGAGTAGATGTCCAACAGCAGGCGTTCGCGGGTGACTCCTTTCTTGATCCGGTCGTTCACGATCAATCCCGCGTCCGTGTTCCCCTCTTTCTCGTAGAGCACCATCCAGCCGTCGGAGATGGTCTCGTCAATTTGCAGGTTGATTTTCATAAAGGTGCTGATTCCCGTCTCTTTCCGCGTGACGGTGAAGCGGACGATCCAGACACCCGCGGGTTGCGTGATGATCGTGTCCAGCATGAGGCCTCGCCCGATCGTGTCGACGGGATACGCCGTTCCTCCCGTCGTGGCTTTGTAGATAGTCCAGAGGCAGTCAAGCTGTTGATCCATTTGTTCGTCCGCTTCTACCCGTTTCCCGTTGAGGTAGACGAGCGGGGCTATCTGTAACGGGTCGTAGCGGTAGAGGGCGTACGCGGGGAGTACCCCCGTGCCGGCGGTGTCGATAGTCACCTCGTCGAGGGTGAGGTACGCGTAGTTGCCCTTGTCCTCGTGGCAAGAGAAGAGCAAGAGGAGATAGCAGAGTACACACGCGGGGAGGAGGGTGTAGGCGCTGGTAGGATGTGTTTTCATGATTCGTGTATTTTACTGTTAAGGGAAGACGACCTTCTCGTTGTTTTCGTCGAGCAGGTCGCCGTGCAAGGCATTGTATTCCAGCAAGGCGATCTTGCACCGGTTTTTCAGGTCGGTCGCCTCGAGGGTTGTAATCTCGTCATCGGCCAGCCCCGGGTTCTGGACGAGGGTGTAGTAGACCTTGAAGTTGGACATTCCCGTGGTTTGGATAATGAACGCGTACTTCACGTCGCTGTACGTGCCGAAGTAGTTGGAGAGGCGCATGTACGGGTAGGTGGCGGTGTCCCAGTTGTCGGGTTTGCCGACCTTGTTTTTCAGGACGATGTAGAGGCGATTGGTCTCGGCGGCCCCCTCTTGGAAGTACGCGTTCTCTTTCACTTTAAAGATGACGTGCCCGCTTTGTTCCGTGAACTCGGCATAGCCTTCCGGTTTCGTGAAGTAGATGGGGAAGGCGGCCTGGTACGCTCCTTTTTCCAGCACGTACTCTTTTACCGTGTAGTGGATCTTGTCGGCATCCCCCTCCACGACCTCGATGGTAAAGGGACGGTCGAAGTCAGCAGGTATCCCGCTCAAGCGAACGTGAAAGAGTATCGAGTCAACTTCCTTCTGGTAGGCGAAGTTGTAGACGATGCTATCTTGCACCACGCTCTCCCTGCCCAGCCATATATTCAAGGCCGAACGGGAGGGATCGTAGTAGAACTTCCCGTTTTCCCGGCAGCCGCCCGCGGTGGCCAGTAACAGGCCCGTGCATATAAATATCCATCTGTTTTTCATGATTCGTGTTGTTTATCGATTGTTTTCTCGCTCCGTGGCCTCGTGTTCCGACTGGGGTATCGGGAAGATGTAGCCCTTGACCTCTACCGGGTTGATGTCAGAGTTGAGTATGTTTTCCATGTTCTTTCGCTTGTAGAAGAAGAAGAGTTGGCCTTCCCCGATAAACTCCTTTCTTATTTCCGTGGTGAGGGTTGCCGTGAAATCCGTCACGCTGGTTAGCTCGCTGACTCCCCTGGCCACTCGCACGGCGTTCAGGGCGGACAGGTACTCTTCGGTCTCGTGGTATTGGGCCTCGGCCAGGATGTAATACATCTCCGCGATCTTGATCATGACCATCTTGTTCGCGTAATAGATGTCGTCGATCGAGGAGGGGTTGTACTTGGCCGGATAACGGGAGCTGGCATTGGCCCCGGTGCCGGACGTGTAAAGGTACAAGTAACGATAGTCGTCCGTGCTGTTCTCATAGTAACTCAACAGGGAGGCTTGTTTGAGCGAAAAGACGTTATTCCCCGCCGTTGTCGAGAAACAGGCCTCGGCGACCGCGGTCAGGTTATTCACGTCCAATCCCCAGAGTTGTTCGGAGGCCCCGGTGTAATCCACCCCGTTGATGAGATCTTGCTGGGTGACCCACGGGAAGAGGCCCGAGAGGATCACCTCGCGGGCACACGCCGCTGCCTCGCGGTACGCCTTTTTATAGAGGTAGACGCGGGCCATCAGCCCTTTCACGGCGTAGTAATTCAGGTGGAGTTGCCTGTTGATCAGGTAGCCGTTGTCGTCTTGTTCCGTGACCTCCTTCCTCGTGTATAGCGGGTCTGCCTGCAGGTATATCGCGGCGCTATCCAGGTCGACGAGCACCCTATCGACGACCTCCTTCACGGTCAGTTGCGGGGATTGCAAATGGGTGTAACGGGTGACGTAAGGAATAGATGGCCGGCTCTCTCCCGCCTCGTAAGAGGCCCCGAAGCAACGCAGGAGGTCGAAATGGATAAAGGCCCGCAAGGCCAGCGCCTCGCCCTTGATGATCGCGTGATTTGGCCCGGTAAAGAGTTTTTTGTCCCGGTCGATGACCTCCAGGATCACGTTCGTGTTGGCAATCGCGGTGTACATCCCTTGCCAGATGCTCTCTATCCGGTTTGTCGGGTTTGTTCCCTCGTAGTTGTACGTTTTCTCGTCCTCGTAAGAGGTGTTCTGTTGATCCCATTCCCGTGCCAGCACGCCCATCATCCCGAAGCGCATCTCTTTCACGTAAAGCGCTTCCGTGGTCAACAACGCGTAGACGCCGGCCAGTGCCTCCTTGAAACCGGCCTCGGTGGAGAACAACTCCTTGTCTTTTATCTGGGAGCGCGGTTCGACATCTAACCATCGGGAACAAGATGAGAACGCGAGCAGGAGCGCGATGAATGTTATAGTTTTCATGGTCGTCATTTGTATGAGTTAAAAAGTGGCCGTTAACGCGAACGAGGCGGATCGGGCAAAGGGATAGCTTAATCCCCGTTCGGTTTTCACCGTGGAGAGCTTGAAGACGTCGTTCATGTAAAAAGAGCATTTGAGCCGTTCGATGTGATACTTTTTCAGGTTCAGGCGCTTGAAATCGTAGTAGAGGTGGAGAGCTGCCAGCGACAGCTCGTTCTTCTTCTCGACGAAGCGGGTGGTGGGTCGCGTGGTCGCCGGCGTGCTGGTGATCCGCTTGAAGAGCGTGTGGTCGCCGGGATGTTGCCAGGTGCCATCAAACACGCGCCGGTCGACGTTGTGCGCGATGTCCACGTTCTCGACGCGGGAGACGAGGGTCGAGTTATAATAGTCCGCGCCCCACTGGTAGCTGAACGAGCAGGAGAAGCCGACCCCCTTGTATTCCGAGGTAACCCCGATATTCCCCCTGAACTTCGGGTTGGCGTTCCCCGCGACGACCTGGTCCGTGGCACTCCACGTGTACGTGGTTGTCCCGTCGCGGGTGAGGAAGAGTTCCCGCCCGTTCACGGGGTCTATCCCCAGCGAGCGGACGGCCCAGATGGCATCGAGGGATTGTCCCTCTTCAAAGCGCGTCACGGGGAGCGTCAGGTTGTCCGTCCGGGTATCCTGGTCGTCATTTAACTTCTTGAGGGCATCGGCAATCTTCACGATTTTATTCGTGTTGTGCCCCATGGAGGCTTGCAACGACACGAAGGAGGCCTCGTGTTGATTCCGGTACATCTGCCAGTTCAAGATCATGTCGAAGCCGCGGTTCTCGATCTCCCCGAGATTCTCCTTGAAGGAGGCGAAACCCGTCGACGTGGGCAGCGTGAAATCGATCAGGAGGTTATCCGTCCGGCTAATGTAGCCGTCGAAGCGCAGGGAGAGGCAACTGAAGAGTTGCGCGTCGATCCCCGCGTTGTAGTCGAAGGTTTGTTGCCACTGTAGGTTGTCGTTTGCCAGGGCCAACAGGTACGCGCCGGAGATGTTATCGTATGTCTTATCCGTCGAGAAGCGGTAGGTTCTCATCGCCTGGTAGGGATTGAAGTTCTGGTTCCCGGTAGAGCCGATGGATCCCCTTATCTTCAACTGTTGCACGGCGGTACCCTCCAAGAAACGCTCGTGATGCAAGTTCCAGCCCGCGCCCAGCGACCAGAATGTTCCCCACCGGCTACTCTTCCCGAAGACGGAGGAGGCGTTGGCGCGGAAACTGAGATCCGCGAGGTAACGGTCGTCATACGAGTAGTTGATGGCCCCGACGATCCCGATCTCCCGGGAGATGGCCTCGTCCCCGGTGGGTTTACCGTTCTCGCTGTACTGCTTGGCGAAGGTGATGTGGTCGACGCGGTTATTCAGGAATCCCTGGGCGCTCATCCCGTGAGAGTCGGCGTTGGAACTTGACAAACTCCACGCCGCGTTAGCGAAGAGCAGGTGTTCCCCGAGGCGACGGGAATAGTTCGCGGTCACGTCGGCGCTGAGCGTCTTGGATTCCTGATCGGTGATGGTGTAGCTACCGCGCTTGAAATACGCGTCGCCCGTCCACGTGGCGTAACGGGTATGATCACCGGGATAGAAATCCTCCCGGCGGTCGTTCCCGTGCGTGAACCCGAACCGGCCGATCAACTTGAGGCGGTCGATCACCTCCCATTCTATGTAAAAGTTCTCGATGATATTCGCGTACTTGGAAAAATTCTTCGTTCCCACGGTGGCGTTATACAGCGGGTTATAATAGAACGTCGGCGTGCTGCTCGCGGTTTGTTGAAAGCTTCCCAGCACCTTCTTGATATTCCCGTTCTCGTCGCGCGGCATCCAGTAGGGGTTGAGGCGGCTGTACTCGGAGAAACTGCCGTAGGGGGAGTCGTCCGCCCGGTTGAAGGAGACGCTTAACACGTTCCGGAAGATAAACGCGTCACGACGATAGGAGAGGTTGATCGACCCGGAGACGGTTTCCCGGCTCGATCCCTTCATCACGCCCGTGATGTGGTTGTACGAGAAGTCGACGCCATACTTCATGATCGCGTCGCCTCCCTCTAAGCGGATGGCGTGCTTCTGCCCGACTTCTTCCCGTAGCGGCTTAGAGAGCCAGTAGGTGTTCACGCGGGAGAGGACGTTCTTCAGCACCTCGTTGTACTGCTCTTTCAGGAGCTGATCCGTGACCGGGGCGGTGGAGGTGTACCTCCCGGCCGCTACCTCTACCGCCAGTTTCTCTTCCGCGTCACACAAGTCATAGAAGCTCAAGTCCGGGATTTGCAGGTTCAGGTCGCCCGTGTACGAGAAACGTATCTCCCCCTCGACGGGCGGGATCGTCTCCACCACGACCACGCCGTTCGCCGCCTTCGAGCCGTAAAGGGCCTTGGCCGCGGCGTCTTTCAGGAGGGTGACGGAAGCGACGCGGTTGATGTCGAGATCGTACACCTGCGTGGCGGAGACGGGGAAACCGTCCAAGATGAATAAAGGCTCGTTGGGATTCCCGCTATATTCCCCTTTCAAATCAGGGAGGGAGGAGCTCCCGCGCACTTGAATATCGGGCATGCGGTTCGGGTCGGAACCGGCATCTAAATTCTCGGTGATGATGAAGGAGGGGTCGAGGTTTTTCAGGCTATTCAAGATATTGCCATTACCGAGGCGTTTCAACTCCTCGCGCGTGAACGTGGCGGCGCTACCCGTGAAACTCTCTTTCCTCCGCGTGAACAATCCCATTACCACCACGTCCTCCAGTTGCTGTAGATCCTCCTTCATGCGCACGGAAAGCTCCCGCGGGCTTGCCTTGTTCACCTTCACCTCCACGCTCTCCATCCCGACGAACGAGAAGAGCAGCACGTGCTCCTCCCCGTCGGGAAGCACGAGGCGAAAGTGCCCGTTGTTGTCCGAGATACCGCCGGTGGTCGTGCCCTTTATCCGGATAGAGACCCCCGGCAGCGGCTCCCCGCGCTCGTCCCTCACCACGCCCGTCACCACCACCGGCGCCTGTCGCGCGTCTTGTCGCTCTCGCCGCGGGAGCACCAGTATGTACTCGTTCTCCTTGCGATACGTGTACGGCAAGTCCCGCAACACGATCTCCAGCGCCTCTTCCAGCGCCACGCCCGACAGGTCGGCGGTGATCCGCGTCTTGCCGTCCACGTGTAGCGTGTTGTACATGAAATACACCCCCGCCTGTCGTTTGATCTCCTGCAGCACCTCCTCCAGCGTCCTGTTCTCGAAGCGTGCCGTCATCCGCGGCTGCGTGATCCCGGCCATCACCGGGAAGACGAGCAACACGAGGAGCGAGAAATAACCTGCTCTCGTGGCAATCATCCATTTTTTTTTCATAGATTCGTCTGTTTTAATTATTACTACCGACCGTTCGGCGGTCGTTTACGGGGGAGAGGCGTTGCAGCGCTCCTCCTCCTATTTTCTCGTCACTTCTATCTTGTTCTCCCGGAGCGTGAACTCGACCTCGGCCAGTTGCTCGATCACCCGCAACAGGTGTTGCAGGGGCAAGTCCCTCCCCACCGTCCCCGTGAAGGGGATCCGTTGCAGCCCGGCGTCGCGGTACGTGAACTCCACGTCGTACCACCGTTGCAGTTGCCGGGTGATGTCCCCCAGCGGCATCTCCACGAATTCGAACACGCGGTAGATCCAGCCGGTCTCCACCGGCACGTTTGCCGGCAAGACTTGCAACCCCGCGGCCGTCGCCACGGCACGCGTCCCCGGCACCAACACCCGTTCCTCCCCTCCCGCGCGTACCCGTACCCGCCCCTCCTCCAGCGTCGTCACCACTCGCTCTTCCTCCCGGTAAGCGGCCACGTTAAACCGCGTCCCGAGCGCCTCCACCCGCGCCCCCGCGCTTTCCACGACGAACGGGCGGGCGCTATCCCTCGCCACGATGAAATAGGCCTCCCCCGAGAGGAAGACCTTCCGCTCCTTCCCCGTGAAGGTGACGGGGTAACGGAGCTCGCTATCCGCGTTCAGCCACGCGCGGCTCCCGTCGGAGAGCACCAGGAAGTACTCCCCCTTGCGGGGAACGATCAGGGTATGGTAAGCGCTATCGCGCGGGAGAGGGGGCGGGAACCCCCGGTAGGTGAGGCCCACGGCGTCCGGCAGGTCGCGAAATCCCAGCGTGGTGTCACGGACGACGGTGCCCGGGGCCATCACCATCTCCTGCCCGTCGGCGAGGCGCAGGATCGCCCGCGTTTCGCCGGGAAGGAGATCCGGCCAGGAGAGCGGGGGAGAATCCCCCGCCTGGCGGGACGAGTACCAGTAACCCGCCGCGATACTCCCCGCCAACAGGGCGACGCTCGCGGCCCGCGCGCCCCACCGGGCGATCTTTCTTCTCCTCGCCAGGGCCGCCACGCGGCGCAGGAGCCGTTCCCACGCCGTTCGCTCGTCCACGCGATCCCACGCCGCCACGCGGCGCGCCCGCCGGTACGCCCGCACCGCGTCGTGGAACAGCGCGCGGTTCGCCGCCGACCGTTCCATCCACGCCTTCCACGCCGCGTGCTCCTCGCGCGAGAACGCGTGCTTGCAATGGGCGATCACCCACCCCGTCCACTCTTCTTCTCGTTCCATGTGAATCTTTTTTTATACCAGAAGCACGAAACGAGGAAAACGGGTGACACGATCGTCAAAAATTTTTCCGGGGGAATAAACCGGGGAGCCGCGGCCCGGCCCGCGAGATCACGAGCAGGACGATCCCCAGCGAGTCGCGCAGTTGCTTCAATGCGCGGGCGAAGTGTGTTTTCACGGTGTTCACGGAGATGCCCAGCCGCTCGGCGACCTCCTTGTATTTCATCTCTTCCAGGACGATCAGCGAGAAGACGTCCCGTCCCCGCCCCGGCAGTCGCTCCAGCGCCCGGGCGAGGTCTTCCCGTTCCCGCCCGACCTGCTCTTCCGTGCAGGCGAGGGTATCTTCCAGCGCGTCGATCCGCTCGAGCGGGAACCTGGCTCGCTCTCTCAACCGGCGCGTGCTGTTGTTCCGCGCGGAGGCGAAGAGATAGGCCCGTAACGAGCCGCGGAAAGGTTCCCGCCGCGCCCGTTCCCAGAAGCGGCCGAGCACCTCTTGCGCGACGTCCTCCGACTCCTCGAACGAGTCCAGGAAGTGCATGGCATAGACGCGCAGCGGCTTGTAGTATAAATCGAACAGTTCCTTCAAGCCTCGCTCGTCTCCCGCGTTGAGCAGTTGGATGATCCTATCTTCGTCGCGCGTCTCCATGCGGCAAAAGTAAAACAATTTTAACGCGCGTCAAGGGGCGCGGGAGGTGAATTTTATCATCGAGAGAGAGTAAGCCCCCTGCTGTCTCCGGGCACGAGACAACGCTGGTACGCGTCACGTATCAACGCTGGTACGCGTCACGTACCAACGCTGGTATGCGTCACGTACTAACGCTGGTACGCGTCACGCACCAACGCTGTACGGCGACGCTGCACGACCGGGGTTAGTACGTGCACCCGATGGATAGTTGTACGAGCGCGCGGTGGTCGAACGCGGAACTGCCGCTCTCCCGGTAATTCACCGCGCCCTTGAGGTAGAGGGTTGCCCGGCCCGTTTCCCGCGCCTTCCGCGAGTAGGTGACGTCGCCGCCCGCGAAATAGTAGCTGGAGACGAGGTAATTCAAATCGACTTGCTCGAGATCGGTAACGACCTTGTAGGCCGCGTTGGCGCCCGCGTAGGAGTAGGCGCCGGAGAGGTTACGGCTGGTGCCCGCCGCCGCGCCGAGCAGCAAGGCGCGCGCGTATCTCGCCGAACGGTACACCACGGCCTTGCCGTTCACCGCGAAGAGGAGGTTGGCGGCGCTCTTGGAGGAGCGAGGCAGCAGGTAGAGATCCTCCTTGTCCCGGTAACGAACGAGCGCGCCCGCCTTCCACTTGTAGCCGGCACCGCTATTCGCCGTCAGGGCGTAGTCGAGGGAGGCGACTCCCGCGCGATACGACGAGCGGACGTTGCTGTGCAGGATCTGCCACCCCTGGTCGGTCGTGTTCCGCTTCACGTGCTGGATGCCGTCGATCCCGTCGCGGAGGTAAAGCGCCCCCAGGTGATGCGAGAAGCGCTCGCCCGGCAGGTCGAGCGAGAGGGAGAGGCGCCACTCCTTCTCCCGGGTGGTGCCGAACTTCTCGGGGGTGGTGAACGAGAACTCCGCCTCCTCCACCTTGTAGGCGTAGCCGCCCGCGAGCAGGAGGTTGACGGCGGCGCGGCGGAAATTGTACTGCACCTCCCCGCCCAGGCGGTTGCCCACGTAGTTGACCGTCCTGCCGGTGCCGATGTTCTCGATCGCCGTGCCCAGGCCGTACAGCTCGTAGTAGGTCTGGTAATCGCCCGTGTTGACGAGCGCGGGCGCCGAGTTCTCCTTCAGGTTGCCGTACTCGACGTTCAGGCCGACGCGGTGAGCCGGGGCGAGCAGGAAGACGAGGCCGGGGCGCAGGTCGAGGGCGTAAAACTGGTTGAGCGTGCGGGGGTCGCGTTGCTTGGCGGCCTGCGCCACGCGGTACGTCCCGTCGATCCCGGCCAGTAGACGGCCGCCGAGCGGGAGCGCGGCCTTGAAGCGGATGTCGTAAAACTGGTTCTCCCAGTCGCTGGGATTCAAGTCGGCGGTGTAGTAGGGCATCCCGCGATACGGGTCGATGATCGAGGAGTTGAAGTTGGCGTCCCGGGTGTTCTCCCGCCGGTACGCGAAGTTGCCCCAGGCGTACAGCTTATCGAGGAAGACGCCCCCCTCGGCCGAGAAATCCAGGTGATGGACCTTGGCCCCCTGTTGCGGGCGGTGGAAGTTGCCGCCGAGCGAGCGGTAGGAGAGGTCGAAGACGCTGTAACGGACGAGGTCGTCCAAGAGGATCCCGCCGGCGTTACCGGAGCGACTCCAGGGGTTCTCGGCTTTCATCCGCTCGAGGGTGGCGGGGGTATTCTCTCGCTCCTGGGCCGGCGCCCCGGCCGGCAAGGCGAGCGAGAGGACGAACAGGCAGGCGAGGCATTTGTATATATTCTGTTTCATGTCGCGATGGCTTTAATGGTTGGATAAAGTGTGGTTCCAGGCCGGCATTTTCGAATCGTGGCGGCGGAAGCGCGGGACGAGGTTCCGGTCGAAATCCTCCGTGCTGTTGTTCGTGTCCTGCAGGATGGGCGTGCCGTCGGGGTTTTGCCCGATGCACTTGCGGGCGACGCTCTGCCCGAGGTAGGTGCCGCCGACGGTGGTGGCCCCGGCATCGAGGATGGCTGGCACCCGCTTGTACTGTGCCGCCGCGTCGTTATTCACCGCCTCGACGGCGTCGAGGACGTAGGCGATGGGCACCTTCCCGTAGAGGGTCGCCCCGCTGGCCGCCAGGTTCGGGGTTTGCAGGTCGGGGTTACCGACCGGGTCGTAGCTCTCGCCCTCCGGCACGCGGAAGATGACGTAGGCACCGCCGAAGACCGAGGTCAGGTATTGCGGCATGTTCATGATGTTTTGCCCGTTGTAGAAGACGTGCACCATGTCGACGGCGGGCTGGTCGGGGAAGTTGGCGTTGTTCATGTTAAACTCGAACTCGGAGGCGGCGCAGTTCACCGGCGAGTTGGGGTTGTACACCTCCAGTTGATGGTTGGCGGCGAACTGCGAGATGACGAACGACTCGCCGGGGGCCAGCGGGTAGTCCGTGCCGTTCCCGGGGATCTTCCAGATCCGCTCGGCGTAGACGTAGTGACCGCCGTCCGCGGCGGGCCACTCCGGGAGCGTGGCCGTGGCCGCGGTCGGGTGGAGGTTGGCGAAGTGCAGGCCGTCGAGGTAGATCACGTCGAGCGAGTTGTTATAGATCTCGTAGAACTGGTCGCGGAACCAGTTGGTGTTGGAGGGTGTCTTCGACCCGCAGTAGTAAATCTCCTTGAAGATTAACGGCTCCACGTGGACGCCGTCGGCCGAGAGGGGTATCTCCTCGCCGTCGTCGAGCAAGGCCCTTTTCTCGATCGACCCGCTCATCAGGAAGGCCTCCCCGGTGGCGTTCTCCGCGCGTCCCGAGAGGAGGATGTCGTAGATGCCGGGGATCAGGCCGTCGATGGCGAGGTCGCTGGCGAACGGCCGCTCGATGACGAGCGCCTCGTCGTGGTTGGTCAGGGTGATCTTCAGGTTTGAGAAATCCTCCAGGCCGGGCAGCACGAACCCGGTTTTCAGGCGGATGGAGATGTATTGCACTCGCTTCGCGTCCGCCGCGTCGTCGAAGGCGGAGCAGGCGGGGAGGGTGTATGCCGCGAAGAGCAAGAGGGCGATTCGAATAACGGTTGTTTTCATGAGCTTGGCTTATTTAAAGGTAGCGATTAATTCCACGCCGAAGGTGAATAGCCCGGAGTTGCCCGTTTGATAGGAACCCGGCGAGCGTTTCGACTCGGAGATGGGGTAGGCGCGGAACATGTTGTTGGCAAAGAACGAGAGTCGCGCGAGTCGCCCGATCTCTTTCGTGATGTTGACGTTGAAGCAAAAGACGGGGGAGGAGACGTACTCCTTGATCTTCAACTTGTCGTTGGTATTCATCAGCAGGGATTTAAATTCGTCCTTGCCGGCATCCGGGGGGTTGAACGGGTAGACTTTCCCGTCGTTGACGGAGATGTATTTCTCCGGGGTGGCGGTGTTGCCGATGTCATACCAGTTGGCATCGCTCCAGATGGTCTGCCCGGTGAGCGTGACGACAAAGCCCAGCCCGGGGACGTTGTGCGTGACCCGGGCGGCCGTGCTGAAGCGTTCGTAGTTGCGTTTATAGAGTCCCCGCTCGTACAGGGCGACGTGCGTCCGGTTCATCAGGGAGGTGACGGCGGGGTCGTAGATGTAGTACCCCTTGTCGTAACTCTTGGTCCGCAACCAGGCACCGTTCACGGAAAAGGCGGTGCGAATCGCCGGGAAACGCCCCAGGTTCAGGTCAAACTCCAGGCCGTCGGTGTGCAGCACGAGGTTGTTGGTCGGCGCGTAATAAGCCGACAGGACGGGGGCCATCCCCGACAACTTGAAGTGGTCGTCCTCGCGGGCATACGCCTTGTAGGTAAACGGGCTGAACGTGGCGACGGTCTGCCCCAGCGAG
Organism: Odoribacteraceae bacterium; assembly: GCA_031276355.1. Lineage (GTDB taxonomy): Bacteria > Bacteroidota > Bacteroidia > Bacteroidales > Marinifilaceae > JAIRKS01. Next base: position 27,819 of record JAISNC010000072.1, read on the forward strand.
TAGCCGTTGTCCATCCGGTCGCGGAACGCCGTCACGTTGAGGCGGGAGCGCCCGACGCGCAGGTCGAGGCCAATCTCGCCGCGCTTGTTTATCGCGGTTTCCAGGCCGGCGGTCGACACGTTCAACGCGCGGGTGGTGGTCACGAAGACGCGCTCCTCCTCCGGGATACTCTCGTCCGTCAACTCGTTGATGTTGATATATTCGAAATAGGCTTTCTCGGGATACAGGTAGAGCAAGGTCGGTGCCTTGGCCGTGATCCCGTAACCGCCGCCGAGCGTGAGCACGTCGGGAATAATATCGACCGACGCGTTGAAGCGAGGGGAGAACGTCCCGTGCGCGATGGACATGTAGTCGTAGCGCAAGCCCGCCTGCACCAGCAGTTGGCGCGCGCCCAAGCGAAGCGTGAAGTTCTCCTCGATGAATCCCCCGGCTTGCCGGACGGAGGGGATGTCGCGGTAAGCGCGCGTGCGGAAGGTCGCGTTCAACGCCGACAGGTTCCGGTAGGGGGGCGTCGTCGGGTCGAACCTCTTCCCCGCGCCGTAGTTCTTATCCACCTTGAAATCGGCCCCCAGCAGGAGACGGTTGGCGACCGCGCCCGACGCCTTAAAGAACGTGAAGGCACCTTTCCCGAAAAGGCTCAACTCCCGCCCCTCGATGGTGTATTGCCCGAAATAGGCCGAAGGGAGGTAAATGGCGTACAGGGCGGCATCGGCAGGAGCGATCCGGGTGATCGCTTGCCCGTTTTCGTCGTAGATGGCCGTGTTGGGTCTATTGGAGAGGACGGCCCCGTTGGTCGTTGTCATGGAGTAGGGGGCATTGGCGGACGAGTAATTCTCCTGCGAATAGCTATCTTTCGCCACGTATCCCGCCGAGAGCGTGTAGGTGAAACTCCTGAACAGCCCGTTGGCGTGAGGAATAAACGACCCGTTGGTGTTGAAGCGCAGGCCCAGCTCCTTGCCGTTGCTGGCGCGCCGGTAGATCTTGTCGTCCGGGTTCTCGGACTGCTTGTCTTGCCCGTGGATCAGGTCGAGGGAGGTGCGCGTCCGCCACTGGTTATCCAGCAGCAGGTTGGAGTAGATCAATTTGCCCGTCGATCGTTGGTAATAGTGGTACGACGACACCGGGTTTTTGATATTCCGGGCGTAGTTGAAACTCGCGTTCAAGGTACCCTCGCGCTCGCCGACGCGGAACCCTTTCCCGACGGAAAACTCGTACACGTTCTGGTTGGCCCGTGCCGTCACCCGCAGGGGTTCCACGCCCGACTTGGAGGTGATCATCACGACCCCGGAAGTGACATCCCCGTACTCGACCGAGGGGATGCCGTTGATCACCTCTATCGACTCCACGTTATCCGTTGACAGGGATCGCAGATCGGTGCCCCCGGAGGGGGAGGCTCCCGTGGTCAGCGCGGCGGTACCCCCGGCGACGGTGGGGTTAAGCGCTTGCAGGTTGGCGTTGTTGGAGAGCGGCATCCCGTCCGTCACGATGGAGACGCCCAGGGCGTTCATGTTACTCTCGACGGCCGTCCGGATGTTGACCTGGGCGGCGTAGTTCAAATTGCGCTCCTGTATCAGCCCGCCCGGCAAGAGGGAGAGCACGTCGGCCAGGCTGTTGGCTTGCAAGTGCTCCATCGCCTTTCTCGACACGCGCGCGGCGGTGGAGCGTCCGGACTTTTTCTGCTCGGCCGTCACGTTCACCTCTTCCAGCCAGAAGTTGTCCTCTTGCAGCACGAACGACAACTCCAGGTCGCGCGTGACCGCTATCCTCTCCTCTATCGTCAATTTCCCCAGGAACTTGATGACAATCCCGGTATTGCCTTCCGGCACGCGCGCGAACGCGAATCGCCCGTCTTGGCCGGTGTAAACGACCATCGAATAATCGTTCAGCGAAACCGCCGCGGACGCGACCGGGATCTTCTCGCCCCCGCTACCTATCTCGTACACCGTTCCCGACACCTTTCGGGTACCCTGTGCGTAGATCGTCGACGAACATGCAAAGAGTACAAGCAACAAAAATGTAATTCTATTCATCCTGTTTCGTGTTTTAGTTTACTGATCTTGTATGTTATCAATCCAAGTGCTACATTTAGCAAGCCCAGCAGCGTCTCCCGGGTCTCGTTGATCACGGCGAAGGTGATCATCCAGAGGGAGGCCGCGATGAAGATGACCTGGAAGAGCGGGAAGAGGGGCGAACGAAACGTGCCCGCCTCCCGCTCCCCGCGCCGCACGATAAACACGCCGCCCACCACCAGCAACGAGGATACGCTCAGCAAGATGCCGCAATAGACCATGATCTGCTCGAACGTCCCCGTCGCTATCAAGAGCGCGCTAATCATCCCCTGGAAAACGAGCGCCTTTACCGGCACGCCCTCCCTTTTTTGCCGAAGGAAGCGCCACAGCCCGTGCTCCGCCGCGATGCTCGCCGTCACCCGCGAGCCGATCCACACCATCGCGCTGATCCCCGACAACAGCAGCAGGGTAATCGCCCCGCTGAACAGGGTGACCGCCTTGGCCCCGACGACACGCTCCATGACGATCGTCCCCACGTTCAGGTGGCCGGCCAGTTCCGTCGCCGGGACATGCTTCAAGAAGACGTATTGCAACAAGGTATACAACACGGTGACGAGCAGCGTCCCCCCGATCAACGCGACGGGCAACGCCCTCGCCGGGTTCCGGAACTCTTCGGTGATGTACGCGGCGGCATTCCATCCCGAGTAGGCGTAAGAGACGTAAATCAGGCAAACGGCGAACGCGGTGGAGGCGATCTCCGGGAGATAGTCCGGCCCGAAACGAACGGGGCTGCCCCCGCTCGAGGGGATAAACAACCCCACGCCCAGGATGGCCGCGACCAACGCGATCTTAAAGGCCGTGAACAGGTTCTGGAAGCGCGCGCTGACCTTCAGGTTCCGGCAGTGCAGGGCCGTGACGACGGCAAGCAACGCGATGGCCAGCACCCTCGGGCAGGGCACGGGCAACGGGAAGTAGTCGATGGCGGCAATCGCGGCGAGCGCGACGGGCGCCGCGAACCCGACCGTCAACGAGATCCAGCCCGAGAGGTATCCCACCACCGGGTGATAGAGACGCGAGAGGAACGTGTACTCCCCGCCCGATTTCCGGATGCGCGTGCCGACCTCTGCGTAACTGAGCGCGCCCGCCAGGGCCAACACGCCGCCGAAGACCCACAGCGTCAACACGGCCGCCGTGTCGTGCAGCTTCTCCAGTTGAAAGCCGAGCGTGGTGAAAACGCCCGTGCCGATCATGTTGGCGACGACGATGGAGAGGCCGGTGATGCCGCGTATTTTACTGTTCGGGTGTTTCTCCTTGTCGTCCGGTGTCATGCGCGAGGTCCTTGAGCAATTGATAGGCCTGGAGGGTACTGTCCGCGTTCAGGTAACGCGAGCGGACGCGTTTGTAGTGTTCCAGCACGCCGCTGGCCCGGTAGTAGAGGGCGGAGTCAACCGCCGCCGTGGGCACGGCCGCCTTCGGATAGGCGTACACGAAATAGCCCCCGTTCCTGGCGTAGACCGGTATCTGGAAAAAGTTACGCGTCACGTGTTTGCCCGTGCTATCGCTCTCCCGGAACGCCTTCACGAAGAAGTCGACGGCGTAGCCCGGGTAGCCGAACAGGTAGCCGTAACCCCGGAATCGCTCGTAGCGGTCGGCGAACTCGATGACGGTGGCCACCACGGCCGGGTCGCTCCCGGGAACGAGGCCAAACTGCCCGAAGAAGCTCTCCCGCGCTTTCAGGAGGCTGTCAAGCGCGCTGACACGGATCACGCTGATTTGCATGCCGCGACGCGTCGTCCCGAAGGGAGCCTTGTACGGGATCATCACGAATTTGAGGTCGGGAAGCCGGATCCGGCCGATCGCCTCTTGGACGACGCGGATGCGGTCTATATACGCGCCGTGCTGTTCGCGGGTCAGGATCTCCCCGCTCGTGCTCAAGGCGCTGTCCGTGTTAGCCACCGGGAAGGAGAAGTCAACCAGCGAACTCATGGGCTTCACGTTCCCGACCAGCGTGTACAGCGCCTCGTGGTCGAGGCCGTACTGGAGGATCGAGTCGATCAAGAAATAGGCGTACGCGTCATCGCCCGCCACGGGAGAGACGGTTTCGCGCGCCTTCTTCGCGTGACAAGCCACCAAGGCGATCGACAGGAGAATAACGATTAAATGTTTCATTTTCGTATTAAAATTTTATTAGAACGCGAAACTATTAAGCACATAATTACCATGCAATCCCAAGAAATGGCTATTTTACGGCGAACGTATCACCATTTTTGGCTACCCCGCGCTAAAATACCGCGCGCGGTGACGGGAATACGCGGCAAGCGTGTAACTTTGTCCCGTCAATTCATGAAAGAGATGATCAAACAATTACTTTTAGTCGGGTTAGGCGGGGGAGCGGGCAGCATGTTGCGCTACCTGACGTCGTGGTTCGTCGAGCGCCACCTCTGCTGGCACGCCCCGTCGGGCACATTTATCGTGAACGTGGCCGGGTGTTTCCTCGTGGGCTTGCTGGCCGCCCTCTCCGCGCGGGGGGGCGTGCTGGGCGAAGAGGGGAGGCTACTATTCATTACCGGCTTTTGCGGCGGTTACACCACTTTTTCCACTTTCTCCGCCGAGAACGTGACCTTGCTCCACGAGGGGAACTACGTTCTCCTCGGGCTGTACGCCGCCTGCAGTCTCGTCACGGGCGCGGGTGCCGTGTGGCTGGGGAGCCTGGCAGCTCGCCATTTTTAGGCGCGCGTTCCCTTCTTTCAATAAAAATAGTTACCTTCGCCCGCCCGTATTTAACATAGCAAGACATGAAAAAACATCCCCTTTTATTGTTAGAGATACCATGTTTTTCCTCTCGTCGTCGTCAGTAGCGATTCCTCTCCTGCTGACCCTCCTTTTCCTGGTCGGCTTCCCGTGCCTTGCCGGTGGAACGGCGGGGGAAGGCGAGGCGTTGCCCGTCGCGACGGGAAGGGAAAACACGCCCGCCGCGTGTCCAACGCGATACGTCTGCCACGCGGACGATCTCGCCGCCGGGGAGCAAGGGCGGCACGACCCGCGTCCCGGGGAGCGCGCCCGTTTCCCCCTGCCGATCCCCGACGAAACGCGGCGGGGCACCCCGCCCGACGACGCGGGAAAACCCGGCGGGGGTGCCTCCTACCGGCTATTCTCCCGCCCCCCGCCTCTCGGTTAACAACCTCTCTTTTACCCCCGCTGCCCCGCGTGTCGGGGACTCTCTTTTTTGTTAACCGGATAAACTTGCACGCGTTATGCCCTTATACTTTATTATTGCCGCCTGCACCTTCTCGTGGTGCATCGCCCCTCTCTCCCTTCTCGCCGCCGGGGACACCATCGTCTCGCGCGTCCTCCTCGACGAGGTCATCGTCTCCGCCAAGGAGACGGCCCCCCGCGAACGCGCCCCCAACGCCGTCACCCCCCTCGCCGCCAAGCAGCTCGAGCGCGCTGGAACCCGGTCGCTCAAGCAGCTCACCGCGCGCGTCCCCAACTTCTACATGCCGGACTACGGGTCGAAACTCAACTCCCCGCTCTACATTCGCGGCATCGGGTCGCGGACGGGATCGCCGGCCGTGGGGCTATACGTCGACGGCATCCCCTACCTCGAGGCCACCTCTTTTGATTTCCAGCTCCTGGATATCGAGCGCGTCGAGGTGTTCCGCGGGCCGCAAGGCACCCTGTACGGGCGCAACACGATGGCCGGCATCATTCACGTCATCACCCGCTCGCCCTGGCACCGCCCCGGCAGTTCCGCCCGTCTATCGGGGGGACTGTATCGTCACGCGGGGATCGGCGCCACCACCGCCGCGCGCGTGAACGACCGGGTGGGTCTCTACGCCGGCGTTCACCACGACTGCCGCGGCGGGTACGTCACCAACCGGCACGACGGCTCGCGCCCCGGCACGCGGGACGACCTCTCCGCGCGCCTCCGCCTCCAGCTCCTGCACGGTGACCGCGCCCGCTCCGACCTCCACGTCGCTTTCGAACGCGCCCGCCAGGCCGGTTACCCCTACGGCAAGGTCGAGAACGACGCGATCTCCCCCGTCGACTACGACGAGCCAAGCGGTTACGACCGCGACCTGCTCACGACCGGCTATCATCTCGCGTGCAGCACCCCCCGCGTCGACTTCCGCCTCGTCACCGGCTACCAGTACCTCGACGACCGGCAAGCCGTCGACCAGGACTTCTCCCCCGCGTCCCTCTTCTTCGCCGTGCAGGAACAGCGCCAGCACGCCCTCTCCCAGGAACTCGTCGCGCGGCCCACGCGGCAGGGGAACTACCACCGGGTGTCCGGCATCTTCGCCTTCGCGCAGTGGTTGGACAAGGAGGTCGACCTCTTCCTGCGCGCCGCCGGCGGTCGCTCCACCGAACGATACGCCCAGTTCACGCGCGGCCTGGCCGCCTATCACCAGTCGACCCTCGACAATCTCCTGACCGGGGGCCTCTCCCTCACCGCCGGGATACGCGTCGACAGGGAGATCTCCCGGCAAGAACACGCCCGCGGCGGGAGCACCTCCACCGTCACCCTCCGCTTCTTCGAGATCCTCCCCAAGGCCTCTCTCTCCTACTCCCGCGGCCGGCACTCCATCTACTTCTCCCTCGCCAAGGGCTACAAAACGGGCGGCTTCAACGCCACCTTCAGCGACGAGAGCGAGCGCGTCTTTCACCCCGAACGCAGCTGGAATTACGAGATCGGCCTCAAGTCGCGCCCCTCCCGCGACATCACGCTCGACGCCACGCTCTTTTACATCGACTGGCGCGACCAGCAGATCACGCGGATGATCGTCCTCCCGAACAACACCAGCGGTAGCCTCGTGCGCAACGCGGGCCGATCCGCCAGCAAGGGCCTCGAGCTCTCTCTCGGTGCCTCGCCCCTCCCTCGCCTGGAACTGGATCTCGCCTACGGCTACACCGACGCCCGCTTCAAGGAGTACCTCCACGACCCCGCCAAGGGCACGCGTTTCGACGGGAAGCGGGTGCCGCGGGTGCCGTCACATACCCTCTCCGCCGGTGCCGCTTACCGTCACCCCGCGAGATCCCGCTGGATGGACGAGGTCACGCTCCACGCCCGCTATACCGGTACCGGCCGGGTATTCTGGCAGGAGGATAACGTCGACCGGCAAGCGGCTCACGCCCTGCTCGACGCCGGGGTCACCCTCGTCAAGGGTCGGGCCGAGCTTTCCCTCCGGGCCGCGAATATCCTCGACACGCGCTACACGGTATACCGTTTCGACGTCGCGCCCACCCGCTCCTCGTACGCCCAGGCCGGCCGGCCCTTTACCCTGGACGCGGGATTACGTTTCACCTTTTAACGCGTTTCCATGAACAACACGCTACACGACTGCATCGTGACGGGCGGGGGGATCAGCGGCGTCTCCTTCGCGTACTACCTGCGCGCCGCCGGGAAAAAAGTGATCGTGATCGAGAAAGAACACCGGGCGGGCGGGCGACTGCAGACGGTCGTCACGGGAGGATCGTTCCGCGTGGAGGCGGGCGCCCATACCTGCTACAACGGCTACACCTCCCTCCTCGCCATCGCGCGCGAGCTGGGCCTCGCGGGCGACATCCGGGGCCTGGAGCGATACCCCTACCTGCTCGACGCGGGCGACCGGCTGACGAGCGTCCTGTCGGGCATCTCGCTCGTCCCCCTGTGCCTGCACGGGGCCAACCTCTTTTTCCTCTCCAAGGAAGGGAAGAGCGTCGGCGAGTATTACCGCCGCGTCGTGGGAGGCCGTAACTACGACCGGCTCTTCTCGCGGGCCTTCCGGGCGGTCATCTGCCAGGAAGCCGACGACTACCCCGCGGGCATGCTGCTCAAGAGACGGGCGACGTGCGCCAGGGAGTTCCCCCGGAAATACACCTTCGCCGGGGGGATGCAGTCGCTGGTGGAGGGGATCGCGGGACGCGCGGGCATCCCCCTCGTGACCGGCACGACGGTCGTCGCCCTCCGGCGCGACGGCACGGCGAACGCCCCCTACACCGTGGCGTGTGCCGACGGCTCCACCTTCCGCGCCCGTTCCGTGGCCCTGGCCATCGACCCGCCGGCGGCCGCCGGGTTGTCGCGCGCCGTCGAACCGGCCCTCGCCGCGCTCCTCGCCGCGCTCCCCGTCGCCCGCGTGGAGTCGCTCGCCCTCGTCGTGAAGCGGGACGACGCCCCCGTCCGGCCATTCTCCGGGATCATCCCCCTCGGCGACGACTACCTCTCCGTCGTCTCGGCGGACCCGCTGGGCCAGCCCGGCTACCGCGGCTTCACCGTTCACTGCAAGCAGGGCACCCTCTCCCCCGGTGCGCGACTCGCCACGGCCCTCCGCGTCCTGAAGCTCCCGCCCGCGGCCATCGTCCGGCAAGCGACCGTCTCGCACCTCCTCCCCTCTCCCCGCGTCGAGCACGCGCGCCTGGGAGAGCAACTGCGCGACGCGACGCGACACGCCGGCATCCACCTCCTGGGCAACTACTTCCACGGCCTCTCCATCGAGGACTGCGTCAACCGCTCCCGCGAGGAGGCCGCGCGCTGCCTCGCCGGGATGTCGTGAAGGAGCACGATCACTTTTGACACACCCTCGCGAGGTTCTCCGAGAGCCTCACGAGGTTCTAAAAGAGCCTCGCAAGGTTCTCCGAGAGCCTCGTAAGGTTCTCCGAGAGCCTCGCAAGGTTCTAAAAGAGTCTCGCAAGGTTCTAAAAGAGTCTCGCAAGGTTCTAAAAGAGCCTCGCAAGGTTCTAAAAGAGCCTCGCAAGGTTCTAAAAGAGCCTCGCAAGGTTCTAAAAGAGCCTCGCAAGGTTCTAAAAGAGCCTCGCAAGGTTCTCCGAG
>JAISNC010000095.1 GCA_031276355.1 Odoribacteraceae bacterium
CGGCGAGATCTACAAGTGCGTGGTGTTAGCCAACACCCACTCCGACGCGCTCGCCGACGCGCTGGGTAGCGTCACCACGCTGGCCGAGTTGAAAACCGTTTACAAGAGGGTCCTTCGGGCGGGAGACATGTATAATTCCATGGATGCCAGCCCTGACTTGTTCATGAACGGTACCGTCAACGTGACCAGCGCCACCACCTCGTTGACCTGCGCGTTGTACCGTAACGTGGCCAAGCTCACGCTGACGATTACCAACCACGCCCTCTCGGGCGTGACGATCACCTCCGTGCAGTTACGTAACGTGCCCGATCACCTCTTCTATGCCGACCAGCTGTTTAACGGCGACGCTACCCCGAGTCCCTCGGCCGCTCAATCGGGCGTGATCGACCTTCCCGTTGACGCGCTCGAGCTGGCCCCCGGTGCTCTCGTGAAGACGCTGCGCTATTATCTACCGCGCAACCGCCAGGGTACCACCGGGGCGAGCACGGAAGCGGGGAAGAACGTGGGCGCGCCCGGGCGTGCCACCTACATCGAGATCATGGCCGTGACCGCCGGGGCGATCGAGGACGGCGGGGGCAAGCCGTTGCGCTATCGCTTCTACCCGGGCGCTGACATGAAGAACGATTTCAACATCGTGCCGAATTACCACTACACGCTCCCGGTTGTCTTTAGCTCCGCGGGAGCCGAGGGGGACAGCCGCGTGGAGAACCTGGGGCGGGTGCAGCTGGCCGAGGCGAACTCCTACATCGTCAACCCGCTCCCCGGAAACGTCCAGGCCACCTACGGCGTGCCCGTTACCCGCGTCAACAAGTTCTGGGGTTCCGTGGACGGGGCGGTGGCCAACGTGCTTGCCACGGATACCGAGTGGGAGGCCGAGGTGATCTGGCAGGATGGAGGCACGGGCATCAAGCTGATCAATTTCTGCGAGTCCAGCGGGACGGTCATCCCCGCGGGTAAATACGGGGGCAAGGGAGAAAATCATTTTTACTTCAGCCCCGCAGGGTCAACGGCCAGCGGGAACGTGTTGATCGGGGTCAAGAAAAAGGGTACTCCCGCCTCCGAGGGCTATCTCTGGAGCTGGCACCTGTGGCTCACGAATTATAACCCGGACAACGCGCCGCTTTCCTGGCAGGAGGACGTTTACTCTTACCCCGTCACCGGCGGGGCCGTGCATCGTTACTCCGGCGCGACGTGGGCCGCCAGTTACACCGACAAGTTCATCATGGACCGTAACCTGGGTGCCGCCAGCGCCACGCGCGCCGATGGTATTGCCAAGACCTGCGGACTGTACTACCAGTTCGGTCGCAAGGAGCCGTTCCCCGCCGCGGGCGTGAAGTTGTATAATGCCTCCGGGGCGATGGTCACCGCTTTTACCGCTACCCCCGGCGATTGTATCGTGCGGGTACAGGGCAGGACGGCGACCAAGACGGCGATACAGCATCCTTATAACTTCTACTACCCCGAGAGCGGTAACGGTGACTGGGTGCAAAGCAACCCGTATCCAGCTACCTCGTGGAATAACCCGACATGGCAGACCTCGACGACCAAGAGTCTTTTCGACCCCTGTCCCCCGGGATGGCGGTTGCCCGTGAACGGCACGTGGGCCACGTCCTTCCTTTCTGGTACGAATACGCCCAACGCCGCTAACTATCCAGGTGACTACAAGAACGGTCAAGATCAAGCCGGCTGGGAGTTTTACATGTCCGGTTCCAGCGGCGAAACGGCCTTCTATCCGGCCTCGGGCTTTCGCCACGTCACCACGGGTACCATGTACTTCGAGCGGAACTACGGTTACAACTGGTCGTCCACGCCGAACAGCAGCACGAGTTATTCCTTGCACTTCACCGCGGCCAACGTGTACCCGCAGTATGCCGCTCATCGTGGTCTCGGCTTACCCGCGCGCTGTATCCAAGAATAAAGGGAGCGGAGGGGGGCAAAATTGTCACGTCCTCTTTTTATGCACAAAGTTTGTAAGTTCAATTAGTAAAGCCTATATGGATGCTAATGCGACGATATGAAAAGAGAATGTATCGTTTTGACACACCCTCTTTTTTTCTTACTTCAGTTGCATTGACTAATTGAACTTACGGTGACTCATTTGTTCCAACGTTTTTTCTCACATTATCCGTACGCACAGATTATCCTGCGGGTACAAAAATCACACGGGTATAAACCATCTCTTCTTTAAAGGATGAATGATCCGTTCCTTCGTATTCAGCTTCAATAGTTAATGCTATTTCATAACGATAACATTTGACGCCACCAAATTCGTGATCAGGTTTATTATCGGTTTCGATGACCAGATCACCCTTGTGTTTGACGTTTTTAACTTTTATCCACGGCATTTCATGACGAGTGAATCCATCATTATAAACCGGAGCCGTAGTCGTAAACTTATATACAACATCAAAATCTACGAACCTGACCGTGAACACACTTTCATGCACATAGCTTGAGAAGTAATCACTTCCAACACCCAAAACCGTATCCTTAGCAACATATTCTGCATCCATGATAGAGATATTGAGTTTATTGCTGGTCCGCATCGGAGAATCATCAGAAATTCTTTCAGCTCCAACGATTAGATATTCATCATAGGTCTTATCAAGATTCGAATCGTTAGACAGTGTCTGGTTAACAGTAATGCTGCTATAATAACCATCATGTTCTTTTCTCAGACCATCTGAAACAAAGCGACTGGCGGTAATATAATCTCCTGACACAGGTTTACATAAAGTTACAACAATGTTACCTGCATAAGTAGTATTATTACACGAAACAGAAACGGACAACCTGAATTCTTTTGTAAAACACAAACTTATGGTTTTGCTATCAAATTTGATATTTTGATAACCAAGATCTTTGATAACAGGTTCTCCAAGCACATTAACGGCCTGAATTTTGTGATAAGGCATTGTAACCGCAGGATAACCTCCTTTGTATGAAGCAACTTGGTATTCCAAGTGGCAAGGAATTATAAATCCTCCATAATCGACACTCCATATCACCGCTGAATCTGTAACCGTGGTGTAATTGCCAACATCGTTTTCCACAATTTTTACATAGTCAATATTGATCAAGGGCTTTTTACGCATTTCAAAGTTCTGTACTCCGACTACGCCTACATTAAAATAGAACGTATTTGACAGCTCAATATTTATCACCTCGCCACCATACATAGAAGAACGTGTTGCTGCAACTTCTGTTTGAGACCTCTCACTTTTTGAAACTTCAATCCATGAAGTATATGTAAGAATTGTAGAGTTTCCGGCATTGTCGGTTTTAACATCAATGTCAGAATCTACACCTTCACCCAACACCTGAATCTGGTAGTTATCAGGGTTGTAAGGTTCGTCATTTTCACTGCATGCAGTGAATACGAATGTAAGAACAGTACCTAGTACCATTGCAAACCAAATGTTTTTTGTTTTCATATGTGAAATAATATAATGTTCCAGGCTAACCAAATTCCACCTCCGACGGCATGCTCAACACAAGAGCCTTTTGTAGATGTCCAGTAATTGATATCGGCGCATCGTCAGCCTTATAAAAAAACTTCCCCGAATCGAGTGTCTTTTTGTCTTCGTCGCCTTCATCGCAGCCGACAAACAGTACCGTCGCCACCACGGTGATCATAAAGAATAATTTTTTGTGTTGTCGCATAATATCAAATTTTAGATGATTAATACCAAGTTGTTTACACTCTTTTCTCTGATGATATGCAACCACACGAAAAAAGCGTGAAACTGTCCGTTGATTGCTTATTTCAAGTCGAGGCTCTGGAATGCCTTTATCAGTAATAAGCACGAACAGTTCACGCCCGAGGACGTGAACTTTCGCAAACTTATTCTCACTGATTTTGAAATTTTCCAGATTTCGACTTGGAGAATAAGAGCGTTAGCTCAAATATGTTTAATCAATACGATAACTTTTCTTTCACATATATCTATCATTTTTATGTACCTCGCAAATGTACAGAAATAATTTTTATTACGGCAAGTTATTTCGGAATCATTAAAGAATATTTCCGAAAAATTGAACCTGCACGAACTTTAGGGGCTGTCTCAAAAGCCTCGAAACAATCCCATGATTTACTGTATTCTGGATTGCTTCCCGCTCGTTCCTCGCGGCCGCGATGACAAAGCCCGGCTTTTGCGACAACCCATAGTTCATTTAGCAATACTCTTTCGTGCGATTCGAGCAGGTGGTCGGGAGTGGAGAATATCCATTCCACGCATTTCCCGTGGCGAAAAGGGAGTAAAAGAGCCGGCGGGAGAAAAATTAATGAAAAATTCACGCGAGGGTAATTGCTATTATGAATCTTTCGCGTAACTTACGCAAAAATTCGTGACACTATATGACAAGACTTGATCTTTTAAAACGGGATAACCTGCTGGAGCCTTTCGCGAGCGTGCTGGAAGGGCGTCACGATCGTTATGAACGCGCTGAAAAAGAATTACAAGGAGATGCCTTGACCTTGGCCGACGCGTGTAACTCGTACCTGCATTTCGGCCTGCATCGCGCGGAGGAGGGCTGGGTGTTCCGCGAGTGGGCACCCGGTGCCACGGCGATCTACTTGATCGGGCCTTTCAACGAGTGGCGGAAATGCCCGGCGCACGCGATGACGCGCGTGAACGACGGGGAGTGGGAGATCCGCCTGCCGGGGATGACGTTCACCCACGGGATGCTCTATCGCCTGCTGGTGGAGTGGAACGGCGGAAGCGGCGAGCGGTTGCCAACGCACGCGCGCCGGGTGGTACAGGACGAATACACGAAGGTATTCTCGGCACAAGCGTGGGAACCGCCCCGGCCGTACCGGATGAAAAGGGAGACGCGCCCGTCAGACGCGCCCCCGCTGATCTACGAGGCGCACGTGGGCATGGCAACGGAGCATCGCCGGGTATCGACGTTCACCGAGTTTCGCCTTTTCGTCCTGCCGCGCGTGGCTGATTTAGGGTACAACACGATACAGTTCATGGGGATACAGGAACACCCCTATTATGGCTCCTTCGGCTATCAAGTGTCGAACTTTTTCGCCGTAAGCTCTCGTTTCGGCACCCCGGAAGAGTTAAAGCTGTTGATCGACACGGCCCACGAGATGGGAATCCGCGTGATCATGGACCTGGTACATTCCCACGCGGTAAGCAACGAGGAGGAGGGGCTGGGGCGTTTCGACGGCTCGTTCGACCAGTTTTTTTATCCCGGCGAGCGGGGCTGGCACCCGTTGTGGCACTCCCGTTGTTTCGATTACGGGAAATCGCGCGTGATGCATTTCTTGTTGTCCAACTGTAAATACTGGCTGGAGGAGTATCGCTTTGATGGCTTTCGTTTTGACGGGATCACGAGCATGATCTACCTGGACCACGGGATTAACCGCGATTTCACGAGTTATGACCTTTATTACGACGGCAATCAAGACGAAAACGCGATCACTTACCTGAAATTAGCCAATCAAGTGGTGCACGAGGTGAATCCCGGCGCGATCACGATCGCCGAGGACGTGAGCGGGATGCCCGGGATGGCTTTCCCCGTGCACGGAGGTGGCTTCGGGTTCGATTACCGGATGAGCATGGGAGTGGCTGATTACTGGATCAAGTTGATCAAGGAGAAGCGCGACGAAGAGTGGCACGTGGGGGATCTTTTTTATGAATTGACGAACAAACGGGTAGAGGAACGGACGATCAGTTACGCGGAGAGTCACGACCAGGCCATGGTAGGAGACAAAACGATCTTCTTCAGGCTGGTGGACAAAGAGATATACGATCACATGAGTCTTTTCTCGAACAATCACGTGATCGACCGCGGGATGATGCTGCACAAGATGATTCGCCTGCTCACGATCGGGACGGCGGGCGACGGTTACCTGACTTTCATGGGGAACGAGTGGGGACACCCGGAGTGGATTGACTTCCCGCGGGAGGGGAACCAGTGGAGTTACGACCACGCCCGGCGGTTATGGAGTTTAGTGGACGACGAGCAATTGCGTTTTCGTTTCTTGAACGCGTTCGATCGGGCGATGATACGGTTAGCCGTGAAGTACAGGTTATTCGACTGGTACCCGGAGCCGTTGTTGCGGGATAACGCGCAACAAGTGCTTGCTTTCACGCGCGGCGCGTTGCTGTTCGTGTTTAATTTTAACCCGACGTGTTCGTTCGAGGGGTATGGTTTTGACTCGCCACCGGGGAAATACACGGTGGTGTTGAATACGGATAGCGTTGCCTTTAACGGTTTCGGGCGGGTGGACGAGTCGATAGACCATTTCACGCGTTACGTGTCGCCGGCCCGGAGCCGGTTGCATCTCTACTTGCCGGCCCGCGCGGCGATGGTCCTGGAACGAAATTAGATTTATAAAGAGTGTTTATGTGAGAAGTTGAATTTATTAGTTTGTAAAAGTCATGGGATGTTTGAAGTTTAATAAGGAGGAATTAGTGAACTTGGAGTACGCGTTAAAGCGCGAGGTATTGTTAACGAACCGGGCCGGTGGATATTGCTCAACCACGATCGTGTGTTGTAATACGCGCAAATACCATGGCCTGCTGGTATTACCGGTGGCGAGCCTGGGTGAAGAGAATCACGTGCTGCTCTCGTCCCTGAGCGAGACGATCGTTCAGCACGAGAAGTCGTTTAACCTGGGGATTCACAAGTACCCGGGCACGTATTATCCTCGTGGTCATAAATATATCGTTGATTTCAGTTACGAGCCGGTCTTCTCGCTGGTCTACCGGGTCGGGGGGGTGATGTTAAAGAAAGAGCTCGTGATGGTGCACAACAAGGCACAGGTGATGATCCGGTACACGTTGTTGGACGCTCACTCGGACACCTTGTTACGCTTGAAGCCGTTCCTGGCTTACCGGAGGATTCACGACTTGAGCAAGGCCAACCGGATGGCGAACACGCGCCACGAGACGGTGGATCACGGTATCCGGTCGTGTCTCTATTCGGCCTTCCCCCCGTTGAACATGCAGGTAAGCGACAAGCACCTGTTCGTGGCCGCGCCCGACTGGTACTATAACGTAGAGTATAACGAGGAACGGCTCCGGGGGTATGAATTTCAGGAAGATCTCTTCGTTCCCGGTTACTTCGAGATCTCCTTGCGCAAGGGGGAGAGCGTGGTCTTCTCGGCCTCGACGGCAGAGGAGGGGCCTTCCCGCTTGCGGCAAGCGTTCGAGGAGGCGATCAAGGAGCGCGGGCCAAGGGATCATTTCGAGCATTGTTTGAAATACTCGGCCGCCCAGTTTATCGTCCGTACCGGGAAGGAGACGGAGGTCGTGGCCGGCTACCCGTGGTTTGGCCGGTGGGGACGCGACACGTTTATCGCCTTACCGGGCATCACGTTGGCCGCCGCGGGAGACGTGAAAGGGTGCAAGGAGGTGCTGGACACGATGGTGCGCCAATTGCAGAACGGGCTTTTTCCCAATATCGGTAAACCGCCGTACGCGGCCTATAACTCGGTAGACGCTCCCTTGTGGTTTTTCTGGACGTTGCAGCAATACGGGGCCGCCGCGGGAGAAGGGGCTATCTGGAAACAGTACGGCGGCAAGATGAAGGCGATCCTGTCGGCCTACCGGGAGGGGATCAATCCCGGCATACGGATGACGGAGAACGGTCTCGTGTGGGCAAGCCTGCCGGGGCGGGCGCTGACGTGGATGGACGCGGTAGTGGACGGGAAGGCGGTGACGCTGCGCCCGGGCTATGCCGTGGAGATAAACGCTTTATGGTATAACGCCGTGTGTTATGCCTTGCGGCTGGCCGGCGGGGCGGGCGACCGGCGCTTCGGGCAAGCGTGGGAGGCACTGCCGGAGAAGATCCGGGAGAGTTATAACGCGCTCTTCTGGGATCCCGAGAAGGGGTACCTGGCAGATCACGCGGACGAGACGGGCCGGGATTTCTCCGTGCGTCCCAACCAGCTGTTCGCCTGTTCGCTGGAGTACTCGCCCTTGAGCGACGAGATGAAGTGGGGCGTGCTCGACGTGATCCGCCGGGAACTGTTGTCCTCGCGGGGACTGCGCACGCTGTCGCCCAAGAACCCGGACTACAAGGGAACTTACGAGGGCAACCAGGCGGAAAGAGACAGGGCCTATCACCAGGGGACAGCGTGGCCGTGGTTGATCGGTGCTTATATAGAGGCCAACCTGAAGCTCCGGGGCAAGCAGTTCCTGCCGGTGGCGAAAGAGTTATTGGCCGGGTTCGAGGAGGACATCTCGCTGTACGGGATCTGTTCCATCGCGGAGGTATATGACGGCAACCCGCCCCAGCGCCCCAACGGGTGTATCGCCCAGGCGTGGAGCGTGGGCGAGGTGTTGCGAAGCATGGCCTTGATCAAAGCGTACGAGGAGATGGGGTGATGAATCGTGATTTTTTAAATTATAGGAATGTATGAAGACAAAAGTATTGATGTTCGGTTGGGAGTTCCCTCCTCATATTTCGGGGGGACTGGGAACGGCAAGTTACGGGCTAACGAAAGGCTTGGCGAAGCACGGGGTAGAGATCCTGTTCGTGATGCCGAAAGCGGGCGGTGACGAGGATCAGAGCGCCGTGAAAATCATCAACGCGAGCGACGTGGAGATGCTGGACGAATACAGTAGCCGCGAGGATTACTGGGAGTTCGTTCGTTTCATAGAGATCGGCTCGAACCTGGTACCTTATCTCGATCCGGAGCGTTTCGAGAAGGAGGCTGCCGCGGCGATCCGGGCGGGCGGGAAGGAGCAACGAGTCACGTTTCGCAACAAGTTCCGGTTTTCAGGGAAGTACGGCGTGAACCTCATGGAGGAGGTGGCCCGTTACGCGCTGCTGGCCGGGACGATCGCCCTGCAAGAGGAGTTCGACATCATCCACGCCCACGATTGGCTGACATACACGGCAGGAATCGTGGCGAAGCGCGTGTCGGGGAAACCGCTGGTGGTGCACGTGCACGCCACGGAGTTCGACCGGAGCGGGGAGAATATCAACCAGCAGGTATACGACATCGAGCGACGGGGAATGCACGCTGCCGACCGGGTCATCGCGGTGAGTAACCTCACGCGTAATATCGTGATCAAGCACTACGGGATCGCCCCGGAAAAAGTGGTCACCGTGCACAATGCCGTCGACTTCCAATCTTACAAGGAGGTAACGGAGACCCGGGGGGTACCGGAAAAGGTGGTTACCTTCCTGGGGCGCATCACCTACCAAAAAGGGCCGGAGTATTTTATCGAGGCGGCGAACAAGGTGTTGAAACATTACCCGAACGTCCGTTTCGTGATGGCGGGCAGCGGGGACATGTTGAACCGGGCCATCCGCCGGGTTGCCCAGTTGAAGATCGCGACGCACTTTCACTTTACCGGCTTCTTGCGCGGTGACGACGTGCAGCGAATGTTTGCCCAGAGCGACGTTTACGTGATGCCGTCCGTGTCGGAGCCTTTCGGTATCTCGCCGCTGGAAGCGATGCGATCGGGCGTGCCCACGATCATCTCGAAGCAATCCGGCGTGTCGGAGGTGCTGGTGCACTCCATCAAGGTAGATTTCTGGGACGTGGATGCCATGGCCGACGCTATCTACGGCCTGCTGGCCTACCCGGCGCTGGCCCGCGTGGCCGGCAAGGAGGGGCTGGAGGAGGTGAACCGCCTGAAATGGGAGAACGCGGCCGAGAAAGTCAAGCACGTCTACGAGGAGGTTATCAGCCCGCGAAATTAACAAGGTATACATTAAAATTAAATAGGCAACTATATGAAAAAGACGATTTGTTTCTATTTCCAGTTACACCAGCCCGTGTTACTGAGGAGGTATCATTTCTTTGATATCGGGAAACGGAATGATTACTTCGACGAATACATGAACCGTTCCACGATTCGTCGCCTGGCCGAACGATGCTACTTGCCGGCCAATCGCTTGATGCTGGAATTGATCGAGCGGCACGGGGGGCGTTTCAAGGTCAGTTACTCCATCTCGGGCCTGGCGCTGGAGCAATTTGAACTCCACGCCCCCGGGGTGATTGATAGCTTCAAGGAGTTGGCCGCCAGCGGTCACGTCGAGTTCCTGGCCGAGACGTACGCCCACTCGCTCTCCTCGTTATCCCCGACGGGGGAGTTCGAAGCTCAAGTAAAGCGCCACGCTGAAAAAATAGAGACGTTATTCGGCCAACGCCCGGTGACGTTCCGTAACTCCTCCCTGATTTACTCGGACGAGATCGGCGAGCGGGTCTTTAACCTGGGCTATCGAACGATGTTGACCGAGGGGGCCAAGCACGTGCTGGGATGGAAAAGCCCGAACTTCATCTACACGAACGCCACCCGGCCGGAATTGAAGTTATTGTTGAAAAACTCCCGCTTGAGCGATAATATCACCGTCCATTTCTCAAACCGGGGCTGGACTGAATACCCCTTGACGGCGGATAAATACGCGCGGTGGCTGCAAGGCGAGGCGGCCGAGCACGAAGTCGTGAATCTCTTCATGAACTACGAGACATTCGGCGAGGATCAACCGGCCGACACGGGTATCTTCGACTTCATGCGTCACCTGCCCGACCGTCTCTTCGCGACGACCGATTTCGAGTGCCTTACCCCCCGCGAGGCGGTGAAAAAGCACCAGGCGGTGGCACCCCTACACGTGCCATACCCCATCTCGTGGACGGACGAAGAGCGAGACGTCACGAGCTGGCTGGGGAACGAGTTGCAATCGACGGCCTTCGAGGAGTTGTACCGGGTACAATCCAAGGTAAAAGAGGCCAACGACCCCGGCATCGACGAGACGTATCGTCGCCTGCAGGCCAGCAACCATTTTTATTACATGTCAACCAAGCTTCTGTCGGACGGGGACGTTTTCACGCATCGTTCCCCCTATGAATCCCCGTACGAGGCTTTTATCAATTATATGAACGTGCTGAGTGATTTCCTGATCCGGTTGGACAGGATATGAGAAGATTTGAAAACTTGAAAATAGAAAATGAATAAAACAAATTTGAAAAGCCCGAGCAACTTGTTCGAGGTGAGCTGGGAGGTATGCAACAAGGTGGGGGGGATCCACACCGTGGTCTCCACGAAAGCGTTGAGTATAGAAAAGATCTTTAAAGACAACTACGTGCTGGTAGGCCCGGACGTGTGGCGTTACAACGAGCCGAACCCCGAGTTCGCGGAGGACCTGCATCTCTTCAAATCCTGGAGGGTTAAATTAGCCCAGGAGGGGTTACGAGTACGGGTCGGGCGCTGGAACATCGCCGGTAACCCGGTCGTGATACTCGTCGATTTCACCACCTTCATCACGCAGAAAGACAAGATCCTCTCCTCCTTCTGGGAGAAGTTTCACCTGGATTCCCTGAAAGGGCAATGGGACTACATAGAGCCGGTACTCTTCGGCTACGCGGCGGGGAAAGTCATCGAGCATTTTATCCGCTACAACCTCTCTGCTCACCGGCGAGTGGTCGCCCATTTCCACGAGTGGATGACCGGCAGCGGCCTACTCTACTTGAAACAGGCCGCCCCGCGGGTCGCGGCCGTCTTCACCACGCACGCCACCGTGCTGGGACGTTCCATAGCGGGGAACGGCTTGCCGCTCTATAACAACATGCAACAATATAACCCGGCGGAGGTAGCCCTCCGTTTCCAGGTGGAGGCCAAGCAATCGCTCGAGAGCAAGGCGGCGGAACACGCGGATTGCTTCACCACCGTGAGCGAGATCACGGCCATCGAGTGCGAGCGATTCCTGGGAAAACCCGTGGACATGGTCACCCCGAACGGTTTTGAAAACAGCATCATCCCCTCCGGGGAGCATTACCCCGCGCGCCGGGCACGCGGGAGAGAGAGATTATTGAAGGTGGCGCGCGCCGTGTCGACCACCGCCATCCCGGACGACGCGTTGATCATCGGGATCAGCGGTCGCTACGAGTTCAAGAACAAGGGGATCGATCTCTTTATCGAGGCGCTGGGGCGCTTCAACAGGGAAAACGCGGGCGCGAAGGAGGTGGTCGCCTTCATTCTCGTGCCGGCCGGTTACCGGGGGATCGCTCCCGGCCTGTTGCACAACATGGAGAAACCTTACCAGGCGGTCTCGCTCGCCTCGCCCCACCTCACCCACGAGCTAACCGACCCGGCGAACGACCCGATCTTGGCCCGCCTCTCGGAACAGCGGTTATTCAACGAGCCGGGCGACCGGGTAAAAGTGATCTTCTCCCCGTGCTACTTGAGCGGGGAGGACGGGGCCTTCGACCTCTCCTATTACGACCTGCTGATAGGGATGGACCTGACGGCGTTCCCGTCCTACTACGAGCCGTGGGGCTACACCCCGCTGGAGAGCCTGGCCTTCAAGGTGCCGACGATCACCACGATGCTGGCCGGGTTCGGGTCGTGGGTGGAGACGCACCACGCCGGCCCTCATCCCAGCGTCGAGATCATCCGGCGGGATGATTACAACAACGACTACGTCGTGCGGGCCATCACGGACAAGATACGGGACATGACCACGCTCACGGCCGACGAGCAAGAGCTGATCCGGGAAAACGCCGCCGGGGTCTCCCGGATCGCCCTGTGGGAAAACCTCGTCTCCTATTACATGGAGGCTTACGAGATCGCCTTCCACAAGGTGAGCCGGCAGGCAAGCAAATTCACCGCCGACGACAGCGAGCAACTCGCCTACATGGAAAAACAGCACGTCGCCCACGCCCCCAGCTGGGTAAGCGTGATCATCCACCGTTCTCTTCCCGAGAAGCTGATGGCCCTGGAGGAGCTGGCCCACAACCTCTGGTGGAGCTGGAACGAGGAGGCGGTCAGCCTCTTCAAGAGCATCGATCTCAAGCAGTGGATCGCCACGCATAACCCGATCATCATGCTCGACAAGATCTCCCTCACCCGCTACAAGGAGCTGGAAGAGGACGCCGGCTTCATCGAGCGCTTGGGCGCCGTCCACGCGAGATTCACCGCCTACATGGAGGGCAAAAAGCGGATGGCCCCCCCTGCGGTCGCCTACTTCAGCATGGAGTACGGCCTCCACTCCTCCCTCAAGATCTACTCCGGGGGCCTCGGCGTGCTCGCCGGCGACTACCTCAAGGAGGCCAGCGACAAGGGCGTACAGATCACCGGCATCGGCCTCCTCTACCGCTACGGCTACTTCACCCAGAAATTCTCGTCCGCCGGCAACCAGGAGGCCGAGTACGAGGCCCAGGACTTCTCCAAGATCCCCGTCACCCCCGTCTACGACGGCGAGGGGCGCTGGATCATCGTCTCCCTCCCCTTCCCCGGCAGGATCCTCTACGCCCGCGTCTGGCGCGTCGACGTCGGCCGCGTCGAGCTTTACTTGCTCGACACCGACTTCGAGGACAACCTCGAGGAGGATCGCTCCATCACCCACTACCTCTACGGCGGCAACTGGGAGAATCGCCTCAAGCAGGAACTGCTCCTCGGCTTCGGCGGCGTGCAGGCCCTGCGGCTCCTCGGCATCCCGGCCCAACTCTACCACTGCAACGAGGGGCACGCCGCCTTCGCGGGAGTGGCCCGCCTGAAGGAGCACGTCGAGAACGAGGGGCTTGTCTTCACGGAAGCCCTGGAGGTCGTCGCCTCCTCGTCGCTCTTCACCACCCACACCCCCGTCCCCGCCGGGCACGACGCTTTCTCCGAGAGCATGTTGCGGGGCTACCTCTCGCACTGCCCCGATCGCCTGAAGATCACCTGGGAACAGTTCCTCGCCCTCGGCAAGATAAACCCCCGCGACCCCGACGAGAAATTCTCCATGAGCTACCTGGCCGCCAACCTCTCGCGAGAGTGCAACGGGGTCAGCTGGCTCCACGGCAAGGTCAGCCGCGAGATATTCGCCCCCTTGTGGCCGGGCTACATGCCGGAAGAGCTACACATCAAGTACGTGACCAACGGCGTGCACTACGACTCGTGGACGGCCCCGGAATGGAAGGCGATCCACGAGGAGGTCTTCGGCGAGGAGTTCAAAAGCCACCACTACGACCTCTCCTGCTTCGAGGGGATCCACGAGGTAGAGGGCGAGCGCGTCATGGCCGTGCGCGACATCCTCCGCGGGAGGTTGATACGCCACGTCAAGTTCCTCCTCTCCAACGTCCAGGACACGGCCTACTTCACCCCCCGCCAGCTCGTCGAGATCAAGGAGACGCTCCGGGAGGACATCCTCACGATCGGCTTCGCCCGCCGCTTCGCCACCTACAAGCGCGCCCACCTCCTGTTCCGCAACCTCGATCGCCTCAACGAGATCGTCAACAACCCCGCCCGCCCCGTGCAATTCCTCTTCGCGGGCAAGGCGCACCCCGCCGACCAGGCCGGGCAAGACCTCATCAAGCGCATCGTCGAGATCTCCAAGTACCCGCGGTTCCTCGGCAAGATCGTCTTCATCCCCAACTACGACATGCACCTGGCGCGCCGCATGGTGCAGGGCGTGGACGTGTGGATGAACACCCCCACCCGCCCCCTCGAGGCCTCCGGGACGAGCGGCCAGAAGGCGGCCATGAACGGGGTCATGCACTTCAGCGTGCTGGACGGCTGGTGGGTCGAGGGCTACCAGCCCGGGGCCGGCTGGGCGCTCCCGATGGAACGCGCCTACGGCAACCAGGAGTTCCAGGACGAGCTGGACGCCGAGGTGATCTACAACATCATCGAGGACGAGATCGCCGCCGCCTTCTACGAGCGCCAGGGCAAGAGCTACTCCCCCGCCTGGGTCGGCCACATCAAGAACACCGTGGCCAGGGTGGCCTCCCGCTTCACCACCAACCGGATGCTGACCGACTACGAGGAGCGCTACTACCGCCCGATGGCCGAACGCCACGCGCGGCTCACCGCCGACAACCACGCCCTGGCCATCGAGATCGCCGAGTGGAAAAAGAAGGTCGCCCGCGAGTGGGAGGGCGTGGAAGTGAAAACGACCGACTTCCCCCCGAAGGTCAGGCAGGACATCACGTTGGGGAAATCGTACACCGGCAGCCTCTCCATCGACCTGGGCGGCTTGACTCCCGACGAGGTGGGCGTCGAGCTCGTGGTGACGGAGCAGGTGGACGGGCGCGTGAAGGTGCTCTACACGCGGGAGTTCACCCCCGTCTCCTTCAAGAAAGGCGTGGCGGTCTACTCGCTGGACATCACCGCCGCCGAGCCGGGTGTCTTCACGCTGGGCGCGCGTATCTACCCCAAGAACCCGCTGCTGGCCCATCGACAAGACCTGGCCCTGGTGAAGTGGTTATGATGGGGGCGTGTCAAAAGTGATCGCGCCCGGGCATCCCTGACGGGACGCGAGGCAAGGGCGGGCTGGACGTTTATAGGGGCTGTCTCAAAAGTCGGTTTTTATCATTGCGAATGACCGTCATTGCGATCCGCGGAGCGGGAAGCAATCCAGAACACGCTCCATCCCTGGATTGCTTCACCCTTCGGGTTCGCAA
>JAISNC010000010.1 GCA_031276355.1 Odoribacteraceae bacterium
GCCCCCCCCCCGGTGGAGCACGTGCCTCCCCCGCCCCCCGTGGAGGTAGCGCCTCCTGTCGAAGAGAAACCCGTCGTCGAGCCACCCGTCGAGAGTACCCCTCCCGCCGTCGTCGAGCCACCCACGCAAGAGAAGGAGAAGAAAGCGGATGCCATTACCCTGAAAGTGGTGGGGAGCGTCAACTTAGAGAGCATCAACGACCGCATGCGCCCGCGTCCCAAAAGCAAGGCAGAGAAAAAAGCCGAACGAAAAGAACGAGAACGCAAGGAGCAAGAACGGAGAGACCAGGAGCGAAGAGAACAGGAGGGAGGAAAGAAAGAGTTGAAAAAACAGCCGTCACCGGTAGCGCCTTCCGTTACTCCAAACGAGACCACGCGCAACTCGGCTATTTCCAGCCCCGCCAAAGGTGAAAAAACACCGGACGAGGGGGGAGATCGCAGGAGAAAGAGGACGCGCATCTCGATATCCAAAGACGAGAAGGTCACCATCAATCCCTCCGCGATGACATCCAAGCAGGAGGAGAGCAGCAAAAAACTACGCACCATCCAAAAGAAAAAAGTCTCCAAAGTAAAGATCAGCGAGGAGGAGATCGAGAAACAGGTCAAGGATACCCGGGCCCGCATGGAGACCCGGGGAAAGACAAAAGCGTCCAAGCACCGCAAGGATAAACGGGAAGCCGGGTATCAACGGCGACAAGCGGAGATGGAGATGGCCGAGATGGAGAAACGCATCCTGAAGGTGACGGAGTTCGTGACCGTCAGCGAACTGGCTACCATGATGGACATTCCTCCCACGAACATCATCTCGGCTTGCATGGCACTGGGTCACTTCGTGGGCATCAACCAGCGATTGGACGCGGAGATCATCCACATCGTGGCAGAGGAGTTCGGGTTTGTCGTTGAATTTGTAAGCGTGGATATCCAAGAAGCCATCGAGGAGGAGGAAGAGGATCAACTGGAAGAGATGGAACCGCGTCCTCCCATCGTGACGGTCATGGGCCATGTCGACCACGGGAAGACCTCGTTATTAGACTATATCCGGAAGGCGAACGTGATCGCGGGAGAAGCGGGCGGGATCACCCAGCACATCGGGGCGTATAGCGTCATGCTGAGTGACGGACGTACCGTGACGTTCCTCGACACTCCCGGCCACGAGGCGTTCACGGCCATGCGTGCCCGCGGCGCTCAAGTCACCGACATCGCCATCATTATCGTGGCGGCGGATGATCACGTGATGCCCCAAACCGTGGAGGCGATTAACCATGCCAGCGCTGCCGGCGTACCGATCGTATTCGCCATCAACAAGATCGACAGGCCCGGGGCCAACCCTGAAAAGATAAAGGAGGAGCTTTCCGCGATGAACTACCTGGTAGAGGATTGGGGAGGGAAATATCAATCCCAAGAGATATCCGCTAAACAAGGAGTGAATATCGAGGAGCTACTCGAAAAGGTACTCCTCGAAGCCGGGTTATTGGAACTGAAAGCCAGCCCGCGCAAAAAAGCAATCGGATCGACGATCGAGTCCTCCCTCGACAAGGGACGCGGGTACGTGGCCACGGTACTGGTACAAAACGGGACACTCCGGGTAGGTGACGTGGTGCTCGCCGGGCAATATTTCGGCCACGTGAAAGCGATGTTCAACGAACGCGGGCAAAAATTAGAGGAAGCCGGGCCATCCACCCCCGTGTTGATCCTCGGCTTGGACGGCGCACCGCAAGCCGGCGATAAGTTTAACGTGATGGACAACGAAAAAGAAGCGCGCGCCCTGGCGAACAAACGCAAACAACTGCAACGCGAGCAAGGGCTACGTACCCAGAAACACATCACGCTGGACGAGATCGGGCGACGGATTGCCATCGGCAACTTCCAAGAGTTAAACATCATCGTGAAAGGAGACGTGGACGGTTCCATCGAAGCCCTCTCCGACTCGTTGATCAAGCTCTCCACGCCCGAAATACAAGTAAACGTGATCCACAAGGCCGTGGGACAGATCTCGGAGGGAGATGTCATGCTGGCCGCCGCCTCCAACGCCATCATCGTCGGGTTCCAGGTACGTCCTTCACTGGGAGCCCGCAAGTTGGCCGAGAAGGAGCAGATCGACATTCGCCTCTACTCGATCATCTACACCGCTATCGAAGAGATCAAGGCCGCGATGGAAGGGATGCTCTCCCCCGAGGTAAAAGAGGAGATCACCGCCACGGTAGAGGTCATGGATACGTTCAAGATATCGAAGGTAGGGACGGTCGCCGGGTGCATCGTCCGGGACGGCAAGATCACCCGGTCGACCAAGGCGCGGGTGATTCGGAACGGCATCGTGATCCATTCGGGCGAGTTGGGATCGTTAAAGCGCTTCAAAGACGACGTGAAGGAAGTGGCAAAAGGGTTCGAGTGCGGCTTGAACATGCATAATTTCAATGATATCCAACCGGGAGATATCATCGAATCGTTTGAAGAGATAGCCGTCAAAAAAACATTATAAAATTTTTAACCTATTGATAACACATTATTGCCCGTTTGATCCCGAAATTCGCGAGGGTGATCCAACAAGCAGTGTAGAACCATTAAAATGATTAAAATATGAAAAGAGTACTCATGTTCGCGGTCCTGTTGACCCTGATGACCGGTGCCACTACCGCTCAAGTATTGAAGCCGGTAAAATGGGCAATCACGGTGAAAAAAGTGAGCGACGGGGTGTACGACGTGCAGTGCAAGGCCACGATTGACGCGACCTGGCACTTGTACGACACGAAACTCCCGGAAGGAGGCCCGCTCCCCACCACGTTCCACCTCGACGCGGATGAAACCGACGGCATCGAATTAGTGGGCGAGTTCAAGGCAACGACAAAGCCACATATCGAAAAAAGCGAGGCCTTTAACATGGAATTAGCCTACTTCGCGAACGCGGCCACGCTCGTACAGCGCGTGAAGCTCACCAAGGAGAAAGCAAAATTAGTCGGCTACGTGGAGTTTATGGCATGTAACAACGGACAGTGCATACCACCCGCGGAAGAGGAGTTCGAGTTCGAATTAACGAAATAGACCAAAAGCCGCCGGGAAAACCGACGGCTTCGTTTTATCAGCAGTTAATTCATCGGGATGTATTGAAATGTTTTGCAAAGTCCAAAATTGAACAATAATGGAGGTAGGCTCATATCTTGCATGGAACGACGATACAATAACGGTTGTCCCGAAATTGTATAGAAATTTGAATTACAAGAACCTGGATGAATTGCTACATTTACATTTTGATAAATATATAGATCAAACCAATCATCATTGGATAGATGAATCAGGACTTATAAAACGTATTAAATCATTCAAAATAAACGTTAGTGTTTCATTAGCGAATAGTGATGCTCACGTTCATTTTTGCATATCGGAAAATCCAACTCATTTTGACTTTCATGATATTTCCGAAGCTACTGTAACGCGATTTGTACATCATTTATTACACGATAAACGCGATAGCAAAGAGTATTGTCAGATGGTCGTAACGAGTTGGTCTACGAAAAAGACCATTTTGGATATTATATTTGATCTTTAAAATATGGAAGCCATCATGAAAACGCGAGTTAATACCGATATTCAGTATCTTACCTATTAAAATACAGCACCATGAAATTAGCAGTTATCGCCCATGACGGGAAAAAAGCGGAGATGGTCGCTTTCTTGAACAAGCACCTCCCTTTCTTGCACTCTGCCAACATTGACATCATCGCCACCGGCACTACCGGTAAACACGTGCAGGCCGCCGGCCTACAGGCGGAGCGCCTGCTATCAGGCCCGTTAGGCGGGGACGCGGAGATCGCGGCCCAAGTGGCCGAAGGCAAGATCCAGATGGTGTTCTTCTTCCGCGACCCGTTAGACAGGCACCCGCACGAACCGGATGTTCAGATGCTCATGCGCGTGTGCGACGTGCACAACGTCCCGTTGGCCACCAACCCGGCCTCTGCCGAGTTAATGCTGTTCGGGTACGAGAACAAACACGCTTGATCAAGTAAAAGACGCGGGCACGTGAAAAAGAGACACGGCATATTACTCCTGTTGTGGATAGCATACGTTTGCATGCTCTCCCTATCCGCCGTGCCCCATCACCACCATGGCCACGTTAGCTGTTTTAATTCCTCGCACTGTATCCAGCAGGAAGACCGCGCGGGCCGCGACCACGACCACCCGGCCCCGGCCAGTGAAAGTGACTGCCTCGCGAACCTTCTCGTCGAGGTAACCCCTGCCCGGCAGCAATTTGAAAAGGATCCGTGCATCCCGGCTCTCTCCCCCCTATACCTTATCCCGTTACAAGAGGTTCATCCCCTGATCGAGCGACGTGTCCAGGAGTGCGGCATCCCCCCTTACAGGGAACAACTGCACCCGTGCCTGCTCGCGCGTGTCCATGCCGGACGCGCCCCCCCTATCGGCTAATTGATTGTTGACGGCGACACGTCAACCGCGGGAGATCGCTTAACGCGATTTCCGCCGCCTTGGTATTCGTTTTACTTAAAAATCAATTAGCATGAAATTCCATATACTTTTTCGCGCGCTCGTCGTGAGCTGCGCGTTCACGGGGTGCGACAACGGCACTCCCCCGCCCAAAGAGAGCGAAGAGACGAGCCACGCCCACGGCGATGTCGTCTCCTTCACGCGCGAGCAAGCGGCCAAGATCTCGTTTGCCGTGCAAGAGATACAACCCACCACCTTTCACCAGGTGATCAAAACCAGCGGCCAGATACTCCCGGCCACGGGAGAAGAGGCGGTCATCGCGGCCACCAGTCACGGCATCATCTCCTTCTCCTCCTCGAAACTCGCCGAGGGGAGGAGCGTCAACAAGGGAGAACCCCTCTTCCAGCTCTCCACCCGGGCGATCGCCGACGGGGATTACTACGCCCGCACGAAAGCCGGTTACGAAGCCGCGCGCCAAGCCTTCGAACGGGCGGAAGCGCTCGTGGCGGACAACATCATCTCCCGGCAGGAGCACGAGAAAGCCCGCCTGGAATACGAGACCGCCCGCGTCGCCTTCGATGCCATCGCCGGCCGCCAGACGGCCAACGGGATCAGCATCCCCTCCCCGTTCAAAGGGTATCTCAAGAACATCCGGGTCAAGGCGGGCGAATACGTCACGGCCGGACAGCCGCTGGCCACCGTCGCCCAAGACCGGCGGCTGGTGCTCCGGGCCGAGGTCTCGCAAAGACACTACCCCGCGCTCGGGCAAATCACCACGGCCCACTTTCAAACCACCTACGCCCCACGCGTCTATACCCTCGCGGAACTCAACGGGCGGCTGCTCTCTCACGGGAAAAGTTCCGGGGAGAACTCCTTCTATATCCCGGTATCCTTTGAATTTGACAACCGGGAAGGCATCGTGCCCGGCGCGTTCGCGGAAGTTTTCCTGATCTCGGCCCCGATCGAGAACGCCCTCGTGCTCCCGCTCTCCGCCTTGATCAACGAGATGGACAACTTTTACGTCTACATCGAGGAGGAGGAAGAAGAGTACCGCAAGCAAGAGGTCATCCTGGGTGCCCGCGACGGGAAATCGGTGCAAGTGCTGCAAGGTCTCCAACCCGGCGACCGGGTAGTGACCCGCGGCGCCTACCAGGTGAAGCTGGCCGCGGGCCAATCGATCCCCGGGGGGCACAGCCATTAACACGTGCTATTGTCAAACATCATCAACTGAACGACCATGTTAAACACGATCATAAAATACGCGTTACACAACCGCGTCCTCGTCCTCGTTGCCTCCGCCGCGC
The DNA here is from genome assembly GCA_031276355.1 of Odoribacteraceae bacterium. Lineage (GTDB taxonomy): Bacteria > Bacteroidota > Bacteroidia > Bacteroidales > Marinifilaceae > JAIRKS01. The sequence continues at coordinate 5,741 of JAISNC010000010.1, forward strand.
TCCTGCTCTGGGGCTTGCACACCACCCTCCGCATGGAAGTAGATGTCTTCCCGGACCTGAACGCCCCGACCGTCGTCGTCATGACGGAAGCGCGCGGCATGGCACCCGAGGAGGTCGAGCGCGCGATCACCTTCCCGGTAGAAGCCGCGGTCAACGGGGCGGCAGGCGTGCGGCGAGTACGCTCCTCCTCCACCACGGGCTTCTCCGTCGTGTGGGTAGAATTTGACTGGGGCACGGACATCTACATCGCCCGGCAGATCGTCGGGGAGAAGCTGGCGATCGTGAGAGGCTCGCTCCCCCCGGGCGCGGGCGATCCCACCCTGGGCCCCCAATCCTCCATCCTGGGAGAGATCATGATCATCGGGCTGACCGCCGACACCACCTCCTTGCAAGCGTTGCGCACCCTCGCCGACTGGAGCGTCCGGCCCCGGCTCCTCTCCACCGGCGGCGTCGCGCAGGTGGCCGTCATCGGCGGGGAGATCAAAGAGTACCAGATACAGCTGGACCCGGCCCGCATGAAATACCACGACATCTCCCTCGACGAGGTGTTGCCCGTCGTCGAGGGCATGAACCAGAACGCCACCGGCGGGGTACACTACGAGTATGGCAACGAGTACATCATCCAGGGCCTCCTCTCGACCTCCGATGTCGAGGAGCTGGGCAAGAGCGTCGTCAAACGGGTCAACCGCGTGCCGGTGCTCCTCGCCGACATCGCCGACATACGGATCGGCGACCGGTCGCCCCGCCTCGGGCTGGCCTCCGAAAGAACAACGCCTGGCGTGCTCCTCACCGTCACCAAGCAGCCCAACACCAACACCATCGCGTTGACCGCCAAGATCGACGAGGCCCTCCGCGATCTTCAACGGGCGCTCCCCGGCGACGTTCGCGTCAGCGCCGACATCTTCCGGCAAGCGCGCTTCATCGAAAGCTCGATCGCCAACGTCCGGGACGCGCTGCTCGAGGGGGCCATCTTCGTCGTCATCATCCTCTTCGTCTTCCTGATGAACGGGCGGGCCACCCTGATCTCCCTCGTGGCGATGCCCATCTCGCTGCTCGCGGCCGTGCTCGTGCTGCACGCGCTGGGACTTACCATCAACACGATGAGCCTCGGCGGGCTGGCCATCGCCATCGGCTCGCTCGTCGACGATGCCATCGTGGATGTCGAGAACGTCTACAAACGATTGCGGGAAAACCGGGCACGGCCGGAACACGAGCGTCACCCCGTCTTCCGGGTAGTCTTCGATGCCTCCACGGAGGTGCGGATGCCCATCCTCAACTCCACCCTGATCATCGTCGCCTGCTTTCTCCCCCTCTTCTTCCTCTCCGGCATGGAAGGGCGGATGCTCGTCCCCCTCGGCATCGCCTTCATCGTGGCCCTCTTCGCCTCTACCGTTGTCGCGCTCACGCTCACGCCGGTCATGTGTAGCTACATGCTCGCCTCGCCGGCCGCGTCACGCCGGGCCGACCGCGAGGCGTTTCTCCCCCGTGTCCTGAAAAAAGGCTACGCCCGCACCCTCGCCGGGGCCTTGCGCCACCGGGCCTGGATACTCTCCATCACCGGCCTGCTCCTCGCCGGCGCGATCCTCCTGATGACCGGCCTGGGCCGCAGCTTCCTCCCCTCCTTCAACGAGGGGTCGCTCACCATCAACTGCACCACCCTCCCCGGCATCTCCCTCGAGGAGTCCGACAAGATGGGGCGCGTGGCGGAGGAGATCCTCCTCGAGATCCCCGAGATACAGACCGTCGCCCGGAAAACGGGCCGGGCCGAGCTTGACGAGCACGCCCTCGGTGTCAACGTCTCCGAGATAGAGGCTCCCTTTCTCCTCGCCGGCCGCTCGCGGGAAGCCTTCATGGCCGATGTCCGACAACGGCTCTCCGCCCTCGGCGGCATGAACATCGAGATCGGGCAGCCCATCTCGCACCGCATCGATGCCATGCTCTCCGGCACCCGCGCCAACATCGCCATCAAAATCTTCGGCGACGAGCTTGACAAGCTCTACACCACCGGCACCCGCGTGAAGGAAGCCATCGAGGGGATCGAGGGCCTCGTCGACCTCAACCTCGAACAGCAGGTCGACCGCCCGCGACTCCAGGTACTCCCCCGGCGCGAGCTTCTCGCCCGGTACGGCATCACCCTCCCCGCGTTCGCCGGGTTCATCCAGGCCACCCTCTCCGGGCAAACCGTCTCGCGCGTCCACGAGGGAGGCAAGAGTTTCGACCTCGTCCTGAAAGTCGGCGACGACAGCCGGGCCACCATCGAGACCATCGGGGAACTCGTGATAGACACCCCCGACGGCAAGATACCCCTCCACCACGTCGCCGAGATACGCGCCGCCGCCGGCCCCAACACCATCAGCCGCGAGAACGTCCAACGCAAGATCGTCCTCTCGGCCAACGTCGCCGGCCGCGACCTCAACGGTGTCGTGCAAGAGATCCGCGCGACCATCGGCGAGAAAGTCACCCTCCCCGACGGCTACCGCGTCGAATACGGCGGGCAATTCGAAAGCGAGCGGGCCGCCTCGCGCACCCTCTACCTCGCCTCGCTCGTCTCGATCCTCCTCGTCTTCCTCCTTCTCTACAACCAGTTCCGCGACGTCGCCCTCTCGGGCATCATCATGCTCAACCTCCCCCTCGCCATCATCGGCGGCATCGCGAGCATCCGCCTTGCGTCGGGCATCATCAGCATACCGGCCATCATCGGCTTCATCTCCCTCTTCGGCATCGCCACCCGCAACGGGATACTCCTCGTCGCGCGCTATCGCCACCTCCAGGAAGAGGGGCTTTCCCCGCGCGAGAGCGTCCTCCGCGGGTCGCTGGACCGGCTGAACCCTATCCTGATGACCGCCCTCTGCTCCGCGCTCGCCCTCGTCCCGTTGGCCCTGCGCGGCGACCTGCCCGGCAACGAGATCCAAAGCCCCATGGCCAAGGTCATCCTCGGGGGGTTGCTGAGCGCCACCCTCCTGAACGGCTACGTGGTGCCCGTCGCGTACCTCCTTTTCTGCAAAAATACCCGTCACGAAAACAACTTGAAATCATGAAAACACGTACATATCACCTCATCATCCCCCTCCTCGTGGCCACGTTCACCCTCCTCGCCACCGGCGCGCGCGCCCAGGCCATCGAAGAGGTGCTGCGGGCCGTCGAACAGAACAACAAGGCCCTGGCCGCCCGGCAAGAACTGGCCCGGGCTGAACGGGCCGAGGCCCGCGCCGGCAACTACCTCGCCAACCCCACCGCCGACCTCGAGAAACTGTGGGGCGAGACCACCGGCTCGGAATACGAGCTGACCGTCAAGCAATCCCTCGACTTCCCCACCGCCTACGGGCAACGCCGCGTGCTGGTGCGCCTCCGCGAGAACACCGCCGCGGCGCGTCTCACCGCCTTCCGCCAGGAACTGCTCCTCGAGGCGCGCCGCGCCTGCATCGAGATCATCTACCTGCGGGCGCTCCAGCAACTGCTCGACGAACGCCTGCAGAACGCCGAACGCCTCGCCAGCGCCTACCGCGGGAAACTCGAGCGGGGAAGCGCGAACCAGCTGGAGGTAAACAAGATCCTCCTGGAAACCCTCGCCGCCCGCGACCAGGCCCGGGCCAACCGCGCGGAGATCGATGCCGCCCTCGAGCGTCTCCAGGCGCTCAACGGCGGGCAACCCGTCGCCCTCGAGCAACGGGAGTTCCCCGTCGCCGGGGAGATCCCCCCCCTCGAACGATTGCAGGAGCGCTACCTGGCCGCCGACCCCGCCCTCGTCGAGACGTTCGACCGGGAAGCCATCGCCCGGCAAGAGGCGAGGCTCGCCCGCTCGCTCTCCCTCCCCAAGATCGACATCGGCTACAAGCGGGCCGCCTCGACCGTCGGCCCCGCCACGAACGGGATCGTCGTCGGCCTCTCTATCCCCCTCTTCGAGCACAAGAACAAGGTGAAAAGCGCCCGCGCGCGGGCCGATTTCGCCGCCGCCGCCAGCGAGGAAGCCCGCCTCGAGATCCGCTCCTCGCTGCGCCGGCTCCACGACCGCCTCCGCTCCCTCGCCGCCGCCCGCGCCGACCACGACGCGATACTCTCCGGCCTCCGCGGGGCGGAACTGCTCGACAAGGCCCTCGCCGCCGGGCAGATCACCGTCATCGACTACTTCGTCGAGCTGACCACCCTCCACGACGGCCGCCGCCGCCGGCTCGAGATCGAGCGGGAGTACCACGACACCCTGGCGCGACTCCAGCGCCTTGACGCGGTCGACCAACCTTGATGCCACGTGCCGGCGTGGCCGCGAAGGGGCCGTCTCGAAAGCCGTTTTCGTCATTGCGAATGACGGGAATTACAATCTTTAGTTTCGTCATTGCGAATCCCGAAGGGTGAAGCAATCCAGGGGATTACGGATTTCTGGATTGCTTCCCGCTGCGCGGATCGCAATGACGAGATTTTCTTACTCTTTAGTGTTCAACCGGTTGAAATTATGTTTCATGGACAGTTTCTGGAGCAAATTCCATTCTCGTTGTACAAGCTGTTGTTGATATTTCACTGCCCCGGCCTCATGATCCATTGGAATGCGAAGATACGTCATTACTGTTTGTTTATTTAAATATAGGCACTCGCGATGACGAAAACCGACTTTTGAGACAGCCCGGGCGTATCTGACACCCGGGCGCGATCACTTGAGAGAGGGAGCCTCCGAAGGGGCCACCGCGAAACGGGAGAAAATTGAGCCTCGATCTATTTTTTTAGCCGACATGTAGGGGTAAAACGAAGGCAAATCGTCATAATACCAAAATCAAGCAGTAAATCAAATCAGGAGATGGACAGAAATATAGATTACCTCATCGCCAAAGTGCTCGACGGGACAGCCTCCACCGGGGAGATAGAAGAGCTTGCCCGCTGGATGCAAGAGGCAGAAAACGAGGTCTACTTTCAGCGACTTAAAAAGGCGTGGCACGCGGTAAACGGGCTTACCGCGAACCCGGAACGGGAGGAGGAGGAGTTACAACGGTTTATCGCCTACATCCGGTCGAGAGCCAACCGGCGGCTCACCCCTCGTAGGTGGCTAAAATACACCGCCATCGTCGTACTCTCTCTCGCGGGCGGCACGGCGCTCTACCTTTCGAGAGAAGCGCCCCGGCCGCCGGAAGAGCCGATCGAAATAGCGACGGTCACCCCGCCGGGGAGTTCCAAGGCCACCCTGCTCTTGCACGATCGCACATCCATCGAGTTGAGCGACGATCGCGGGGTAATCGTGCAACAGGACTCGATTCTCCCGCACAAGGGGGGAAAAGGAGTCTCCGTCCTCCCCGCCCTGGACGTGCAAGAGAACGAGGAGCGATGGCACCGGTTAATCACCCCGCGGGGAGGCGAATATCAACTGACGCTGTCGGACGGGACATGCATCTACTTGAACTCGGAGACGACGGTAGAATTTCCCGCGGGCTTTAGAGCCGATCGACGCGAGGTGAAACTCACCGGAGAGGCCTACTTCGAGGTAGCCGCGGAGAGCGACCGTCCTTTTACCGTGGTCACGGGAAAGAGTCGCGTGCGGGTGTACGGCACCTCTTTCAACATAAACGCGTACGCCCATGCCGGCACGCGGGTGGCGCTGCTCTCCGGGGCGATCAGCATACAGGGGATAGACTCCGATCGGGAATACCTGTTACGCCCCTCGCAACTCGCCGAGTTCGACGCGCAAGGGCATTTCACGGGCATACGAAAGGTGGACGCGCACGCGCACGCCGCCTGGAAAGAGGGCTTCTTCGTGTTCGAAAACGAGAACATCGAGACCATCCTGACCATCCTCTCCCGCTGGTACAACGTGGAGGTGTTCTACATCGACGAGAGCATCAAGGAGTACCACTTCACCGGTAGCGTGGAGAGGTACGAGAAGATCGAGACCATCTTGACCGCTATTAGCAAAATGATCCGCGTGAAATTTTCAATCCACGATAAAACGGTCACCATGTACAGATAAAAAAAACGGGAGATGGTCTTCACCTCCCGCCGTGATAGTTACGCGACAAGCCGCCCGTGGAAAGCACGCGAGTCGCAAGTGTTCACTTAATTAATTACAAATGTATGAAAAAAAATCGATCGTACCCGCGTTCTCACGGGTATAGCAAACGAAAAATCTTGCTAATGATGAAACTTTGTGGTTTTTTCCTGTTCGGCTTCATCGTGTGCGTGTCGGCGAACGTCAAGGCACAAGAGGAGAAGGTGAGTTTAGACTTGAAAGAGGTGTCGCTGGGCACGCTCTTCAACGAGATCCAGAAACAGACGCGCCTCTCGTTCGTGTTTAACGTGGAGCAGACGCGTGACCTGGGCCGTTTCTCGGTGAAGGCCGAGGAGGAGACGGTGACAAGCGTCTTGAAACGGGTGTTCGCCAACACCGGCGTGACCTTCGATCACGAGGGTAGCCTGATCGTCGTGCGTCCCGCGCCGCTGCAACAGGCGCGGCGCGAGGGGAAAGTGCAAGGCAAGGTCACCGACCAGGGCGGCCTGCCCTTGCCGGGAGTCTCCGTCGTCATCGACGGCACGGGAACGGGCATCGTCACGGACGAGCACGGGGCCTACACGCTCTCTTACCCGGAAGGGCAAAAGATCACGTTGCGATTCTCGTTCGTGGGGATGAAGACGGTATACGTGGAGACGGGAGGCAGAAGCACCGTGAACGTCACGATGGAGGAGGAGATCGGCCACCTCGACGAGATCGTGCTGACGGGATACGGCACGACGAAGGCCAAGGACATGACGGGCGCGGTGGCGCGGCTGGGGAGCAAGGTGCTGGAGACGGTGCCGATGGGAGCGACGATCCAATCGATGTTGCAGGGACGCACGCCGGGCGTGAACGTGATGATCAGCTCGGCCTCGCCCACCTCGCCCGTGTCGGTGATCATCCGCGGGGCCTCGTCGTTGTCCGGGGATTCGCAGCCGCTGTGGGTGATCGACGGGGTACCGGAATACAACGCCGGGACATCGGGCAACGTCTCGAACACGCTCTATAACCTGAACCTGACGGATGTCGAGAGCATCGACATCCTGAAGGATGCCTCCGCCACGGCCATTTACGGGTCGCGGGCAGCGAACGGGGTGGTGCTGGTGACGACAAAGCGAGGGAAGGCCGGGATAACGCCGACGATGGAGTTCGCGTCGCGGTACGGGGTACAGGTACTGGAGGCAAACAACTTCGGGGTACTAAACGCGCAGGAGTACATCAACTTCTCGAAAGCCGCCGTGGGCGCGAGCTTCTTCACGCGGGGAACGCTGGACTATTTCACCCGGAAGTATATCAACGAGGCCTACTTCAACGCCCGGACGAATCACAGCCAGTTCGACCTCCAGACGCTCACGGAGGAGTTCTTCTTGGAGAACGCCTATTACGACGGGGACACGGACTGGTGGAAGTTGATGACCCGCGACGCCGCCACGCGGGAACACAGCCTCAGCATCCGCGGCGGGAGCAAGGAGGCATCGTACAACGTGTCGTTCTTTTATAAAGATCAGCAAGGGATCGTGAAGGGAGGCAATTCCGTCCTGCTGGGCGGGACAATGAATTTCGATGCCTCGATCCGCGAGGTGCTACGCTTCAAGCTGGGAGTGAAAGCCTCTTCCCGCGTGACGAACAACAAAGATAACCTGATCACCAACATTCTCGACATGCGCCCCGACCTCCCGGCCTACACGGAGGACGGGAACATCAACATGATCGACTCCTACACGCAGAACCCGCTCTTTTTCCTGAAAAACACGGACGAGGGGAAGAACAAGGATATCACGGCCTCGCTGGGATTAGAGTGGGATCTCCTCAAGGGGTTGACGCTACGCACGACGGGCACGTTGAAATACGCGATAAGCAAGAGCAACAGCTACCAGCGGAAGTACTACGCCGACGGCCAAAACTCCGCCTCTATCTCGAAAAACGAGAACTACACGTACGTGTGGGATAACACGCTCACCTACACGAAACAACTGGGGAACCACCACGTGGTGGGACTGGGCGGTGTCTCGTTAGAGAAATACGAGACGGACGGGCTGAGCGCCTCGGGCAGCAACTTCCCGGACGACGACGTGCTGGTGAACCTGGGGAGCGCCGCCACCAAAAACACGATCGGGAGCAGCTACACGTCGAACGCGCTGGTCTCCTCCTTCGCCCGGGTGGAGTACAAGTGGAACAACCGTTACCTGGCCACCGCTACTTTCCGCGCGGACGGCTCGTCGAAGTTCGGACGGGACAAGCGATGGGGGTATTTCCCGTCGGCCGCGCTGGCCTGGATCATCACGGAGGAGGATTTCATGAAACCGCTCGCCCCGGCACTCTCGTACCTGAAATTACGAGGATCTATCGGCAAGACCGGCTCGCAGAACCTGGGGAATTACGACTGGAGAACCCTGATGGGATCGGCCATCTACAACGGGGAGCCGGGCATCCGCCCCTCGTCGGTGGGTAACGACCTCCTCCAGTGGGAGTCACAGCTGCAAAAGGAGATCGGCGCGGACTTCGGTTTTTGGGGCGATCGCGTGAGGGGATCCATAGGCTACTACCAGAAAGACGTGGACAACCTGTTGTACAATGACCCGATCCCCATCTCTTCTTCGTTCTCGAACGTGACACAAAACATCGGCTCGATCAGGAACCGGGGGATCGAATTCGAGGCCCGGGTGGAGATCATCAAGAACCCGAAGAAGAACCTGACGTGGGACGTGGATTTCAACATCTCCCGGAACATCACCACGCTGGAAAAGCTAAACAGCATCGCGACCTTCTTCGGCGGGGGCACGTACGATACGTTCAAGATCGAAGAGGGGGGCAAGACGGGGGTGTTCTACGGGTATAAATACGCCGGGCGCCTGGTCATGACGAACGAGGAGCTGGTGGCGTTGAAGAGTTATGATCCCGAGACAGGCAACCAGAACTATTACCGGGACAGCTACAACTACGAGCGGCCGGGCGATCTCTACATCCTGGATTTAAACGGCGACGGGAAGGTGGACGTGACGAACGATCGCACGGCGATCGGCAACGCCAATCCCGATTTCTTCGGTGGCTTCGGGTCGACACTCTACTGGAAGGGGTTGATGGTGAACGCGACGTTCGTCTACTCCGTCGGGGCCGACCGGCTCTGGGACGAGGAGAAGAACAGCGCCGGCGACATCAACGTGTTCAACGCGTCGAAGGAGATCCTGAAGACGTGGACGCTGATGCCGGGGGTCGACAGGGGCTACCCGCGCGCGATGTATTACGGGTGGGGCACGAACAGCATCATCACCGACCGTTATATCCACGATGCCTCGTTCCTCCGGCTATCGGCCCTCAACATCAACTACCGCCTCCCCCGGCCGTTCGGGGCGAGCCTCGTCCACGCGATCGACCTCACGTTCCAGGCGACGAATCTCTTCACCTGGACGAAATACCCGGGCATGGACCCGCAGGGGAATTTCAGCACCACGTACAGCGCCTTCTACAACATGGGGGTCGACTACAGCTATTACCCCTCGGCGAGAACGTATAACATCGGATTGAAGATAACGTTAAAATAGCACACGATGAAAAAGATATTTCTATGGATAGCGGCGATCGTGACGTTCGCCTCTTGCGAGGGGTTCCTCGACCAGGTACCCAGGTACAACCTCACGCTTGAGAACGCGGTGACGGACTACAACGGGGCGCTGAACGTGCTCAACGGGATGTACTCCGTCGTGGAGGATCAATCCAACCTGGGCGGCACGATCGCCTGCCGGCTCTCCTCGCAGGGCGGCTTTTACGAGTACTACACGACGGAATACAACGCGGCCTACCAGTCGAATTACGGCACGAGTTTCTGGCGGGCTTACTACACGCTGGTCAACGCGGCGAACGCCGCCATCGAGGCCCTCTCCGGCCTGCCCGACAACAAATACCCCTCGCCCGAACGCAAGGCGGAGATGATCGCCGAGGCCCGTTGCGCGCGAGCGTGGGCCAACGCCAATCTCTTCTGGCTCTTCAGCCACTGGTGGGAGGCCGACGAGTGCGAGTACGGCCTGCTCTACCGGGACAAGATGGCCAACCTGGGGAACCTGCAGGTGGCCCGCCTGACGGTGGGCGAGTCTTACACCCGGTTATTTGAAGACCTCGAGGCGGCGATCAAGACGATGCCCGGCTTCACCTCCTCGCGCTACCTCTCCCGCGAGATGGCCCAGGTGCTGAAAGCGAAACTACTGCTCTATCGCGGGGCGATGCGCGGCAGCAGCCAGGACCTGGAGGACGCGTTGACACTCGTGTTAGCGGTCAAGGGCAGCGCCCCGGCGACGTGGGCCATGGAGGAGGAGATCGGCGCGATGTACGCGGCCGGCTGGAACTCGAAGGAGGTGCTGTGGGCGCGTTACTTAGGCGACAAAAGTCTTATCACCAACTCCGAGTGGGACTACTCCTACAACATCGGCTACCGGAACACCTACCACGCCATCCCCGACGGCTGGCTCAAGGCCGACCCGCGTTACCCGCTCGTGATGGGCAACGCGCGCGCGCCGGAGACGTGGGACACGAGCACGCAGTTCGCCCCCGTGAAGCTGTACCACGGCGGCCGCTACGACACGCCGAACGCCCCCTACACCTCCTACTACTTCCGCCGCGCCGAACTCTACCTGATGGAGGCGGAGCTGAAAGCGCGGTTAGACGGGTACACCGTGGCCGAGGCCCTGGCCCCGCTCAACGAGATGCGGTCGAAGCGGACGGATCCCGTGCTGCCGGCCCTCTCCGCCGCAAGCAAACAGGCCGCGCTACGGCTTATTTTCCAGGAGATATGGGTGGAGCAGTTCCTCGAGAACGGGAGCGAGTACTTCGCCGCCCTCCGCTTCATCAACGACACGGACGCCAGCCCGGCACAGAATAAACCGTGGATCTACACGCTGAAACAGGACGTGAACTTCACGGAGAATCACTACTGCTGGCCGATCCCCGAGGAGGAGTTGAACAAGAACGCGCGGATGATCCCCAACCCCGGGTACAATTGATAACTTGAAAACACGAAATACCATGAAAAATGTAATACTGATCACCCTGTTGCTCGCCGGAACGACGGCGTGTTCCGACGACCGGGAGGTGCTGGCACCCATCCCGAACGACGTGACCCTGAACGAGCTGTCACTGCCCCGCTTCTCGCACGTCATCCCGGATAACGGCTTCACGGCCCGGGCGGCCCACGAGAACGCCGTCACCTTCAACACGAGGAAAAACGGCGCGGGTTACAGCGGTTTCGCCTACTCCAACCGCAACAACCGCTCGTTCACCTGGACGGCCACGCCCGAGGCGCTCGACTCAAACGTGTACAGCGTCTACACCCGCTACCCGAACGCCAACGCGGTCTACGCCGTGGCGCGCGTCGAGGGCGACGATGCCTTCTTCACGCTCGAGACACCGGCCGTGGTGGAGCATATCCTGGTCGCCAACACGACGTATGCTTACCTCGCCCTCACCTACGGCGATCAATACGGCACGGTGGGAACCCCCGTCGCGAACCCGAACATCCCGGGAGGGGCCAACAAGACCGGCGTGTGGTACACCAACGTCCCGGGAGGGGTGAAGAAGATGGTCGACGAGGACAACGATTACTTCAAGCTGATCGTCAAGGGATACAACGGCACCACGGCCACGGGCGAGGTCACCTTCTACCTCTGCACGCGCAAGGGCGACCCCGCGCATCCCGCGTGGAGCCGGGTGGTCAACGACTGGTACAAGGTGGAGCTGGCCTCCCTCGGCATTGTCTCGAAGGTGCTCTTCTACCTCGAATCCTCCGACACCGACGGCACGGGGAAGATGAGAACCCCGCCCTACTTCTGCCTCGACGGGATACGAATCGCCCGGTAAACGCGGGAAAGGGATAAACCCGAAGCGGCCTTGATAGGCCGCTTCTTTTTTTACACGGGGTTGTCTCGAGAGCCGGGGGAATACCCTCGTGGCGAAAGATTTCTCGTCCTTACCTGCCTCGCCGGCGAATCCAGATGAACAACAGGCAGGAGAGGAAGAGGGCGGGCACGAAGCCGATCCAGAAGATGTTCCACCAGTACATGCTCTTGGGCCCGACGTGCACCTTCCGGTCCGGGGGGGCCGGGCGCGTGATGTTGATCGGCACCTCCTCATCCGACAGCCAGTAGAAGGAGCCGGTCACCAGCGAGTAGTTGGCGGCCGGCACGTTTTTCCGGCTGATGCTGATCTCCCCGTTGCTGATGCAGTCGGCATCGCCAAAGATGATGATCTTCTGCGTCTTCTCGCCCACCTGCCGGGAGAGAGCCAACATCGTCGGGTAGGAACGTTCTACCTCCCCGGCACCGGGGTTCAAGCGCGCGGTGTCGTCCACGAAATCGGTGGTCTCGACCTCGTTCCAGCCCCCCGTCGTGTCGCTGGTGAAGAGCGGGACGACCGTGAACCCCTTCTCCCCGGTGCAGGACAGCCCGACGCAGCCCGGCATGGTCGCGACCTGCCCGCGCGTGATCATCGTGTTAAAGATGTACGAAAATTTCCCCGCCTCTTTCGTCGGGGTGGCGATGATGAAGTCGGCCTGGAAATGCTCGCTCTCCTTCACGATACGCCCCGGCAAGAAGGTGACCCCGAATGGCTCGACGAGGGGGTTCATGATCTCCTGCCGCCGCGGCTCGCCGGCGATCAACAGGTTCCCACCGCGGGCGATGTACTCGTCCAGGTGGATTTTCTCCGCCGCCGTCAACGGCTTTTTCATGTCCGCGATGACGAGGATCCGCACGTTGCCGGGCACCGGCGCGTCCAACGTGACCTCCTCGAAATCGAAGCCATTGTTGATCAGCGAGTAGCGGAACGGCTTATCGCGCGCGAACCGGTTGTAATCCTTGTCCCCTTCCCTGACGCAATCCCGTTCCCCGTGCCCCTTCAAGAACCCGACCAACGGCAAATCCATCACTAAGCGCTTGAAGGCCGCCGAGATCTCGCTCTCGTCGGGGTGACGGTAGGGATCGTCGAAGATACGCAAAAAGGTCTTCTTGCCGTTCTCTCGCTCCAGCAGGCGCACGAAGCGCTTCCCCTCCGGGGCCAGGTCGATGATCTCCCTTACCTCCTCTGGCCGGTGAAAGAGGTTGGAGTCTAATCGCCAAGAGGCGCACATCTTGATCACCCGCTCCCGGTCGGATAACCCCGGGTAGTTCTTCTCGATCCACGTGTTCGTGGGGACGTGATCGTAGTAGTAATAGTATTTCATCCGGATCTCCGGCTTGAAGCGGCGGTATTGCTTGAAGCGCGAGAGATCGTGATTCACGGAGTGCGGGAGTATCCAGTTATCCGGCACGTCGAGGATGTTCACGAACGTGGTGATGGTCATCCCGCCCTCGGCACGCCGGATGATATCCTGGCTGTTGGGGGTCAACGTCCGCGCCTTCGTGCGCGTGACATCATGGAACGCCATCCAGGCCGGGCGGGAGGTCAGGTACCCCAGGGACAAAGAGGCAACGATCACGAGGAGGTACTTGCCAAAGGTCACGCCCGGGCGCGCCTTCTGCCGCTTGGCCTGCAGGCGAATGATGCTCAATGAAATAAAAAGCGCTATCACGATGACGAAATAGAGCACGTCCTCGCTACAGATCAAGCCCTCGATCATCTCGCCCGAGCGGCCGCTGATCGCGAGCCAATAGGTGATGTCCCGGACGAATTCAACGTCTTGCCACATCGTCTTCACGAGATTCAAAGCGGCCAGCACGGCGAACGTGCCGATGGCCGCGACCACCTGGTAGGAGGTGAGGCTCGACATGAAAAGCCCGATGGCCGCGTAGGCACAGATCAGCAGGTATATTCCCAATAGCCCCGAGAGGATGACGGGGATATCCACCCGGTCGATCGCCAGGATCCCGAAAAGGCCGAAGAGCGCCAGGATGAGCAGCATCACCAGGCCGTACAGCATCATGGAGAGGTATTTCCCCAGGATAACCTGGGCGTTCGTCAGCGGCGAGGAGTAGAGCAACTTGATGGAACCGCTACTGTACTCGCGACTCATCAACCCCATCGTCAACAGGGGGATGTACATGTACAGGTATCCCTGGACGAGGGTGAACAGGCCGCGGAAACCGGCGAAAGTTCCCACCGTGACGTTCCAGGGCCGGTAACCCATGGACTGGGTTCGCACGTATTCCCCGAAGACCCCAGTAAAGGCGATCGCCGCCTGCACGGTAAAAACGATTAATATTAACCACGCTACCGGCGAGTAAAAGAGCGTTTGCAACTCCACCCGGGAGAGCTTGTATATCGTGTTCAATTTTTTCATGATGTATCTATAAAACATTTCACTTCCTGGATAACTCGGCAAAAACGCGGTCCGGGGAGCTCTTCTCCATCGTGATCTCGGTCAGGCGCCAGCCGCGGGCCACGCTCGTCTCGACGATCCGCTCGGTGACATCGCTCGCTCCGGAGAACTTGAGGCGGTAACGCGGGCCTCCCAACGACTCGACACCCAGCACGCCCGGTATATGCGATAACTCCTCCACGCCCGGGGCGGAGAGCACGGATAGCAGCAGCGAATCCGGGGCGATGTAGTTGTCGAACTCCTCCATCGTGCCGGTGAACACGAGGCTTCCCTCCTCGATCATCCAGATGTAATCACACGTCACCTGTACCTCCGACAAGATATGCGTGGAGAGTAACACCGCGTGTTCGCGCGCGATCTCCTTTATCAAGTGACGGATCTCCATGATCTGGTTCGGATCGAGGCCATTGGTCGGCTCGTCGAGCACCACGAGGGCGGGACGGTGGATGATCGCCTGCGCGATGCCGAGCCGCTGCTGGTAGCCGCCCGACAGGTTACGCGTCAGTCGCGCGCGAAAGTGTCCTATCCCGCAACGCTCCATCACGTCGTTCACCGCCCCGGGTACCAAACGGGTGGGCATAAGCCGGACGTTGGCGCAATGTACCAGGTACTCCTCCACGGTCAAATCCGCGTGTAGCGGCGGGCGTTGCGGCAAGAACCCGATGTGACGCTTCGCCTCCACGGGGTGTTTCCGCGTGTCTATTCCCTTGACAAACACCTCTCCCGCCGTCTGCTTCACCACGCCACACAGGATGTTCATCACCGTGGATTTGCCGGCCCCGTTGGAGCCCAACAACCCGAAGACACCGCGGACCGGGATCTCGAGTTGGATGTCCCGGATCGCCCACTGCACGCTGTAGCGGTGGGATAAATGCTCTACCTTAACGATTGATTCTTCCATACATGTTTTTTAATTTTTTCCAGACCGGGTCAACACGATGCCCCCCTCGCCGCTCACAACAAGTGAAACCGGGAGAGGGGCCATGTCGTTCGATTGTATATCAATAATCTTTGTAATCAATGTCCACCACCTTACCCGGCAGCGACGCATTAAAAATCACCTTCCCTTCGCCCGATATAAAGGTCGACTCTTGAATATCCTCGACGTAGACCTCCCCGTTCTCCAGGGCGACACACAACGCGTTATCGTTGGTATAGTTGGACTCCATCGCGAGGATCCTGCTACCGTAGTCCTTGAATTCCCAGGCGCTCTTCGTGCGCAGGTCATAACAATACAACTTCGAAGGCGCGCTCCCGCCGGTGAAGAAGAAATAGGGACGCGTCTGCAAAAAGTGATACATCGTGTTCGCGTCCACGGAGGAGGCCGCGGTAAACGCGTCCAACGTGAGGGTGCTCGCGCGCGCCGCGGGAGAGCCGGAGCCACCGTGAGAGATCGTATAGACGAACAACTCCCCGGAGGCTCTCTTCTTGAGCATGGCGACGATCGTGACATCGTAAGAATCGGACGGTTTCACGCGGGCGGCAACGATTTCATAGTCGCTCAAGTCATTCGGCGGCGGGACCACGGGATCGCTCCACCCCTCCGGGGGGCGGATCGGCGAGAACGTGCCGGCGTAATAATAGCTCGCCCCGTACAGGAGGTAGAAACTGCTCGTGTTCCTGTCGTAGACGTAGGGGCTATACATGTAAC
Source organism: Odoribacteraceae bacterium (assembly GCA_031276355.1). Taxonomy (GTDB): domain Bacteria; phylum Bacteroidota; class Bacteroidia; order Bacteroidales; family Marinifilaceae; genus JAIRKS01. The sequence goes on from JAISNC010000010.1 coordinate 21,662, forward strand.
CGGCATCCATGAGCAGGTATTGCACGTCCAACGGCGTCGTCCCGTAGACACACGGGACGGGGGCGAACAGCTCCGACGCGTAGACACCGGAGAAGGTTTTGGTGTATATCGTCCCGTTTTCCCCTAACATCGCGGCCACGTTGCCTCCACCCGAAAAGGCCTTGGGCTTGAAACCGGCCGGCAGCGTGCCGCCCAGGAACTCCTCCCCGTACGTGCAAACGCGCTGGTAACTATCCCCGCTCAAGACGATTGCCCCCTCGGGGCCATCCTGCATGACACGCACCTCCTTCCTCCCCCGGCGATTGATATCCATCCCCGTCGGGTTCGTGCCCAGCTCCGCGTTGTTGGTAACGCGATACAGGTCCTCGACCTTGCTCCAGTTCCCGTTCAGTTCCCTTAACAGATGCAACTTGCTCTTTCCCCCCTCGTTGGCCAGCAGCAGGTAACCCACGACGTAGGGGCTTCTATAGGTAAAACCGATGTTTTGCGTGTATTTCGCGCCCGTTGTCGTGTCGGTCGCGATGACAATCCCGTCGTACGACCTGCCGGGCAGCACCTCCTCGAACACCTTGTTCATGTTACGCTCCGTGCATACCAATCCAAGGTAGTTAAAATGATACTCCCACGTGTAAATATTCGTGTCCGCCTGCTCCTTGTTGGCATAGGTCAAGGTAGGCGTGAACACCACGGGATCCCCCAGGTAGACACTCACGCTGTAGACCGGGTAACGGATCGTGATTTTATTGACCATGATATCATTATAGTCGTAATTCCCTTTGTCCTCGTAGCAAGCCCACGCGAAGAGCAGGAATAAAACAGACGGTATAGCTAACTTTTTCATATTCTTATTCTTTATAAATTACATCCTAACGGTTACGCTCATCAAAGAACCGTCGTCTTCCGTCACGGGGGTATCGGCCTCGGCCATTTGAGCCAAGTAGATCTTGAACTCGAGCGCCCACGCCCGGATCCAAGATTCAGACGTGTTGGAGAGGTCCGGGTGCACGATCTCCATCAGTTTGCGGAATTTCTTGTCCGAATAGGCACCCAGGAAGTAGTTCTCCACGCGGGCATTCCACCAGTCAGGTTTGGCCACGTTGTCATTCACCACCAGATGAAGGACGCGGTAGTTTTTATCCCCCAGGAAAAAATGGCTGTTCTCTTGCAAGGCGATGGTCACCATTTTGCTCGTCGTCTGCAACTCCGCGAAATTGACTAACTTGACGTAAAACGTGTCCAGCATCTGCATCGGTTGAAAGGCCAACGCGGGGGGCAACGAGACCTTGTCACCGGGCATCGTGGTGGACTCGTTCACGACGGAAACAGCAAACGGTCGCGGCTCAACCACCGGTACTCCCGTGTACCTCACGACGACAGGATAATCATACTCGCTCAAATTCCCCAAGAGGAAAAAAGAGAGCACCACCGTGTCCTGCTGGCGAATCGCGAAAGAGATGTAGTCGGGGGAGTTATAGAGAGGCACCTCTTCCGTTTCACAACCCGTGAACGGAAGCGTCAACAAAAATATAACGAGATATCTTTTCATAACTATATCATTTAAATATGTTGGCTATCAGGAATAGGAAGCGTGATGATCGACTCTTTGGGTTCCAGTTCACTTCCCGGCACTTTGATCCCCTTGTTCAACCGTTTATAGTAAAACAGCAGCTGCCCCTCCCCGATAAACTCCCGCCGGGCATCCGTGATCAACAACTCGTGCAACTCCGACTTATTGGAAATTAGCGATATATCTCGCTTACACCCCATCGCCGCCCTCAACTCCTTGAGCAAGCGGAGCGATTCGGACGGGTTGGTATCGAAATTACTCTCTATCAAGATATGATAGATTTCCGTCAAGCGCATGTTCGGGATCGCGTTCCCTTCGTAGTTGTCGCGCTGGTAATTACCCGTTAACCGGTATTTCAGCGAACCGGTAAACTGAGTCCCCTGCTGCTCGATCAAAGAGCGCCGGTAGTCGTCCTCGTCGTTCCGGTAGATCTCGTCCACGCCCACCACGTTCAACGCGCTACTCGTGAGATACAACTCCACGTCAAACAACAACTCGTTATTATAGAAGGCAAAGAGACAGTCGTCCAAGTGCTTCTTTTGCTTATTGGCGAACGAGGTCGTGTAATCGTTCGCCCCGTGGAACCTAAACCACCCTTTGGATTTATGGAAGTTACTGTATATCTCGTAGGCGCACCGTTTCGCCTTTTCCATATCTCCCTTGTAAAGATAGGCCCTGGCCAATAATCCCACGACCGCGCAATAGTTGAGACGGTAGCCCCGGTAGTTAAAAAACGTCCCGCCGGCGGCGGTGTATTGTCCCATGATACGGGCGTTCAACCAGTATCTCATCTGGTTCAGATGGTAAGTGGTATCATTGTACGCGATCAACTTTTTGGCTGTCAACAAATCTTCTACCACGCGCTCCATCCCCTCTTGCGCCGTGTACGCGGGAGAGAAGTCGGAAGGATAACTCGCCTGGTACGGGAGCACGATCTCCCGGTTCCCTTTCACGGGGGCCGGGGTGAAAATCCGGTAGAGATCCATGTGACACAACGCCCTTACCGCCAGGGCCTCCCCCAAGATCACGTTTTTCGCGATGGTATCCAGCGTGAATAACGACGCCGGGGCTTTCGACACCTCATTGATCAGCAGGTTGCAATTGGCGATCACATTGTATAAGCCAGACCAGATCGCATCGATCCGCGCGAGTACCTCTGCTCTTTCGTACTCGAATTGACTGAAATACCAATCCGCGTAATCGTTGATCGGGTCGTTCTCGTACTGCTGGGCAATGATATCGATAGCTCCCCAACTTAAATTCTTACCGTACAGCGAGGGCTGGGCGCACAACTGGTAGATCCCGTTCAACGCGATCTGAAACCCGGCCTCGTCTGCATAGAGCTTTTTTTTATCAATTTGATCTTCAGGCTCCACCGTAAGCCAATCACTACAAGAGCCGAAAAAGAGCACCGATAACAGTATTGCAATTCTATGTTTCATATCCACAGTTTTTTAAATTAAAAATAGATCCCCAACAACAGGTCAAACGTGCGAGCGAAGGGGTAGTCCGTTCCTCGTTCCCGTTTGATCGTGGAGAGATGGGCCACATCATTCATGTTGAATTGTAACTTCACCTGATTCAAATTCCACCGTTTTACCCACGCGTCCTGGAAAATCCACGCGACAGACAAGGAGTTAAAATCCAAGTAATTTTCATTTTGGACAAACCGGGAGGTCGGGCGCGTGGCCTGGGATCTATCCGCGATGTCTTTTAGCGGGGTGATATCTCCGATCTGTATCCAGCGATCGCTCAACACGCGCCTGTCCGCGTTGTAGTTTAACAAATCCACGTTTTCAATCCTGTTCGCGTAGGTGCTGTTGTACACCTGCCCACCGAAGGCATATATAAAACTGGTAAAGATGTTTAACGATTTCCATTGGAAGTTCAAGTGAAATTTCCCGAAAACATCCGGTTCCGTATCACCGACGACCTGCTGTTCCCCGGATTCCCACTCGTACGTGATGCTCCCATCGCGCCGTACAAATACCTCTTTCCCGCTGGCAGGATCAATGCCCAGCGATTTCATCGCGTAGATAGAGGTCGTCGAGCTTCCCTCTTCGTATTTCCGGAAGGGTTTTGCCCACTTCGGGTCCATGGCGGTATAGGAGGAGTACCCGTACCCGTCATAATACTCATCCACCCGGTCGTTATACCGTTTTAAGGAGTTGGAAATTTCCAAAATGGTGTTTTTATTGTGCCGGATATGCCCGTTTATACTCAAGAACAGATCCTTCTTGCGAATCAGGTGAGACGAGAGACTCAACTCTATCCCGGTATTTTTGATCTTTCCCATATTGTCTTTATAAGCGGGAAATCCAAACGAGGAGGGGATCGCTATATCGGTGATCTGGTTTTTCGTGATCTCGTGATAATAGGAGAGTTTCCCGTATACCAATTTATCCTTGAGCTCGAACTCGGTACTATAAGTGTACGAGTCCTTGACCTCCCAGGCCAATTCCGGATTCCCCAGTGCCATCAGTTTAACACCCATGCCGGAAGCATACCAGCTCGTCGGAAAGATCGCGTAGATATCTTTGGCCGCGTAAGGGGCGAAATCCACCTTTCCCGTCTGTCCGAACGTGGCCGTTAATTTTAGAAGATCCAACACGCTACTGCTCCCTAAAAACGCGTACTTGTGCAAGTTAACCCCCACGCCTGCCGACCAGAAAGGGGCATACTTCTTCTCGGATCCAAACTCGGAAGAGCCATCAAAGCGAACGGAAGCGTCCAGAAGGTAGATGTTATCATACGAGTAGTTGGCCGTGAGGAGCGCCCCGGCATTGCGGGTATGATTATCCGTCTCTGTCGGCTTCTCCACGATCCGTTGAGCGAACATGATGGAACTCAAACTCCCCGAAGGGAAACCCTCGTACTCCGCCCGGATTGATTTACTCTTTGTCTCCCTTGCCTCGGCGACAAACGAGAAATTAAGGTAATGCTTTTCTATCGCTTGGTTATACAACAATTGCAACCGCGTAAGCCAGCTGTGTTGATCCCCGTCCGTCGTGGATAACGCCCCGCGGATCGTGCTGTTTAAGGCGTATATACCGGAATCCGGATCCGTGAAATTCCGTCGTTGATTCGTCTGCTTGGTAAGTCCCAACAAGAATTTGAATTGCAGGACAGGGAGAATGCTCCAATCCACTTGCAAGTTATTTTGAAACTGTTCCGATCCCCCCGTGTTATAACTCTTCGTTTGCGCCCCCTCGTACATGGGATTCACGTATTGAGATCCCGAATGCCACACCGGGAACTGCTTCACGTATCTCCCAAACGCATCTTTCATCTCGTTGTAGGGAAGCTGGTTTACAAACGTGCTGAATGAACCGTAGGGGGAGTCTTTAGAGTCCACCTTATCATACTGCACCCTGTTGATTATCAAGAAATCATCCATTCGATAATCAATCCGCACGCCCGCGTTCAATCGATTCCGGTAGTCATCCTTCATCACGCCGTGCTGGTTATCGTAACTAAAGGTAATTCCATAACGGATATTATCATTTCCTCCATCGACGGCCACGCTGTGTTTATGATTATAACCGGTTCTCAGGGGCTGGCTCAACCAATAGGTGTTGACCCCCTTCGCGATCGCATTGCTCTTTTGTATTAATTCCGAATAGACATTCCGCACGCCTTGGCTGTATACTTGGGGATCTATCTCGTAATAACCGGTCAACTTCTCAACGTCCAACTTCTCCTGGGCATTGAAATAATCATAACTTGTCAGATCGGGAGTGGTCACGCTTCCAGCTAATGAATACGAGATGTTGAATTTACCCGCCTTCGGGGCGATCGTTTCAATCACAATGACACCGTTAGAGGCACGCGAACCGTACACGGCCGTCGCGGCAGCGTCTTTTAATATGGTAACCGAAAAGATGCGTTGCGGGTCCAAATCATACACGTACTCCACGCTGGCATCCAATCCATCCACGATAAAGAGCGGGGTGTTCACGTTACTTCTCAAGCGAGATTCACTCACGTCCGCCACGTCTAATTCGCGTTGTCCAATCGACGACTGCCCCCGGATCGAAAAATCCGGGATGTAATTCGGATTAGACCCCATGGCGTTATTCACCTGAATACTAAACGAAGGGTCGAACACTTCTAAAGCTGAAATTAAATTCCGATTCGCTACCTTCACGATATCCTCCCCTTTGATGCGCACGGCATCCCCCGTGTAGGTCTCTTTCCGGACGTTAGCAAAACCCGTTACCACCACGTCATCCAAACTCTGCGACGACTCCACCAACGTAACCACAAGATCTCTTTGCCCCAAAAGCACCTCCTCGTCCCGGAGATCCGCCAACCTAATCACCTTGGTCTCCATCCCGACAAAACGAAACTCCACTATCACGTTCTTGTCATTGGGCAACGTTAAACTAAAACGCCCCTCCTGATCCGAGGCCGTTCCAACGGTGGTCTCTTGGATCAGGATCGTGGTACCCGGCAACGGTTCTCCTTTTTTATCCACGACCTTACCCTTAATCCTTACCTGCTGGTTTTTCTGCTGCAGAAGGGCCTCGCGTTTGACCAACAAAATCACGTCTTCTTCATACTGACAAACAATATCCGTCCCCTCAAAAATCTCCTCCATCAAGTGCATAAGCTCCTTGTCTTTAACATTCACGTCAAAACGATCCAAACTTTTCACGTAATCGCTTTTATACATGAAGCGAACGCCGGTCTGTTTGCGAACCGCCTTTAAAAACTCCCCAACATTACAATTCTTAAGGTTCAAGCTAACCAACCGGTCTTGAGCACGTGTACCCCCGTTTACCTGAAGTAAAAAGGCAAATAACAGAACCAACATGACTTTCATGATGTGCAAGATTTTTCGTTTTGAAGAGGCTTTTTCTTCCCATTCTTCCTTTTTTTTCATAGATTTGTGCTTTTAATTTTACAATAGACTTTTAGCTTTAAAGTCGAGATTTCAACGGAAAGATTTCGCCGATCTTTCCGTTTTTCAGTCACTTATAAACTGTTCCCCTTTTCTTCTTAGATGCTCACCCCCTTTCTTTATAAATATCATCTATTTTTTCATGCTTACCACGATCTTCCTTCCCGTGATTTCAAACACGATACCGGAGCTGTTCTCAAAAAAATAGAGCAAATTCTCGATACGATCGTATTTCATCATATCCCCGGACAACAAGATATCTTTCACCTCAGGCTGTGCATAAAATACCTCAAAATCATACCATAACGAGAGTTTATACATAATATCCTCTAAGCGCTCGTCAACAAAGATAATATCCCCATTCTTCCACGCGACGTATGTATCTATCTCCACGGGCTCCACGATCACCTCCTTACTATCAATCATGTACGTGGCTTTCTGGGAGATCTTCAACGGGTAACGACACGTGTCCTTTATGATATCCACGCTGCCGGTCACGAGTACTGTCTCTATTTGGTTCTTTTTATGTGTATTAACATTAAATTCCGTACCTGTTACTTGAATACTTATATCGCCGACCTCCACGATAAAAGGGATCTCTTGATTCGATTTCACGCGGAAATAGGCCTCACCGGATAACTTAACCCGCCGCTCGTTACCAGTGAAGACGACGGGATAACCTAATGTAGAAGCCGAATTAAGCTGCACGAAAGTACTATCTTCCAGCGTGATCGCGTATTCTCCTCCCTTCTCCACGATCAACAAGTGATGCCGCACATACAACGATCGCTCTTCATTGCCACGGTAATCAATATTCCCGGGGGTTTTCACGAAAGGTTGAACGCCCGCGATCTCTACAACATCAGATGTATTGTCATCTAACGGGATGACCTGCTCCTCATCCACCATCAATTTCGCTTTTAACGTACCGGGCACGATATCTCCGCTCGTCGCGACCACCGGCCCCGGCCCTCTCTCCCACATGCCGCTTTGATATCCCCAAAAAACTCCCAAAAGCAGCACGACTGAAGCGGCCAATGGGATCACATACCGCGCCACGCGCCTCCTCCATCCCCGGATCGCGTACCTACGCCGGCCCTTTTCGCGTATCAACCGCGCTCGAAAATACCAGCGTTGCCGCAGGTACTCCAGGTAAAAGCGTTCGTAATAGTCCCGATGCGCCTCCTCTTCCTCGATCCATTCCCGCATACGCTCGTACTCCGCGTCAGCAAGATGACCCGTAATATAATCTAACAACTGAATATCGAATGGCTCTCCCCTCATGACTATAATGATAGTTTACACTAAAAGACATGAAAAAGGAAATCGGTTGACACCTCCCTATATATTTAACATTCATTTAACACGCACGAGGTGATAAAAAAATAACAATATGGACTTGTTCAAGCGAGTTCGAAGATTTTTCAGACTTCTTACCAACAAGGTTTTCACCGTGGCAATAGATATATTCAAATGGGTAGCGACCTCGGCATACTTCATGTTTTTCAGATAGACACACTCAAGCACTTCACGACTGCGCGGGGACAATCTCTCCACCTCTTCATTCATCTGCTTGATTAAATCTTCGTACGTATCTTCCTCTTCTTCATCCCACACCTTCTCTACAATGGATATATCGGGTAGCGTTTGGATATTCCGGCACGCGTGCAAAGAACGCAAGGCCGTATTACGAACAGAGATATAAAGATAAGATTTAAAAGCAATCTTGTCCAGCGATTGATAACGATCCTTTTCACATAGATAAACAAACAACTCCTGAACAATATCCTCCGCTTTCGCTATATCATGAATAATCGTGTCCGCCCACAACACCAACGGAGTATAATAACGATTATACCACTCATCCAAACTCAATCCCTCGTCTCTCTCTCTTGAATTCATACCTATCCCTCTATGCTAAAATAATAAAATCACCCCAACGACCACTTCGTCTCTCGTGACGAGTTCTCTTAAATCTCCCATGCAAGTTTACGACTGTTTTTGAATCTTTCAAAATATTTTTCGAGCTATCACTCGAAAAAGGTCGTAAGACATATTCAACACCTCCCGACAGCCCACACATGCTGGATGCATTTCAAAGGGATGGGCAGGCTGGACGTTTCTACCGGGCGATTCATTCCCGCGGAATGAGAGAAAACTCCCTCAAACCGGCTTTCGAGACAGCCCCACCCGTTGGAAACATCGAAACGCGCCGGTTTGAAACGCGTCGCCACGAACAACCCTTTTTTTATTCCACCGGAAAGTAATATATTTGCACCTTAAAAATTAAAACCGACCGGGATGGATAAAAAATTCCATGAATACAAGGGGCTGGACCTTTCTCGAATCAACAAAGAGGTCCTGGAAGAGTGGGA
>JAISNC010000047.1 GCA_031276355.1 Odoribacteraceae bacterium
CTCGAGTTCCAGGGACACGAGCGCGGTAAAACCGTCTATTTCTGCCTCTGCTGGGAGAACACCCGCGGCGAGAAAGGCCCCTGGAGCGAGATCCAGAGCGCCATCATTCCGTGACGGGGCATGAAAACGATGAAACCCGTTGTCTTTACAATGATGATCGCGGCGGCGGCGTTCGCCTGCCGCGACGACGGTGGCGTGATCGCGGGTAACACCGTCACCGTGGCGGTGGAGAACGGCGCCAGCCACAACGGGCAAATCGACACGGTAAAATTAGTGATAGAGCGTGGCGACGACGGCAATCACGTGATCGCGAGCCTCCCGTATGGCGGAGGCAATTTCACGGTAAACCTCCCGGCCAGCGTGAACGACAGCCTCCTCAAGCCGATGGAGTACCTCCCCGCCGGCATCACGACGAGCAACCGCGGCGTGAAAGGGGAGTTCGCCTTCTTGTACGCTTGTAAATCGGGCCAACTCGTAGGCCAAATTTACCACGGGACAGAACCGGGCGACGGTAATAACCTTGACGGGTACTTGTTCTACCTGAACGGGGACGTGTCCATCACCGGCACGAGAACCCACCCTTACAGGACGGCAAACGAGTATCGCGTGAACGGGAAAAAAGGATGGAACATGTTGTATATAACCCGCTGCACCAATTTAACTTCACGCGCGGTTACCACCGGGGCGCCCGCCGGCGCGAAGTGGTATTTTTTTAAGCACGATGACCCCGTGGCACGGGTCTCTGATGGCAACGAATAATTAACGCGGGAAGCGGCCAACGGCCAACGGGGAACGGGGAGATACCGTTCCCCGTTTTTTCGTTCGCCGGTGTAACGGAGCGTTCGAGAACGACGCGAGGGCGAAAAATCTTTCGCCCCCGCGCGACCGAACGGCCGCCTCGAACGCCCCGGGACTAAAAACGTCGCGTTGAAATACCCCCACGCCCAAATTCAAAGAGATCGAGCGGGTAAAAATCCCGGAATAAATACATACTTTTACCCGCGATAAAGGAAGCACGCGATGAAAAGCCCCGAAACGGACCTGCCCGAATTGTTAAACCAGAAAAAACAACTGGCGTTCAAGATATTATACAAGGAATATTACCGGGCGATGGTCGCCTTCGGGCTGCATTATATCCACCGCCCGGAGGTCGTCGAGGACATCGTCCAGGAACTGTTCACCAGCATCTGGAAGAGAGACCTTCACTTCAACTCGTTGCCCGAGTTAAAAACGTTTCTATACACGTCCATCAAAAACGCCTGCCTGAACGAGCTGAAAAGAGAACAGACGAGGAGAGATTACCTCCTCTCGCTGCCGGCGGAAGAGCCGTGGGAGGAAGAAGACGACCGGAGGTGGATCGAGGAGGAGGTGTACCGCGTGCTCTTCGCCACCGTGGAAAAGCTACCCGCGCGATGCAAGAAGATCTTCGAGCTACACCTGCAGGGGAAAAAGAACGAGGAGATCGCCGCGCTGATGAACCTCTCCATCGCCACCGTGAAAACGCAGAAGAACAGGGCCATGAACTTCCTGCGCGAGGAGATGGGGGCCCTTTATCTCGTCGCCATCCTCCTTCGAATCTTGTAACGCCGCGCCGGCGAAAGATTTTTTTTCCCAATCCCGGCCATTTTTCCCCGGGGATTTGTCAATCTTTTTTCATCTCGATTGTTATATTAATAAAAACACGATGGAGGCAAAAAACGATCACATCGCCCGGTTGATCTCGCTATCCCTGTCGGGAGCGCTGAACGAGGAGGGAGAAAAGGAACTGCAACGGTGGATGGCGGAAAGCCCGGGAAACGGGCCGTTCGCCCGAAGGCTCCTCGCGGGGGAAGGACTCGAGGAAAAATATCGACTGTATCAACGCGTCGACAGCGGGAAAGCCCTCGCGCGTTTCGAGCGCGCCCGCGGCGGCCGCCGGCGGGTGATCGCGCGGGTGGCGCGTTACGCGGCGTTGCTGCTACTCCCGCTGGCCGGGCTTTATATCGCGACACGTACCGGCAATGACGCCCGCCGGGATGTCGCGCTTCCCGCGGCGGGGATCCATCCCGGCTACCCGCGTGCCACGCTCTCCCGCTCCACCGGCGAGGAGTTCGTGCTGGACGGGGCGGTAGAGAAGGAGGCGCGATTGCCGGGCCACATCCGGGTGACCCCGCTGGAAGGGTCCATCGCGTACGTGGATGTCCCGGCGGGGAACGGGGTGGAAAACCGGCTCGAGACGCCGCGGGGGGGCGAATACCGGTTGACGCTCGCCGACGGCACGCGGGTGCACCTGAACGCCCGGACGGTGTTGAGGTACCCGGAGGCGTTCCGGGGCGACGCGCGGGAGGTGTTCCTCGAGGGCGAGGCGTGGTTCGAGGTGGACGGGGGTGACGGGCGACCCTTCCACGTGGTGACGGGCGCGGCGCGGGTAGTGGTACACGGCACGCGGTTCAACGTGAACGCGTCCCGCGCGGGGATCGTCGAGACGGCCCTCGTGGAGGGATCCGTCGGGCTGAGGATCGCCGGGCGGGAGGAAGAGGTGAGGTTGCGCGCGGGGGAGGTGGCCGAGTACCGCGTGGAGGGGGATCGACTGACGCTCAAGGAGACCGACCTGCTGCCTCACGTGGCCTGGAAGGATAACCTGTTCGTGTTTAGCGGCGAACCGCTGGGGAGCATCCTGGAGAAGCTCTCCTGCTGGTACGATTTCTCGGTGGAGTACGCGGACGAGAGCGCCGCGGCCACCCGCTTTTCCGGCTACATGAAGAGGTACGATGATATCTCCGTGATCCTCGAGGCGATCGAGAAAACCGCCGGCGTGGTGTTCAGGATCGACGGCAGGCGGGTCGTGGTCGACCGGGCGAGGGGAGAATGAAAAACGGGGGGCGTCACGCGACTCCCCCCGGGAAACCGAGATAGAATAAGCGTTCACTTGGAGGCGAGGCTTATTCCCGTTTACTCATTTTAATGTCAACAAAAGTATGAAAAAAAAACGACCCGGGCCTCGCTTTTATTGGGCCCAAGGAGAAAAGATCTCGAGAATCACGAGACTCTCCATCATGTTCACCTGTTTCTTCCAGGTGTCGATCCTCGCCGCGAGCTTCTCGCAGGGGAGAACGGTGGGATTGAAGCTCAAGGAGGCCTCGCTGGAATCGCTGTTCCGCGAGATCCAGCGGCAGACCGGCTATTATTTCATCTTTAACCACGAGGAGCTGGGGAACAAGCGGCTGGGCCCGGTGGAGAGCGAGGGGGAGGAAGTGGGCGAGCTGCTGAACCGCGTGCTGGGAAAACTCGGGTACCGCTACACGCTGGAGAACGATATCATCATCGTGTCACCCGGCCCGCCCGCCCGTCCCCAGCAGCAGGTGACCCGGTGGATCGTCGTGAAAGGGAAGGTGGTGGACGAGAAACGAGAACCGTTACCCGGCGTGACCATCCGCGTGAAAGGATACCCCGCCGGGAGCACCTCGGACAAGAACGGGGAGTTCCAGGCGCGCGTCCCGGAAGAGGGCAACGCGACCCTGATCTTCTCCTTCGTCGGCATGCAGACGCGGGAGATCAAATACACGGGACAAAATACGCTCTCGGTCGTGATGAAAGAGGCTGTAGCGGAGTTGGAAGAAGTGATCGTGCCGATCGGCTACCAGAGGCTTAATCTAAGGGAGATGACCAGTGCCATCCAGTTCATCAAAGCAGAGGAGATCGTCGTACCCGGTCTTACATCCATCGACCAGATGCTGGAAGGACACGTTCCCGGCATGACGTTCATGCAGAACTCGGGGCAGGTAGGGGCCGTTCCCCGTATCCGTGTCCGGGGTACATCGACGGTACTGGGGAACCAGGATCCCGTGTGGGTGCTTGACAACGTCGTCATCGAGAATCCCGTCAACTTAAGCCCGGAACAGATCAACGACCTGGACTTCGTTAACTTGCTGGGGAACGCGATCTCCGGCATTAATCCGAATGACATCGAATCCATCAGTATCCTGAAAGACGCTTCGGCCACGGTCCTATACGGCCCGCGAGCAGCGAATGGCGTGATCGTCGTGACGACAAAGCAGGGAAGACAAGGCCCCCCGGAGCTTTCTTACTCTTTCGCGGGAACGTTTTTGAGGCGGCCGCATTATTCCGACCGGAACGTTTATATGATGAACTCGAAGGAGCGGGTGGATTTTTCCCGCGAGCTATTAGAGAAGCGCGTTATCTATCCTCACGTGCAGCATTGGCTGGGGTACGAGAAGGCCCTGCTCGATTACTGGAAAGGGATCTTGTCGCACGAGGAGATGCAGCGGGAAGTAGGGCGCTACGAGACGATGAACACGGATTGGTTCGGTGAATTGATGCAGAATTCTTTTTCACATAAACATACCGTCAGCCTTTCCGGGGGGACATCAGACGTGCGTTACTACATCTCGGCGGGGCACTCGGATGCCCGCGGGAGCATCCAGGAGGAGGCGAACAAGCAATACACGGCGAGCATGAACGTGGTGGGAACGTATAATCGCTGGACGATCCGCTTTAATCTTAACGGCAATACGAGCAAGCGATTTTACACGCCGAATGACGTAGAGGTGATGCGTTACGCCTACGAGACCACGCGAGCCTTGCCGGCGTACAATGACGACGGGTCGTTGTGGTTTTACCCGCGACAAGTGAGAAACGAGTTTTACAGGGACTTTAACATCCTCCACGAAAAAGTTAACTCCTCGCAAGAGATCCGCTCTTCCGGACTAACGGCGACCGCCGGGCTGGATTTCACTATCCAGGAAGGAGTGAAGGCTTCACTGACAGCCTCCTACAATACGACGAACACGACGCAAGAGATGTGGCACGGCGAAAAGAGCTTCTACGCCGAGCGGTTGAGACTGCATTCGGACGGCAATCTGATGCCGCACGGCGGGGAGTTACTTTACCAGAACACGGAGCAGTATGCTTATACCCTTCGCGGGCAAGTGGATTTCCGACAGGCGTTGGACGATGACAAGAAACATTTCATCATCGCTGCCGCGGGGGGAGAGCTAAGCTCCACGCAATACCACGGTCTTAACGAGACGTTCCGGGGTTACCTGAAGGAGAGAGGGAAGAAAATGGCACAGGTGAATCCCGTGACGAACCCGGAGTTCACCCTCTGGCTGGGGACAGATTTGAACGCCCTGGGGCTTTGGACAGATCAACTGACGAACCGGGTAGGCCCTTATGCCACGGTGTCGTACACCTATAATAACCTTTACACTATCAACGTGAACGGGCGCTTTGATGCCTCCAATCGCTTTGGTTCCAGGGCTAACGAACGCCTGGCGCCTATCTGGTCGCTGTCGGCACGTTGGAACGCGAAGGAAGACGTGCTCGAAAAGGCCCACTGGGTGGACAATCTCTCCCTGCACGGGTCGTTCGGATATCAGGGGAACATGCTGGATAATATCTCCTCCCAGCTAATCATTCAGCGCGGGGGGATAGATGCCGATTTCGGGGAATACGAGTCGACCATCTCCAGCTATGCCAACCCCGATTTGAAATGGGAGAAGACCGCTTCCTATAACCTGACGATGGATTTTAGCTTGTTCCGCAAGTTCATCGCCGGGAGTGTCTCCTATTTTTACAAACGGACGCAAGACGCATTCTTCAAGAAAGGCATCTCGACCATCAACGGCGTTTCGAACTGGGTAGTGAACACGGGTATCCTGGAAAACCAGGGCGTGGAAGTGGCGCTCCGCTTCACGTTGATCGACACGAGAAACCGCAATACCAACGGCTTCCGGTGGAGCATGACCACAAATTTCGGGCAGGTGACGAACAATGTGCCGGGGCCTTCACGGGATAAAACGCTGACGAACGCGATCAACTACGATGGCTATCTCAACGGCACGCTGGAAATCCAGGGACGCCCACTTCATTCGTTTTACTCTTACAAGTATTTGCACTTAAGCCCGCTGAACGGTGCCCCCGTTTTTTACGGGTCTGATCGCATCGTGCACGTGAACAATCAGCGCGTGGACTTGCTGGAGAAATACCGGGAGATGGAACTAACCGACATCTTTTCCGACGTGATGAGTTACTCCGGCACACGAGTACCCGTCATACAAGGCGGCATCCAGCACACGTTGGCATGGGGGCGTTTCTCGGCATCCGTCAACATGGCGTACAGTTTCGGTTCGAAAATCCGCTTGTTACAGATGTATCCTAACGTCAGTTCCGAATACAAGACCATTGCCCCGCAACCCACCGCCAACGTGCGAAAAGAGTTCTTGAACCGGTGGAGAAACCCGGGCGACGAACGGAGCACGAACGTGCCGGGCGTGGTCTCGGGCACGACATTCGACAACACGCTGGGCAACCGAATGTGGTGGAGCCAGCAGGTGAACACGAACGGGGAGTCCATCGCCTTCGCCAACGGGCTGTGGCAGATGTACGACAGATCCGACCTGAGGGTAGTCAACGGGAGCTTCGTGAAAATACAGTCGGCCTCCGTCCGCTACAATTTACCGGAGAAATTGTGCCGTCAACTCAACTTCCGTTCAGCATACGTCGGCATGGCAGGCACGAACCTGTACACCTTTGCCTCCAGGAAATTGAAAGGACAAGATCCGGCAACGCAGGACGGTACGGCCCCGACGATTAACATGTCGCTACGCCCTACCTACTCGTTGAATGTAAACGTATCATTTTAACCAACTTACCATGAAAAACAGATTATACCTCTTCGCAAGCCTCGTGCTATGTGGCTCGTGCGGCGATTTTCTCGAAGAGAACCCAAACGACCAGGCCTATGTCACCAATACCGATGACCTGAACGAATTACTGATCGGAGAGGGGTACATGCCCGCCACCACGGGAAAAGAGATCGACTACTGGATTCACGTCATGGACGACGACGTTCTATTCGTCACCAGCAACACGAACCGGGCGGCAGGTTCCCCCTTCTACTGGTGGCAACCCGACGTGAACACGCAATCGACCTGGGAGAGCCTGTATAAACGCATCGGTGTACTGAATGCCGTCCTCGACGAGGTGGAGCGCTTCAAAGAGGAGGGGGACAACTACCGGAAGGTAAAGGGCGAAGCGCTCTTCCTGCGGGCTTCCTACTACTATTTCCTGGTAAACCTCTACGCGCGGCCCTACAGGAAGGAAACAGCCGCCACGGAACCAGGCGTGCCGCTTAAACTAACCGGCACGATCGAGGACAAGCGATTCGAGAGACACCCTGTTGAAGCGTGTTACCGAGTCATCACGTCCAACTTAAAAGAGAGCATCGCGCACTTGAAAGGGCTTATTCCTTTGACCACCTACCGGGGTAGCGAGATGGCCGCCCGCACGCTTTTAAGCCGCGTTTCCTTGTACACGGGCGAATGGGAGGAGACCGCACGACAATGCGATACCGTCCTATCCCGTGGGAACTACCGACTGGTCGACCACAAAACACAAGACATCGCGTCGGTGTCCAATACCGTCGCCTTCAACTCCACGGAAACCATCTTCACGAGCGGCATGGTAACCACCTCGAACATGGACTTCATGTCTACCAACGCTACCAAGTTCAGGCCAAGCGATGAGCTGTTAGCTCTCTTTGCGGCCAACGACCTGCGGAGGACATACTACATCCGCGGCATGCCGATGTCCGGCTACGAAACCATCCAGAAATACGCCAATCGGGTCGTGGCGGCATGCTCGGACATATTCATCTTTCGCCTGCCGGAAATATACCTGAACAGAGCCGAAGCCCTCCTCATGCTCCACCGCGAGGCCGATGCCATTGCCGACCTGCAAACTCTGCGTCTCCACCGCCTCTCCACCACCCCCGACGCGATCAACCTCTCCGGGGAGGCGTTGATGAATTTCATCCGGGACGAACGGCGACGGGAATTCTGTTTCGAGGGCCAGCGCTGGTTTGATCTACGGCGTTACGCCGTGCATCCCGGTTATCCCGTTCAGAAAGAGATACGGCACGCCTACTACGAATATACCTCCGTGTCCGGTGACATGGTGCTAAAAAAATACGACGAAGAACCCCAATACTACGTCCTCCCCATTCCCGACACCGAGATCAACCTCAACGGGGGCACCCTCCAACAAAACACCCCACGTGAATGGAAACAACAACAACCCCTCCAATAAAAACATAGATCCATGAAAACATACATCAAAATCACGCTCTTTACACTCACCGCCCTTCTCGCGGCTTGCAAGGGTGATGACGACGGGCCTCTCGCCCCCACCAACCTTGACAAAGATTGGTTACTCGTTGAAGATAACAACGACCCCCTCGACCACGCGTGTTACGAGATATACCGCGATCTTGGCATCTCGGTCTACTATACCGACACGCTCGGCAAAGAGTTCCGAAGCATCAACGCGTACGGAGACTCCATCATCAACATCGAGAAGCTCGACCCCTTCTACTCCGTTACCGCCACGGATGCCTCAACCACCTATCTCCTCTCCAAGGATCGGGATGCCTTGCTCAACGGGGTATTATTCTTTCGAGAGCGCGTGCTATCGGGACTTCCCCCTGCGTTATACCCTCATACTATTCTACTTGTCAACGAGCTAACCCTAAATGCATTCTTGACCGCGGAGCGAGGAAAACGTTTTGGGAACGTATACAACGGCTACCGTACTGTCATCATCAGCAATGTCGGACGACTGGGCGACATGACCGATGAGGAAAAAGGAAACCTCACCGAGGAGATCATAGCCACCATCTACTATCACCACGCACGTGATCACCACGCCCAGCAATTAGAGATCTTCTTTGGAATCTCGGAGGCATCTTGGACACCGCAGGCACTCTTTCCCAGCGCCTACTATACCATGGTCAGTTCCGGCATGGCGGCAACGTATAAGCCCCATTGGCACCAATACGGTTTTCTCATCTCCAGCCCTTCCATGCCGGGACAACTCTCCCCTAATCTCAGCGTCCCCGGAGAGTACACGCGCTACTATACCCCTACCCGCGACGAGGATGCCATCCAATTCTTCATAGCCGCTTTCCACTACACCGCCGAGGAGTTCGAGGCCGAGTATGGAAGCGTCACCGGGTACGATTTGCTCCGCGCCAAGTACGATTTGATCCGGGAAATTATCAATACCATTAAAAACACGCGCTAAAAACGAAATATCATGAAACACTTCTTACTTGCGCTACTTGTACCATTGATTACCACCGTTCTCTCGTGCGACGACGAGGCGGATGCCTTACTCATCTCCTCCAACACCATCACCATCGATGCCGCCGGGAACGAGCAACGCATCACCGTCCGCACCGATGCACCGATCTGGAATGTCATCTGTGAAGATGCGTGGCCTATCATCACGCGAGACTCTCTCGACGTTATCATCACCGCTGCCTCGAATCCCACCCGCACTCCACGGTCGGCACGTATCTACATCGCCGCCGGAAACCAATTCGAGAGAATTACCGTCACTCAAGAAGGTAGCCTGCGCGTTTTCGGCGACCCTTATCCCGACGCGATCAACCCCGTCGGAATCGTCTACAAGGTGTCGGATGGAGGACAACACGGGGCCATTGTTTCCCTTGACCAACTCACTGCCACCGCTTGGGGCCTGGATACCGACACTCACGAGACCGATTTTAGCGACGGGAAGATCAACACCCGGGAGATTATTGTCACCCACCGGGACGATCCTACCTTCACTACCACCTACCCGGCCTTCGCCTGGGTACACGAGAAGAACAAGAGCGACCTCGACGGGGAGTGGTATATTCCCTCGTTCTGGGAGGTCGTCGAGATGTACAACTTACTCGTGGGTAACAGCGCCTACATCATCCCCGGCGGCTATCCGCCCAGCATGCAGATGAATCTCTCCCGGCCGGCTCACAACCTGACCGAACGAGACTACTTCAATGCCCGGATCGTCGCCCACGGGGGCACACCGTTCAACTACTCGGCCAGCATGTACTGGTCCTCCTCGGAAGCATCCGTCTCGTCGGCAATGGCCATCTCCTTCAATAACGGGACGGACTATATGCACATGAATATCAATTACAACAAAAACACTACCGCCGCCTTCTTTTTTAGGGCAATTCGCGTGTTTTAATTCCATAACTTAAAAACAATTACCATGAAAGCAATTTACTTAGCAGTGATCATCCTCTTGATGGCACCCGCGATGCAAGCACAACAAGAGACAAACGACCCCAAGACGTGGAGCGCCGAACGAATCGCCAGGGCAAAACAGGTGAAATTCACCACCATCTCCCTCTCCGCCGAGGAACAAGAAATCGCCCGGAAACAGCTGGGAGCCACGGGAACGATCAACATAGAAAAGATTAAACAGGGCATCGCCGGCCCGCAGCACGGCGATGTGTCCCCCGCGTTGGTAGCCGAGGATATCGACGGACAGACCGTGACGCTCGACCGCTTTGCCGGGCGATACGTCTTGATCGATGTCTGGGCCACCTGGTGCTCCCCCTGTCGGGCGGAAATCCCCTTTCTGCAAGCCATGGAAGAGCGCTTCAAGGAGAAAGATATCGCCTTCGTCAGCGTTTCTGTCGATGCCGACAAGGAGAAATGGAGCGACATGGTCAAAAACGATCACATGACCGGCACCCAGCTCTGGATAGGCCAAGGCAGCGCCTTCGCCGATGCCTATGCCATTAACGCCATACCGCGCTTTATCCTCCTCGACAAGGAGGGAAAAATCATCAGCAGCTATATCTTGCGACGCCCATCGGGACTCGACCTCGCACCCACCCTCGAGGCGCTCCTCGACGGGAAGATCGACCAGACCACCGCCATCGCCTACCTGAAAAACGGCTTCCCCCGCGAGAGCATGGTCGGAAAACCTTCGCCCGCCTTCCACTATCCGGACGCGACGGGTCGAACGGTCGACCTGGCCGATTTCCGCGGGCAATACGTCCTGGTCGACCTCTGGGCCACCTGGTGCGGCTTCTGTATACAGGAAATCCCCCACTTGAAGGCACTCGAGGAGAAGATGGCCGGACGCGCCATCGCCTTCGTCAGCATTTCCGTGGATACAGACAAAGCCGCCTGGGAACGATACCTGCAGGAACACCAACTCACCGGCGTGCAACTCTACGCGGGTGCGGATAAATCCTTCACCGGTCCCTACGACGTAGCTGGCATCCCCCGCTTTATCCTCCTTGATAGAGAAGGGAATATCCTCGATCCGAACATGAAACTTCGCCCCTCTAACCCCGAATTATATCCATTCCTGGAGAAACTTGATGGGATGTAACCCGCGCGGTTAGAAACGAGTTTCGACATTTTTTCATTCCGTCTTGAGAATGTTTGCCGTCGTGAAATTCAACAAAATTTATGACAAAATTATCGCTTCACCCTTGCATGAATCATAAGAATAGGGATTAGGGAGTCGGTGTTCTCGGCCTCGGCTTGTAAAAAATCTCGACTCGTCATTTTTTGTGTTTTTTTTGTTACGCGGAATCGAAAAACGGGGATACCCTCCCCGTTTTTTCAAGAATTTTTACCGGCTTTGCCGGTTGATTCCTCCGGTCTTCGGGCCGGAGGAAACAAATCAAATCAATCAAATAAAACGGATGCGGCGCTTCACTCCTTTTATTCTTGGATACAGCGTGCGGAGAAGCCGCGGCTGCGATTAGCGGTATACTGCGGGTGCACGTAGGCCGCACTGAAGTACAAGTAACGACCGTCCGTGCTGTTGATCGGCGTGGCCGACCAGTAATAACCGTAGTCCCGCTCGCCGTTCATGGCACCCGTAGCGACGGCACGATCCATCCGAACGCCCGCCGCGACTGGCTCTCTCTCTATAACGAGGGCCGACAACTCCCCGGCGAGGCCGTGAAAGCGATCTTCGTGCCGAAATACAAACTGACCCCCAACTCGGACGACCTCCATGTCCTCTTCGTGGCCTCCCGAAGCGACGTCGCCGTCGTGCGCATCGACAACGGGGAGATCGTGAAGGAGTTCACGAACCTGTTTTTCGTGCAACCGACGAACAGGAACGTGCAGAACCTCCTCCTCGACATCAGCGAGAACAACATCTACCTGATCAACGACGGCGCCATCTACACGCTGATCAAGAGCGGAGGCACGTTTGTCGATCCCCCCTCCTGGAACTACCGCCTTGCCTCCCCGGCGGCCGCCTCGTTCTCGCCGCTCGTTCTTGTCTTCGACGAACTGTCCCGGTCGCTCGTGCGCTTCGGCAACAACGCCTATTCACCCTACAACGATGCCTCCACGACACTGAAGACGAACAACCTGAATGCCGACATACGTTGGATGGAAGGCTATAACTATCCCCGCTGGAGGATCCTCACGCTACTGAAAGGGACGGAACCCGACGGGGAGACCTTCCTGGTGGAGATGGCAAACGACTACGGCGGATCGAATACGCTGACCGGCTCCTCGCGCGTGATCTCGCGAACGTTCTTGTTGCCCCACGCGGACAAGTGGGCCGGTAACTTCACCTACGAGATCATCTACTTCGCACACGGCAACAAGCTCTACCGCGCGAACATAAACACCGACCCGATCAGCGAGTCCCTGCAAATCACGCTCCCCGAGGGAGAGGTCGTTACCTGCATGCAGCACATGGTCAAGCCGATTCCCCAGTCGGGATCGACCGTCACCAAGGACTACCTCGCCGTGGCCACCCACTCCGCGGGACACTACAAGGTCTACCTCTTCACGATGGAGGTCGGGAACCTGGTACCCGTGTCTCCCGCCTTCGAGGGGGAGGGCCGTGTCACCTGCATCAATTACGTGCAGCCCGACGGCGGTATCCGCGTATTTTAGCATCCCCCCGCGGCCCGGGTCAAAGGCCTGACCTGACACGCACGTGCCTCTTGTCGAGGCGCGTGCGTTTTGCTCTTCCTGGCATCTCACCCGAGACACGAAAAACGCGGCCATTTTGTCTATTGCCGGTCGTTTTTTACCGACGTTAGAGGGGGTCGTGCTAACGCTCGCGGGGGTGCCCCCGTGTAGCCATGAAGGATATACTTATCCAAGACCCGATTTTTTAGAGCAGGAAGCCCTTCCCTACAACGATGCCGTCGGCGGTTTATTATCCATGAAAGACTGGATCACGAGGCCGATAAACATGGACAAACAGACCCCGACCCAAAGATATGGAACGGGATGATTAAAAATATCAACGCCATTGTTCCCGAAATGAGGGATCTCGTCTTTCCCGCTTTCTTGCTCGTAAATAAATATCGTCAATAACAGTCCAATAAGAAAAGAATAACAGAAACCCATCGCCGTTATCCATGCAGAAGATAGCCAATACCCGAATCTGTTTTTTACACTAACGGCTATTTTATGCTTCAATCCCGAATGCAGTATCCAGTAGAAACTTCCCGAGACGAGTAAAATATAAAAGCCATTAACGACATAGGGATAGCCGGTGGTGATCTTCTGGAAACCGCCATCGCTAATATTCCCCCACAACCCGCTACCGAGGATAAACGTCAGCCACGCGGCGACGGTTGAAATAAACAATCGAGGGAAAACCAGACAACGCCAATTCCAAAGATCATAATGTGCCACTCGCCATTTATCCGACAACGTTTTATCTATCCTATAACGTTTTATCAATCTTCTTCCTTTCTCGTTTCCTGTTTTTACCCTTGCCAATTGCGCGCGGAATACCTCTCGTCTCGCGCAATACACGGCTTTCATCTCCTCTTCAGGGTCTTTAAACCACTTGTCTTGATAACCGTTAAAATTCTCTTCCGATCTGGGGTCGCGAATCTGTTTTGTCCATTCCAGTTCGGATTTCAGATAATATTCCGTGTCAATCGACAAGTTTTGATTTTTCGCGAGTTCCTGGATTCGCACTTTCAATCGCACGATTTCCCCGTGCAAGTCGCAGTACTCCTCGTCCGAAGCGATACTCCAGTCAAAATAGTATTTTTCTCTCTTCTCTTTCAATATCCATTTAATTCCCCTGAGGTTCTTCTTTTGATAGTAAAAATTTGCCTTTGCCGCCAATGCGCTAAAAAAATAATTGGATTTCAGTCTTATAGAAACACTTTCATAGTAAGGCGAGATATGGAAAACGTGCGTTTGCTCGAGATCGAAAATAAAGTCAAGAATCAGTTTACGGATAAAACGGCTAAAAATAAAAAAAATATCGCGTTTATATTTTTCTATTTTTTTTGTCAAGGCAACAAACCTACCGTCCAGATCGCCCTCTCTTAACCTTTCAATACATTGATCGAACGCCTTATCGTGTGCAATTTTGTATTTTTTAATATCATCTTTTATAATATTTTCAACATCGCCAAAAATTTCCCTCAACTCTTCAATGTTTACATGAAACTCTTTTAATGTAGAATAACTATGACCTTGTATACCGTCATGATCTCTTATTGTTGACACTAACAGTTTAAACAAATAATTACTCCCCTCCTTTTCCCAGGTCGGGAAATTTGTTTCGTAGCCTTCGACCAAGGCACCCGTCAACCCGTCTTTTACATCCATGTTATCGGAAAGGGGTAAAGAAAGCAAGACATTGTGCAGGTGCTTGACGGTGTTTGTCCCGCGCTCGCCGCCGTCCTTCCGTTCATCGAAATAATGCACGTGGAAATCGATAGATTCCCTCGTGATTGTCAGGTAAATGGGATATTCGGGCGAACCATCCTTATGTGCCGCATCGCACAACCAAAGGTAGTCGAAAACGGTCATGCCACTTCCGAGATCGGATTTATCATTGTTCAGTCGAAAAAATTTTCCGTAGTTCATCCTTTCAATCAACAGATAGTAAGTAACAATTAACTCCCTTCCCGCAACTTCCCGATGTAAGTCGCTATTTCCTCTATCACTTTCATGGGTTTCGATTTGGCGGGATCTTGTTCCGCCGCATCGCCTCCACCCTCGTATTTGCCGTGTACCCTCCGCAAATAGGGCTTTATAAGCATATACTCCTCCCACATCTCCTGCCACTGACGAATGGTGCCGAAAGCGGTAAGATACACCAGGTGCATGACATGCTCCCACAGGGCATTGTCGTAATATTCAATGTCAGTAAAAAACGAGTTGACCAACTTCGATTTGCACCGTGCTCTCTCGTCGGGTTTTATCAAATCGCCTTCTTTATTAAGGCAGGCGTCGTATTTCAGGTCGTCGTAGCGGGCGCGCATCCACAGCAGGTTGTTGAAGTTTTTGATTGCCTTTGCACGGGCGTCGCTCGTTTCCTCGAATATCAGGTAAAGCAAATCGAGCAGGGTAACAACTTTTTCGTTTGCCTTGTCGCTCATTTGTCTTACCTGTCCGTTCATCGCCTTGAGCAGATAGTAGGAAAACAGATGCGGAGTCGTGGTGGGACAAGCCCCGCGCGAAATATGCCAATAATCTTCCGTGAAACTCAAACCTTCCGCCAACATCCGTTCATTTACCGCATTGGTAAAAGCGGAAATAAAGAATATCCGGAAAGTGCCGTCGGGGCCTTTGATTTTTTGCCACTCTTTTTTTGTTACTCCACTCTCACAAAAGTCTTTTATCTTTTTCAGGAAATCGGTAGCGTATTTGCGGCTCGCTAGGGCTTCGTTCCATTTTTCTTCACCCAAAAGGTAGTCCATCAAAATAATATCGTACTTTGTTTTTCGGATTTTGGAAATAGCACCTTCGATTAGATCTCCCTTTTCGTCTTTCTTGTCTTCTATTGTCGTGGCGCAATCCAGAAAAATCGTGATATCTTGACACAATGGGGTTTTATGGTTAAAAGAACAACACTTTTCAAAACACTCACCACCATTGACCTTGCAACATTTCATCGTGAAATATTCCGACAGCACGCTTTGAATAATTTGGCACTTGGGCAAT
>JAISNC010000082.1 GCA_031276355.1 Odoribacteraceae bacterium
AATTATTCTATAAATTTGTATGTTGTCAATTTGTATTTACTTTATCCATAAGTAATTAATCATCTTTTCTCATGTAAAAACAAGCAGAAAAAATTACACGGGTTTGAACAGCCTACCCGAAGGAACTTGATGGGAGGTTGTTTTGCGATCAAAACGAAAACCGTGTTTATCCAAAACCCAGGTTAATTGGCAAAAATCAACCATGCACCAGAATCTTTAGTAGCTATTTTTAATAATAATTATTACCAAAAATATCACCTCATACCTTGTTTCTCAGCAAAAAGAAGTAGTTTTGTCCAATAAATTATTTTCTAAATAATCAGAAAGGAGAGTATTCATTCAAACATAGAATTTTTCAGAAACATGTTTTATTTTTTAAGCTATCAGATGATAACATGAAAAGATCTCGGACTTCGTGATCCGCACGTGACCGCAAGTTCTTGATTATCGATGTGTGTTTAAAAGGAGCTACCTCGAAAGGCAGCTCCTTTATTTTTTCCCGTACCGTCGGGAATTGGAGAGGGGCTGTCCCCAAAGTCCAGATATCTCCGGGCATCGGATGGCTCCCGTCCGAAGTACGTCATGCGCTTGGGCATCCCGCCAGGGATGCAAGCTCGGTAGAAACGGTAGAAAAAAACGCTCCCATTTTCATACGGCATTCCGCCAGGGATGCAACAATGCAAGGCCAGGCGGCCCGTTTATACAACGGTCTCAAACGCCTCGAATGGCCATCTACAATGACGACTATCCGCAAGGATGAAAACCGACTTGCGAGATAGCCCCAGGAGAGAGCCTCAGCCGGGCGCAGTTAGCCGCGTTTGCCTTACCGGAAATATAGATTCAATTTAAAATAGCCTCTTCGCTAAAAAAATATGAGAAAAAACAATACTTTTGTTGTGCGAAAAAAAAATCTAAAACGAACACTATCATGAGCAGTTTCATAACTTCATCTATCGGGAAAAAAGCCATATTGGGCGTGTCGGGCTTTTTTCTCGTCTCCTTCCTCTGCGTTCACCTGACGGCGAACCTGATGCTCATCGCGGACAGCAGCGGGGAGACTTTTAATAATGTCTGCCACTTCATGGCCACGAACCCCGTCGTCCGGGTCATCGAGCCGGTGCTGGCTCTTGGGTTTATCCTGCATATCGCGTTGGCCTCGTGGCTCACGCTGCAAAACAGGGCCGCGCGTCCCATCAAGTACGCGCGCAGCAACCAGGCAGGAAACGCCACGTGGGCCTCCCGCAACATGTACATCCTGGGGGCCCTCATCCTCGTCTTCCTCGTGATTCACCTGTGGAACTTCTGGTGGCGTATCAAAATCTCCCACGACCTCGACTTCATCGAGATAGGCGGCGTTCACATGGAAAACACCTACGCGTTAGTCTCCGGTCTTTTCAAATCGAGTATCATCTACTGCGGCCTTTACATCCTCGGTAGCGTGCTCCTCGGTCTCCATCTCACCCACGGCTTCGGCGCGGCCTTCCAGTCCGTCGGTCTCAGCAATAAACTATGGCGGAAACGCTGGAACGCGCTCGGCATCCTCTTCGCCGTCGCCATCGCCGTAGGTTTCAGCATCATCCCCCTCTACTTCCTCGTGGGCCTGGGAGGGTAACACATTATTCCATAACCGTAAAAACTTGAACTGATGAATATTTTAGACGCTAAAATACCGGAAGGGCCACTCAGCGAGAAGTGGTCGAACCACAAGGCCCACATCGGGGTGGTCAGCCCGGCCAACAAGAGAAAATTGGACATCATCGTCGTCGGCACCGGTCTCGCCGGCGGATCAGCCGCCGCCAGCCTCGCGGAACTCGGGTACAACGTGCTCTCTTTCTGCTACCAGGATTCGCCGCGCCGCGCCCACTCCATCGCCGCCCAGGGAGGCATCAACGCGGCCAAGAACTACCAGAACGATAACGACTCCGTCTACCGCCTCTTCTACGAGACCATCAAGGGTGGCGACTACCGCGCGAGAGAGGCCAACGTCTACCGCCTGGCCGAGGTCAGCGGGGCCATCATTGACCAGTGCGTCGCCCAAGGCGTACCCTTCGCCCGCGACTACGGCGGACTCCTCGACAACCGCTCCTTCGGCGGTGCCCTCGTGAGCCGCACCTTCTATGCCCGCGGCCAGACCGGTCAGCAACTCCTGTTGGGCTGTTACGGTGCCCTCAACCGCCAAGTCAAGAACGGCAACGTCAAAGTATATAGCCGCCACGAGGTGCTCGACATCGTCATCATCGACGGAAAAGCCCGCGGCATCATTGCCCGCGACCTCGTCACCGGAAAGGTGGAACGCTTCGGTGCCCACGCCGTCGTGCTTGCCACGGGCGGGTACGGCAACGTCTTCTTCCTCTCCACGAACGCCATGGGATGCAACGTGAGCGCCGCCTGGCAAGCCTATAAACGGGGCGCTTTCTTCGGGAACCCTTGCTTCGTACAGATCCACCCCACCTGCATCCCCGTCCACGGCGACCAGCAGAGTAAGTTGACCCTCATGTCCGAATCCCTCCGCAACGACGGGCGCGTGTGGGTGCCCAAGAAAAAAGAGGATGCCGAGAAACTGCAAGCCGGGACCCTCTCCGCCAACGACATCCCCGACGAGGAGCGCGACTTCTACCTCGAACGGCGCTACCCCGCGTTCGGTAACCTGGTACCTCGCGATGTCGCGTCCCGGGCCGCCAAAGAGCGTTGCGACGCGGGCTTCGGTGTCAACAACACCGGCAAGGCCGTCTTCCTCGACTTCAAGTATGCCATCCAGCGCCTCGGCGAGGATACCATCCGCAAGCGCTACGGCAACCTCTTCCAGATGTACGAGAAGATCACCGCCGTGAACCCGTACCACCACCCGATGATGATCTACCCCGCCATCCACTACTCGATGGGGGGCCTCTGGGTCGATTACAACCTGATGACTACCATCCCCGGCCTCTACGCCATCGGCGAATGCAACTTCTCCGACCACGGGGCCAACCGACTCGGTGCCTCCGCCCTCATGCAAGGCCTTGCTGACGGGTACTTTATCCTCCCCTACACCATTGGCGACTACCTCGCCAAGGAGATTCAAACACCCCGGATCGACACCGGCGCTCCCGAATTCGAGGAGGCCGAAAAGCGAGTGACGGAACGCCTCAAGGCCCTCTACAACATCCAGGGAACGAAATCCCCCGACCACTTCCACAAGCACCTCGGGCACATCATGTGGGATCACGTCGGCATGGCCCGCGACGCGGCGGGGCTACAACAAGCCCTTGTCCTGATCGCGGACCTCAAGCAGGAGTTCTATCGGGATCTCCGCGTCACCGGCGAGTGCTCCGCCATGAACAACGAGTTGGAGAAAGCCACCCGCGTGGCCGACTTCTTTGAACTGGCCGAGCTGATGACCCGCGATGCCCTTGAGCGCGCCGAATCGTGCGGCGGGCACTTCCGCCTCGAATCCGTCACCGACGAGGGCGAGGCGAAACGCGACGACGACCGCTTCCGCTTTGTCTCCGCGTGGGAGTACAAGGGCGAAGGCCTCTCCCCGGAACTTCACCAGGAACCCCTCGTGTACGAGAACATCCAAATCGCTCAACGATCCTACAAATAACCCGTAATCCCAGCAGTCATGGCAGATAAAATATTGAAAGAGTTAACCCTGAAAATCTGGCGACAGAAGAACGCCAAGGCCAAAGGAGGTTTCGAAACATACAAGATCCACGACATCTCCGGCGGCACCTCCTTCCTCGAAATGCTCGACATCCTCAACGAACAACTCGTGAGCGAGAACAAGGAACCCGTGGCGTTCGACCACGACTGTCGCGAAGGTATCTGCGGCATGTGCAGTCTCTTTATCAACGGCCGCGCCCACGGCCCAGACGACGAGGTGACCACCTGCCAACTCCACATGCGCCGCTTCAAGGAGGGCGAGACGATCACCATCGAACCGTGGCGCTCTGGAGCGTTCCCCGTGATCAAGGATTTGATTGTCGACCGGAAGGCGTTCGAGAAGATCCAGCAGGCGGGCGGGTACGTCTCCGTCTCCACGGGCGGAGTCCCCGACGGCAACGCGATCCCCGTCGCCAGCGAGAAAGCAGAGGAGGCGATGGACGCTGCTGCCTGCATCGGCTGTGGTGCTTGCGTGGCCACTTGCAAAAACTCCTCGGCGATGCTGTTCGTTGCCGCCAAGGTGTCACAGCTGGCGCTTCTCCCACAGGGGAAGATCGAGGCGGCCCGCCGGGCCCGGGCCATGGTGGCCAAGATGGACGAACTCGGGTTTGGTAATTGCACCAACACCGGGGCTTGCGAATCGGAATGTCCCAAGAAGATCTCTATCGAGCACATCGCTCGCTTGAATCGCGAGTACTTGAAAGCCAAATTCCAAGAATAACACGCGCGCCGATCACGGAAAAACCCTAACGGGCCGAGGGCCTGTTAGGGTTTTTCCACTGACACCCCACACGAGGTACCACCCGTTCCCGTTACTCCTTCCCACCATGCAGGACAATCATCCACTCGACCTATTTTTCAGGGAAAAAGGGGAAGGATCCCCCCTCGTCATCCTCCACGGCCTCTGGGGAGCGTCGGAGAACTGGCTACCGGTAGCCAACCGCCTCTCCGACCGGTTCCGGGTTGTTCTCCCCGATTTGCGCAACCATGGCCGCTCGCCCCACGCGGACGACATGACCCTCGAAACGCTTGCCGAAGAGATACGCGAGTTTATCAAAACTCGCTCGTTCCCCGTCCCCCCGGCGCTTGTCGGCCACTCCCTGGGCGGCAAGATCGCCATGATACTCCGTCTAACCACCCCGGCGCTCCTCTCGAAACTCATCGTCGTGGACATCGCCCCCGGCGCGTATCCCCCATCCCCCCTCGACGAACACGCGCGACTACTCACTCTCATGGAACGCCTCGACCTCGCCCCTCTTGCCACGCGATCGGCCCTGAGGATAGCCCTCGCCGCCCATATTCCCAGCGAGGAGGATCAGCAGCTCGTGCTTAAGAACATCCGGGAAAGCACCCGCGGGTATGAATGGAAAGTGAATCTTTCCGCCATCCGTGCCCATCTTGATGCCCTCCGTGATTTTCCCCGCCATCTTCCGCCTGCCCCTCCCGGCGACGACATCCTCTTCATCAAAGGCAACCGCTCCGGGTACATCCCCGGCCCGGCATCCCTGCTCCCTTACTTCCCCGCCGCCCGCCTCGTGCAAC
>JAISNC010000113.1 GCA_031276355.1 Odoribacteraceae bacterium
TCACGTACGGTATCCCCCCGTCTGTCGCGGCCGTCGCCGGGTGGTAGGCTTTAGCGTAAAAATTTACTAACATATAATGGAAATAGGCGCGCAACACGTGGGCTTCCGCCTTGAGCCGCATGGCCATGGTGCGGTCACCCTCGGCAGCGTCCGCCATGAGCAACACCGGGTTAGCCACCTTGCCGATGATCGAGTAAAACAAGTCATACGTCCCGTCCGCGAGGGTAAGCTCCGCCCGATCGCTCTGCTCGTCCCACGTCAGCGCGATCGAGTAGATCGTTTTTGCCGGGGCGGTAATTGTATTTGGGACATTCATCATGAACGGATAGGTATTATTCATCAGCACGGAAATCTCGTTCATCTCGAAAGAGAAGTTGCCGGTATACCGGTAATTGAGTAACTGATCCAGATCCGTCACCTTCCCCAGCAGGTTTTTCCCCTTGGGATCAATATCCGTGAACTTATCACAGCCGGTCAAGAGTGCCAGCAGTGCACAAGCGATGTAATATATCTTTTTCATCGTGTTATCTTGTTAAAAGTTAAAGTTGATCCCGAAGATATAAGAGGAGGGCGAGCGGAGCGAGCGGGTTTCGGGATCAACGCCCACCTTGTTCTTTACCCACAGGTATTTCGGGTTATCTACCTGGAAACGCACCGTGGCCTCGCGCAAGCCGATCTTCGATAGCAGCAAGGAGGGCAACTCGTACGCCAACACGACGTTCCGTATTTTCAGGAAATCGGCCGGCTGAACGTAGATGTCGGTGTAAGTCGTTTCACCCCCGTCGTTTGTTGGAGCATACCTCCCGATGCCTGGCACGTTTGTGTCGGTGTTTTCCGGCGTCCACGCATTCAAAAAATAACTGGGGATCAGGCCATACGGCATACCAGTCAGCCCGCTGGACATGGGGTTGGCCTGGAGCACCCGCATCTTGTGACCGCCGTAATAGACCATTAGCACGTTCAAGCTAATCCCCTTGTACTTGAATTGATTCTCCATGCTCAACACCGTCTTGGGGTCTTGCTGCCCGGAATAGACCAGCGCATCGATCTCCGTACCTCGAGCATCGGTCACCGGGCTCCCGTCGGCAGCGTACCACGTCGGTTGGCCCTGATCGTTAGTGCCCGCGAAGCGGTAGGAAAACAGGGCGCTGACCGGGTAACCCACCTGAAAAGGTAAACTGACCAGCCCGTAGGCGCGGTTGGCCTGCACCTCCACGCGGGTAATCTCGTTTTTATTGTAGGAGGCTGTCAGCTGGGTATTCCACCGGAAAGCGCCGGGAGTCTTGTTGTTTAACCAATCGTACCCGAGCGTCAACTCTACCCCGTTATTTTTCAGGGAGGCCAGGTTCATCGCGAGGCTGGTGAACCCCTTGCTGGGATCCAGGGTCTTGTGGGAGAAGATGTCCGTCCCCTTCTTGTGGTAGTAATCGATCCCGCCCCGCAACCGGTGGCCGAACAGGCGAAAGTCCATGCCCACGTTCGTGGTGGCCGTCTCTTCCCATTTCAGTTCGGGGTTGGCGGGACTGTCCACTATCGACATGGGCAACTTTGTCACGCTATTGAAAAACGAAGAGGTGGCGGTCATGTGGCTGGTCGCTCCCTGGTAGATATTACCGGTAATCCCATAACTGAGACGGAATTGCAGGAAGTCGACGGCTTTTATCCCCTCCAGGAACGTCTCGTTGTGGATGTTCCAGTTAGCGCCGACCGACCACAACGGTTTTCCCCGGAACTTGGTATCCAGCCCGTACACGTCGGCGTAATCCTTACGCAACGAGCCGAAAACGTTGTAGCGGTTGGCATAGGTGTAGGTCGCGTTCGCGTAGCCCGACGCGTAACGGTGTAGTTGTTCGACCACCGGGCCGATGGCCGAGGCAATGTGTGCACTATATATCACTTGCCGGGCAGGGAATCCCAAAGCGAAGAAGGTAGAGTACTCGTACTTATTTAGCTCGGGAAGGTCGACCGAGGTGGTAGCGTGCGATTGTAACTGTTCGTCATAGCCGAGCAACAACCCGCGCGTTCCCCGGTTCTTGGTCTCGCGGAACTCCATCCCGGCGATCAGGTTCACGGCGTGCTTATCGAACGCGCGAGAGAAGTTGACTTGCCCCCGTGCCGTCCAGTTCTCGGCCCGCGTATTCACCGTGGCCAACTTCCCGCCGTTTTCCGGGATCATGTAACGGTAGGTGTAATCCGGGGCTGTACCCTCCCGGACGGTGTACACGTTGCGTGCAAGGCGCATGATATAGCTCTCTGCCTCGGCGTACGCGGTCGTGGTCTGTCGTTCGGTCTCGTAGATAAACCGGGTGTTGGCCGTCAGCCCGGGCAACACCCGGAACAGCAACTCCCCGTGATAGCGTGCGCCTCGCCGGTCGCTCTTCTCCTGGTCGTAGGACAACTCCTCCAGGTGGTTAAAGTGCATGGAACGCAGGGCGGGTACCTCGTCCGGCATCGGGTTATAGATACTATAATAGACACCAGGAGAGTAAAAGGCGTATTCCCCGTTATCCTCCAGGAGGCGATAGTACGCCGGCACGCTAAACGGGTCCGTGGCGAACTGGCTATTGCTTCGGGTGGATTTGCCCAGGATGCTATTCACGCTGTAACTCGCCGTCAGCCACGGGGTAAGGTCGTAAGCACCCTTGTAAAAGATCGTGAGCTGGTTGTTGCCAGCCTTACGGATACCGGTATTGTCGTGCCGGTAATTCACGACGAGGTTCGACTGGAACCTCTCGGATAACGAACGTATCGCCACGTTGTACTGCTGGAGAAAACGATTCAACAGCACGTGCTTGGCATACTCTTTCGCGAAATTGTTCTTTTTTAATTCCGCCATCTGCCGCTCCAGTTCCGCTTCCGTGATCTCTCCCTTTGCCAGTTGGTAGTAGGCGTATTGCACCGGCGTGATAGCCCTGTAAGTATTGATGCTATTCTCGGTCGTCCCGATCGGGTCCGTCACCTCCCCGTCGTTATCGAAGAAATAGTAGTGGTAATAATCCATCTCCGTCTTGACCTGCTGTTCCGGGGTCATGTAGAAGTTACGCGCGTAATCGAGGTTTCGCTTCTGGTAAACGGTAAAGTTCGCCGAAACGTCCACGCTGATGCGCCCTTGCTCGCGGGCCTTCTTCGTCGTGATGACGATGATCCCGTTCGAGGCGCGGGCACCGTAGATGGCGGTGGCCGAGGCATCCTTGAGCACCGTCACGCGCTCCACGTCGTAGGGGTTAATATCCTCTAAGCTCCCCTCCACCGGCAACCCGTCCACCACCAACAGCGGTGCAGTCGCGGCGTAGAGTGAACTGGCACCGCGGATCGTCATCTTGCCGTCGTAGATCGTGAGGCCGGCCACGCGGCCCTCGAGGTTATTCCGGAGGCTCGGCGTGTAGCGATCCTCCAGGCTGGCGGCGCTGATCGTCGTCACGGCACCGGTCGACTGCTCGCGGGCGATCGTCTGGTAGCCCGTGACCACCACCTGCTCCACCTCCGCGACCGCCTCCTTTAGCACCACCTCCACGCGTCCCCCTATCTTTACCTCCACCTCCCGCGTCTCCTTCCCCACGAAGCTCACCCGAAGCACGACGCTACTGCCGCTCAACTCGTCAAGTGTAAACTTCCCGTCCGCGTCCGTGGTGACCCCCCGCGTCGTCCCCTTCACGAGGATGGATACGCCCACCAGCGGTTCGCCGGCCTCGTCCGTCACCTGCCCGGAGATCTTCCCGTCCGGGCGTTGCTGCCCGCTCGCCGCGATGGGCCGCACCGGGCGGATCACCACCATCTCGTCCACGTACTCCCACGCGAACGCGTTCCCCAGGACAAGCCGTAACACCTCCTCCAACGCCATCTCCCGCACCTCCAAATCCACCGGCTGCCCCGCGCGGAGCGCCTCGTGGCTGTAAAAGAACTCTCGCCCCGTCTGCCGTTTTAACTCGCGCATCACCTCCACGAGCGATGCCTCCCTCGTCTTCAACGTCACCCGCTGGGCATTCACCGCGGCCGACAGGTTGAAGACGAAGCAACACGTGAAAAACACTACCATTTTCATGATCAGGATCTTGTTTCCGCGCGGGAATTTCTTGACTCCCCGTCGCGATGGCTTCATTTTTTTCATACATTTGTGTCATTAGTTACTGATATGGGACGCTCCTTGAGAACGCTCCCGGATTTCATACCGGTGTTGCTCCAACAACGCCGGTATTTTCTCTTCTATCGATGAATGGTGATCGTGTCACCCTCCCGGTCAAATTGCACGAAAGTGGTCCGCGCGATCACCGCGATCACCTCTTCCAGCGAATACTCCCGCTTGATCATCCCCGTGAACAGGTACTTCGCGAGCGCCTCCTCCGCGAAGATAAACCGCGCGTCGTACCAGCGCTCCAGTTGCCCGGTAATCACCTTGAGCGTGGCCCCCTCGAAACAGAAACGGCCATGAACCCAAGAGATATACGCCGACGCGTCTACCGTTTGGACGCTGATCTCTTCTCCCGACACGAGCGCCTGCTCGTTCGGCTTCAACATCGCGTGGCGCGTGCCGTCGCTGGTTGATACCCGGACGCTGCCGGCCACCAGTGTCGCCGCGACCACCCCTTCCCCCGCGTGCGTGCTCACGTCGAATCGCGTTCCCAGTACCCGGATATCTACCTCCCCCGCCGTCACGACGAACGGGCGTTTTTCGTCCGGCGTGACTTCGAAATACCCCTCTCCCTTCAAGTACACCCGCCGCGTTTCCCCCTTCCCGAACGCGATGGGGTAGCGTAGTTCCGATTCTGAATTTAAGAATACCCGCGTCCCGTCGTCCAGCACGAGCTGGTACTCGCCCCTCCTCGGAACGATCAACGTGTTATACTCGGGTGCCCGTCCCGGCGGCCGGTCGGACGTGTAAGAGAGCACCTTCGCCGTATCCAGCGAGATCGTTACCCCCGCTTGTTGCCAGGCGGTGTCGCTCGCCAGGCGGGATAACTCCAGCCGCTCGCCGCTGGCCGTCACCAGCACCGCCCGGTTGTTCGACACGACGGGCACCGCCATCGTTGTCTCTTCTGCCGCTGGCCGCTCGCTCGCCAGCCACCACGCGATCCCCAGTAACGGCAACAGCAAGGTCGCCGCGTAACGCGGCCATCGTCTCCGCGCGGGCCGACGGTGGTTCCCTTCCGCCAGCGCCTCTTCTATCCGCTTCCAGATCTTCTCCCGTTCCGGGGCCAGCGCTTCCGCCCGCGTATCTCGCAACGCGAGGAAGGCTTTCCGCACCGCCTCGAACTCCCCGGCGTGCCAGATCCTCTCCCACGCCTCGCTCCCGGGCACCACCTCTCCCTCCAGCAAGGCTTGCAACCATTTTTTGACCTCGTGTGTTTTCATGGAATGGCAAATTTTTTCTGTTTGCCTAATAGACGAGAAGGGGGTGAAAAAGGGTGAAAGCGATACGAACTTTAACGGGAAAAAAAGGAGGAGACCACCAGCAGTAACAACGCGTCCTCTTCGCCCAGTTCCTCTCGCAACTTTTTGTAGGCGATCTTCACCTGGGTTTTTACCGTGTTCACGGAACTCCCCGTTTTCTCGGCCACTTCCCGGTAACTCAGCCCCTCGAGACACCCCAGCGTGAAAATCTCCCGGCATTTCGGGGGCAACGTCTCCAGTGCCGCGTGCAGCCGGTGATAGAGTGCCTCCGGCTCCTCTATCTCCCGTGTTGCCTCCTCCCGGTGAGCCGCCGTCTCCTCCCGGTAGCGCCGCTCTACCCGCGCGTGCAGTTTGCGGTCAATGCACGCGTTCCTGACCGTCCGGGTGAGGTATGCCTGGACCGAGTCCACGCGCGCGAGCCGCGCCCGGTTCGTCCACAGCGCGATAAAAGCCTCCTGCACGATGTCCTCCGCGTCTTCCCGGTTCTGCATGAACCCCATCGCGTAGAGGTAGAGGCGTTCGAGATCGCGCTCGAAGAAGAAGCGGAATGCCGTCTGGTCTCCCTCCTGCATTTTCTTCAATACTATTTTCTCTTCCGGCATGGCACGTTCCTTTGTTTTACCCGGGTAACGAGTACCCGGAATTTTTGCGGCTAATGTATTTAATTTTTTTTTATCTATCAAGAGCAACAACACCGGGAGTACATTTCAAATGATCGCGTTTCGATGCCCCTAACAGGGATTCGTGTCTCGAACGTCCCGAATGAATGTCATCGTGCGAGTGTAACTCGAAATAATCCATTGATTTACTGATTTCTGGATTGCTTCCTGCTTCGCAGATCGCAATGACGGGACACGTGGGGCGTCGTGACGGTACATATCCATTATTCGGGTGGAACACGTGAACAAATAAACCGTGTCGCTCTTTTTGGGCGGAGAAGGTATGATGATTTTCACTCCTTATCTGGTGCAAAGATGGCTAAATATTTTGTCCTATTCTGATAATCTTAATAATCTGCTCAATAATTTTCTCAACCTTTTTTTCATCCGGTATTTCGGAAAAAGCCAACGGCATCAATTCATTTTGATAAGTTGAGCGCAACCCCACCCATAAAGTCGAAAAATCCTTTATCAAGGGAGCATTATCAACCGTTGTTGTTTGCCAACCTCTGGGTACATCCAATTCCTGTTGGTCGTGACTAAGTAGTTCAGACAAATCCTTTTGAAATGCAACAGATTGAATATATTTCACACATTCCGCGTCATTTGCCAAATAGTATAAATCATAAAAATGGCGGATTTTAGATGCGAGCGCTTTGAGTACATCTTCCTCGAATGAAAAGCGAATGAGCGATACCAATTTTTCAACTAGTGTGCGCCGTTTGTCTAAAACATGGATTGAAAACGGCTTTAGTTCGTATTGTTCTATTAAATCCTGTCGATTGATTAGCGTGAGATATTCGGCAATAAAAGAGGTAACATCTTGTTTAAGATGGGGATATGGATTTGCATAAGTGTTGATTTCAATCAAGAGTTGTCCGGTTTTTACAGTGGACGAAGTTAGCCCGACCAAATTCGGATACAGGTAAATTGCCTTGTAAAAGCGAGAACCTTTACTTGTTACACCCGGTATCACTTTTTCTTCCAAATCGGAAGCCATATCTTTTGCGAGCCGTTTAATCAACATTTTCAGCTGATTGCCGGGGAAAGAGTTCGCCTCAATAACCGCAATATCAATATCTTCCGAAAATCTATGGGTTAAACGGTAAGCTTTCGAGAGCGAAGTTCCACCTTTGAAAACGACTCTCGCGGCATTTGGATTTTGCGCCATTCGTTGCAAGGCACGAGTTATCCAGTAATCTTTTTCAATAAATTCGGGTTTGATGTTCAAATTGTTAGCCGAAAAATGTATCAGTCTTGTAAATAATAGTTCGTCTTCATGCAGTGTCATCGGATATTCCATTTTTTTTGAGTAGGTAAAATTTCTTGCGGAATCGATAATTGATAGAATGTTTGAAAGTTAAGTACTTTTCTCAACATTTCTACCTCTTCCTTCGGGTTAAGCGTTTCAAGCATAGCACCTAATAAAGCTATTGCCTGTGGCGTATATTTTAATGCAAGTTTCTTGATTTTATTTCGTTGCTTATCATTTAATTCTGATAACAGATACAGTAACCTTTGACAACTACTCGCCGGCCTTGTCGCAGGAATATATTTGAAAAAGCGCAGGCAATCCAGTAATTGCAACAGTGGAATATTTTCTTTTGTGATTGTATTCCACTGATTTACAAACTGTATTCGATAATAACTGCGTTTCATGCTTTTTTTGTTTTTTATTGTTCCTATTTGCAATATAGCGGACACTTGTGTTGTCAATCCTAATTCATTAAAAATTTGATAACCTGTAATGTATCCTATCAATTTACCATTTTCGATAAGTAAATCTTTTACAATTTGATAACTATCCGGTAGGAGTTCGCCAAATTCCGTTATTTTCGCCTTATAATAACGCCCCTTTGACAATCGACGGATTTTACCCGATTTTGTCAAATTTTCCAATACTTTATTGACTGATTTTTGTTTGCTTACATCAATAGGAAAATCGTTCGCGGAAAATACATATCCGTAAGCAATACTGTCTATCTTTTCTATTACTATGTCTGTAATCTTTTCTGCCATATCCGTCATTATTTTTCGTTTTTCTTCCTGTAAAAACACGAAATTTATTTACAGGGAATAATACTATTTTTAATGCATTTGCCATCAGCTATCCATGTTTTATCTTTTAAAATAACGTTATCGTGTACTTTGAACATTTCATCTTCGTCTTCTGTCGTTAATGACTGCAAATCCCAAAGTTGCCGTCATCAAAGCCGTGGTTCGTTGTTGTCCCTCTCCGTTTTGCATATAATTTTGTCCTATTTCTTGAATTTATTGTTTAGATTTTCAGATCGCAAAGATATATTTTTTTCGTGTTTCTACCGAAAAAAACACGACTTTCTGAGGCAATGAATTATTTGTCGCTTGACTGTAATGTCATTGACGGGACACGCAAACCGCGACGCCACTCGTTCGAGACTGTTAAGACGGCCTCGCCTGCCGCGTGTGAAATGTAAGTAAACGATCGTCCGACGAGATCCCGGTAAAGGGTCTCGCCGGACGATCCTATTTACTCTCCGGTAGGCGGGAGGTTAGACCCTCTCCGCGCTGCCGAGCACGTGCGTGGTCTTGTGCTTGTAAAGCTCTTTGAGCGCTTTACGGGCGGGACCGAGGTATTTGCGGGGGTCGAACTCTGCCGGTTTCGTGGCAAACGCCTCGCGTACGGCGGCCGTCATGGCGAGACGACCGTCGGAGTCGATGTTGATCTTGCAGACGGCGGAGGTGGCAGCCCGTCGCAGCTGCTCCTCGGGGATGCCGACGGCATCGACGATCTTCCCGCCGTACCGGTTGATCACGGCCACTTTATCCTGCGGCACGGAGGAGGCCCCATGCAGGACGATGGGGAATCCGGGGATACGGCGTTCAATCTCCTCGAGGATATCAAAGCGAAGGGGTGGCGGGATCAGGATGCCATGCTCGTCGCGGGTACACTGCTCGGGACGGAATTTATTAGCCCCGTGGGAGGTGCCGATAGAGATGGCGAGGGAGTCAACGCCGGTTTTGGTCAGGAAATCCTCCACCTCGTCGGGACGGGTGTAGACGCTCTTGGCGGCGGAGACCTTCTCTTCGATGCCGGCCAGCACGCCCAGTTCGCCTTCGACGGTGACATCGTAGCGGTGGGCATACTTAACCACTTTGCGGGTAAGCGCGACGTTTTTCGCGTAGGGGAGGTGTGACCCGTCGATCATCACGGAAGAGAATCCCATCTTGATGCAGGAGACGCATAGCTCGTAGCTGTCGCCGTGGTCGAGGTGGAGGCAGATGGGGATCGCTACCCCCAGCTCTTTGGCATATTCGACGGCCCCCTGGGCCATGTAGCGGAGGAGCGTCTGGTTGGCATACTCGCGGGCACCGCTGGAGACTTGCAGGATGACCGGCGAGCGCGTCTCGACACAAGCTTGGATGATGGCTTGCATCTGTTCCATGTTGTTGAAGTTAAAAGCGGGGATGGCGTATCTCCCCTCGATCGCTTTTTGGAACATCTCCCGGGTATTCACCAGGCCTAACTTTTTATAATTTACCATAGTCGTTTGATTTAAGGATGTGTAATTTTTTTATCGTTTCAAAGATAGTGTTTCTTTCGGGATTTAACACGGCGAACGCCAAGAGTTTTTACCAGCGGATCTCCTCGCGGCCATGATCGCGGAGGTAGGCATTGGCCTGGCTGAAGTGGCGATTGCCGAACCATCCCCCGCGGTTGGCGGCAAGGGGCGAGGGGTGGGCGGCCTTGAGGACAAGATGGCGTCGCGTGTCAATAAAGGCCCCCTTGCGCTGGGCGTAGGCCCCCCAAAGCAGGAACACGAGGCCCTCGCGGTGGTCGGCGATGACGCGAATCACGGCATCGGTGAACTCTTCCCAGCCCTTGTTCTGGTGTGACCCGGCTTGCCCGGCACGGACGGTGAGGGTGGCGTTGAGGAGCAGCACTCCCTGTTCGGCCCAGCGTTCGAGGTTACCGGACGCGGGGAGAGGGGTGCCGATGTCACTGTCGATCTCTTTGAAGATGTTGACGAGTGAAGGGGGTTGCTCGATCCCCTCGGGGACGGAGAAACAGAGGCCGTGCGCCTGTCCCGGCCCGTGATAGGGGTCTTGGCCGAGGAGGATGACCTTCGTTTTCTCGACGGGACACCGTTCGAAGGCGTTGAAAATGTATCGGCCCGGGGGGTAGACGCGGGTGGCGGCGTACTCCTCTTTGATAAAGCGGGTCAAAGCGGCGAAGTAGGGTTTTTCAAACTCTCCCGCGAGCAGTTCTTTCCACGAGGGTTCTATTTTGACGTTCATCTATTTTATTTTTAGTTCAAAGAGTTTGGGCCAGTGTTTCCCGGTGACGTAGATCGTTCCCCGTCCGGGGTTGTAGGCGATGCCGTTCAGGACATCTTCCTTGGTGTTTAGCTTGACTTTTTCGGCCGGGGTGAGCATGTTGGGGAGGTATAACTCCTCGACTACCGCCCCGGAGCGGGGATCAATGACGACGATGCGGTCAGTGAGCCAGACGTTGGCCCAGATCTGCCCGTTGATCCACTCGAGTTCGTTGAGGGAGTCCACGGGGCCGTGGTGGTCGTAGACCTCGACGGTACGGATCTTCGTAAAGCTGTCGGGCGCGAGGAGAAAGAGCTGGTGCGAGCCGTCGCTCATGGCGAGGCAATCGTTCATGGTGGTGATACCCCATCCCTGGGTGAGGTAGTCGAAGGTGGCCTCTTGGCGGAAGGTTGCCAGGTCGTAGATGAATCCCTTGCGGGAGGTCCACGTGATCTGGTAGATCTTGCCGTTGTAGATGGTGATCCCCTCGCCGAAATACTCGCTGGCGAGGCTGATCATGTCGAGTTGCTTGTTCTGGAAGAGGTCGATCTTGCGGAGGGTGGATTCGCCGAAGATACCGGTGCCCTCGTAGAGGAATCCCTCGTGAAAGACAAGCCCTTGGGTGGAGGCGGTGATGTCGTGGGGATAGACACCCGCGACCTCGTGGGCGAGGCGACGGGGGGCCTTGTCGGGCTTGACGACGATGGGGAGGGTGACGACTCCCTGCCGGTTTCCGGGATGGAAGGCGATGATCTTGAGGTTGTTGATGCCGCATTTGTCCGGGGGCACGCGGAAGGTGTACGAGCGGGTGAGGCTGTCGAGCGTGGCGATGGGGGTGTTGTTATAGAGGAGGTGAGCGGAGTCCACGGGGTAGCGCCGGTTGTTGGTGTAGGCGACCGTGATCTCCTGGTGAAAGCGACAGGTGTCGTGCTTCCCGGGGGTGACGAATTGTACGCTCTTTTGGACAAAGCGAGGGCCGCCGTCGTTGCTTGTCGCGAGGAGCTCTCCCGTGTTTGCCGTTGCCGCGGGTCGGGTCTCTTTCCGCGTGGTTGTCCCGTTGCAGGCAAGGAGCAGCACGCCCAGCAGCGCGAAGCACTTGCAGAGCATGATCGTGTCATTCATTATTTCCCGCGTGCCATTCGTATCCATCTTTCGTGTCTTTGATCACTATGCCTGCCTTTTTCAGTTCGTCCCGGATCCGGTCGGAGGTGGCCCAGTCTCGGTTTTGTCGCGCCGTCTGCCGGAGGTTCATCAGCACGTCAATCACGCTATCGAGCAGTCGCGAACGGTTGTCCGTTCTCTCCTTTTGTAGGCCCAGGAGATCGAAGACGGTCTCCCGGTAAAGGCCGCGCAGTCGCTCCAGCGCTTTGGCACCGAGGGCGCGCGTTCCCGCGGCGGCACTATGTATGAGGCGCGTCCCCTCGAAGAGGTGGGCGAGGAGTACCGGCGTGTTGAGGTCGTCGTCAATGGCGGCGCGGCACTCCCGCGCGAGTGTTTCCACCTCGTCCGTGCCGGTCTCGCCGGCGGGGGAGAGCTGGTCGAGCGTGTCGATGGCGGCGAGGAGGCGTTCGAGGCCTTTCCCGGCGGCCTTCAGCGCGTCGTTGGAGAAATCGAGCGGGCTGCGGTAGTGGGCCTGGAGGATAAAAAAACGGACGGTCATCGGGGAGTACGCTTGATCGAGAAGCGCGTGCTCGCCGGAGAAGAGCTGGTCGAGGGTGATGAAATTCCCCTTCGATTTTCCCATCTTCTGGCCGTTGATCGTGATCATGTTGTTGTGCATCCAGTAGCGGACGGAGGCGTGCCCGTGGGCGGCGATGCCCTGGGCGATCTCGCACTCGTGGTGGGGGAAGAGGAGGTCAATCCCCCCGCCGTGTATGTCGAACGTCTCGCCGAGGTATTTCCGGCTCATGCAGGAACATTCGAGGTGCCACCCCGGGAATCCCTCTCCCCACGGCGAGGACCATCGCATGACGTGGCCGGGGGCGGCCTTTTTCCACAGGGCGAAGTCGAGGGGATCCCGTTTCTCCTCCTGCCCGTCGAGCGTGCGGGTGTTGCTCTCCAGCTCGTCGATGTTCCGGCCGGAGAGGGTGCCGTAACCGTGGTGGCGGTGGTAGCGCTTCACGTCGAAGTAGACGCTCCCCTGGCTCTCGTAGGCAAACCCGTTGGCGAGGATCTTCTGGACCATCTCTTGCTGTTCGAGGATGTGGCCGGAGGCCAGCGGCTCGATGCTGGGAGGGAGGGTGTTGAGTTGCTCCATGTTCCGGTGATACCCGATGGTGTAGTGTTGCGCGATCTCCATCGGCTCGAGGGCTTTTAGCTTGGCCGCGCGGGCGATCTTGTCTTCACCCTCGTCGGCATCATCGACGAGGTGCCCGACATCGGTGATGTTACGGACGTAACGTACCCGGTAACCTGCCCCGCGGAGGTACCGGAAGAGCACGTCGAACGTGATGGCGGGGCGGGCGTGGCCGAGGTGGGCATCGCCGTAGACCGTCGGCCCGCAAACGTATAGCCCCACGAGAGGAGGGTGAAGCGGCTCGAAACGCTCTTTTTTCCTTGTCAGCGTGTTGTAGAGATGGAGTTCCATGTTTTACGGTTTGTGTTTGGAAATTTCGCTGCTAAAGTAGCACGTGGCGAAGAGAAATACAACGTTTTTCGATAAAAGTTAGTGGTACCCGTTTTTTTTTACCGGGTTTGAATCCCGTTCGGGATTATGAAATCCCCCGCGGCCTAAAGCCCCGGGAAGGTGATCGAGTGGCCGCGAAGCATGTGTCGCGTCACCCACCCCCAAGACGACCCTCGCTCTTTAAATTATTGTCGGGATTTGTTCCGGGAGTGCCGGATATCGCTTATTTTTGCGTGATGAGTTAATGCAAGTCGTGTATAATAAACTATCAGTGATAGAATAGATTAGAAAAATGATGACGAATAGAAATAGAAATAGCCGGCGGACAAGGCAGGTGATG
This sequence comes from Odoribacteraceae bacterium, assembly GCA_031276355.1. GTDB lineage: Bacteria > Bacteroidota > Bacteroidia > Bacteroidales > Marinifilaceae > JAIRKS01. The sequence continues at coordinate 13,310 of JAISNC010000113.1, forward strand.
ATCGGGAAGACCCTCTTGGGATCGGCCTTCCCGGTGCGCGTGCAGTCGATGCTCGACACGAGCGCGCTGGACACGCAAGGGTGCGTGGAGCAGGCGGCGCGTATAGTGGCGGCGGGGGGCGAGTTGGTGAGGATCGCCGTGCCCGGCGTGAAGGAGGCGATCAACCTGGAGCAGGTGCGGGCGGCGTGGCGGGCGGCGGGGTACGATCAGCCGCTTGTCGCCGACGTGCATTTTAGTCCGGAAGCGGCGATGGAGGCGGCCCGTCACGTGGAGAAGGTGCGCGTGAATCCCGGTAATTTCGCCGAGCGGCAGGGAAAGCGGGCGTGGACGGACGACGAGTATGCCGGGGCCTTGCGGGAGGTAGGGGAAAAGTTGTGGCGTTTTATCGCGTGTTGTAAGAAACATCATACGGCCGTGCGCGTCGGCACCAACCACGGTTCGCTGTCGGATCGGGTGCTGTGGCGTTACGGGAATACCGCGGAGGGGATGGTGGAGGCAACGATGGAGTACCTGCGGGTGTTCCGCGAGGCATCGTTTTTCAATGTGGTGGTCTCGTTGAAGTCAAGCGATTGCCGGGTGATGGTGGACGCGGTTCGCCTGCTGGTGAAGCGGATGGAGGAGGAGCGGATGGCTTTCCCGTTGCACTTGGGCGTGACGGAGGCGGGGGAGGGGGAGGATGGCCGCGTGCGCTCGGCGGTGGGGATCGGGACGTTGCTCAACGAGGGGATCGGCGACACGATCCGCGTCTCGCTCACGGAGGCTCCAGAGAGGGAGATCCCCGTGGCGAGGGAGTTGCTGAAGTGGTGTATCCCGTATTACCGGCCCGATCCGCCCGTGTTACCGCCGCGTTGTTCCCGTCCCTTGATCGTGGCCGACGTCGCGGGGTGGGAGGGGCCGGATCTGGAGGATCTGGATTTCACGGTCGTGGACGGGGAACGATGGCAGGCGGGGGAGCGGTCGCCGGAGCTGATCCGCGTGGAGGTGCCGGGGGCGGCGTTGGCCCGCGTGCCGGAAGAGGTACAGGTGCTGGTGCCGTTTGAGCGACTGGAAGAGGCGCGGGGGTGGTGCCCGCGGGCGCTCCCGCTCATGGACATGGCAACGTTCCAGCGGGAGAAGGCAACCGCGGGATGCGTGGAAGTGCGCTCGTTGCTGGATCTGGACGAGGCAGCGCGCGCGTTGCTGGCGGGGCGGCAGGAGGTGATGGTGGTGGTGAATCCCCCGTCGCTCGATTACAGGCTCTACCGGCAACTGCTGGAAGAGATGGCGCGGCAGGAGGTGAAGAACCCGCTGATCGTGCGTGCTGAGACGGGGGAGAACGACCCGGGGGTGTTGCATGTCGCGGTGCCCTCGCAGGTAGGGGGACTTTTCTTGGACCGGCTGGCGCACGGGTTGTGGGTGACGTGTCGGGGAGAGGTACCCCCCCGTATCGGGATGCAGTTGAGCCGGGATATCTTGCAGTCGACAGGCGTACGGCGCTACAAGACGGAGTTCGTGAGCTGTCCGGGGTGTGGTCGCACGCTGTTTAACTTGCAGGAGTCGGTGCGGGAGGTGAAACGGGCGTTAGCCGCTTTCCCGGGCTTGAAGATCGCCGTGATGGGGTGTGTCGTCAACGGGCCGGGAGAGATGGGAGATGCCGATTACGGGTACGTGGGGGCCGGGCGAGGGAAGGTGACGCTGTACCAGGGGCAGAGGGTGGCGCGGACGAACGTGCCCGAGGAAGAGGCCCTGGAGGCATTGAAGGGTTTAATTATGAAAGATAGAAGGGTATGAACGGGAATCAGGAGACACCCCTTGTGCTGGGCACGCGGCCGGTGAGCCGCTTGCTGCTGCAGTACGCGCTCCCGGCGATTGTCGCTATGACGGCGGCATCGCTGTATAACATGATAGACAGTATCTTTATCGGTCATCGCCTGGGGCCATTGGCCATCGCGGGGTTGACGCTGACGTTCCCGCTGATGAACCTGGCCGCGGCTTTCGGGTCGCTGGTGGGGGTGGGGGCCTCGACGTTGACGGCTATCAAGTTGGGACAACGGGACACGGAGAGCGCGCGGCAGGTGTTGGGGAACGTGGTGCTGATGAACACGGTGATCGGCGTGTTGTTCACGGTGGTGATGTTGTTGTTGCTGGATCCGGTGCTCCTCTTTTTCGGGGCCGGCGCGGAGACGTTGCCTTACGCTCGCTCGTTCATGGAGATCATCCTGGCGGGGAACGTGATCACCCATATTTACATGGGGTTGAACGAGGTGTTGCGGGCATCGGGCTATCCCCGGAAGTCGATGATGGCGACGCTGATGGCGGTGGGCTTGAATTGTCTCTTCGCGGCCCTCTTTATATTTGTTTTTGACTGGGGAATCCGGGGAGCGGCTTGCGCGACGATCTTGGCGCAGACGACGGCGTTGCTCTGGCAGTTACGCCATTTCTTTGATAAAAGGAATTTTCTCCACTTTGAACGGGGGATTTTCGGCCTGAAACGGGTGATCGTGAAGGGGATGTTGGCGATCGGGATGTCTCCTTTCCTGATGAATATCTGTGCCTGTTTCGTCGTGGCGCTGATCACCAGGAGCCTGAAAGAGCACGGGGGGGATCTGGCGATTAGTGCTTACGGGATCGTCAACCGGGTGGCTTTTTTCTTTTTGATGATCGTCATGGGGTTCAATCAGGGGATGCAGCCCATCGCGGGGTATAATTTCGGCGCTCGCCTCTTCCCCCGGGTGATACAAGTGCTGAAGTATACGATCTGTTGCGCGGTGGGCATTACCACGATCGGGTTTCTCGTGTGCCAGTTTTTCCCGTGCACCATTATCTATATGTTTACGACCGACGAGAGCTTCCTGCACGTGGCGGAGGAGGGACTGCACATGGTCTTTCTGGTCTTCCCCGTGGTCGGGTTCCAGATGGTGACCTCCAGCTTTTTCCAGTCAATCGGGCTGGCTTCCAGGGCGATCTTTCTTTCGTTGACGCGGCAATTACTTTTCTTGGTGCCCGCGCTCTTGATTCTTCCGGAGATATACCAGTTGAAGGGGGTGTGGATGAGCCTGCCGGTCGCCGACCTGATCGCCACGATTGTCGCGGTAGTCATGTTAGCTTATCAACTTAAAAAATTTAAAAAAGAGGTATGAAAAAACAGGTGATTATTACCATCGGACGTCAGTTCGGTAGCCGGGGCAAGGAGATCGGCCAGCGCTTGGCAGAGCGCTTGGGCATCGAGTGTTACGACCGGCGGTTGATCGTGCTCGCCTCGCGGGAGAGCGGGCTTTGCCCGGAGTTTTTCGAGCGGGCAGACGAGAAAAACACGGGCAGTTTATTGAACGCCTTCGCTACCGGGTGCGCCTTTGGCGGATTTTACAGTCCTGATTTTCTCTCCAACGAGAAGCTGTTCCAGATCCAGTCGGACGCGATACGGAAATTGGCCGAGCGAGAGTCGTGCGTGTTGGTGGGACGTTGTGCCGATTACATCCTGCGCGACAAAGAACGGTGTGTCAATATCTTTATCCACGCTCCCGTGGAGATTCGGGTCAGGACGGTGATGGAGCGCCAAGCACTCGCCCGCGCCGAGGCGATGGAATTGGTGCGTAAGATGGATAAGACGCGTGCAAACTACTATAATTACTATACCGACAAGGAGTGGGGAGTCGCCTCCTCTTACCACCTCGCTCTCGATTCTTCGCTGTTAGGCGTGGCTCAAACGGTGGAATTTATCGCTCTTTTTCTGGCTGGACACGAGAAAAGAGAGGAAAAAGATCCCAAATAGAAACTATTATCTTATTGATGGTTAGTTATATGTAATAAAATTTGAAAAAACCGTGTAAAATCTTTGGTTAACTTGTTTGTTTTTTTCTACCTTCGCGTCCGCTTTCCTGGCCTGGTACCGGGGGATGGCTGGATGCTGCTCGCCTTCGCGCGGGTCACGCCTC
>JAISNC010000055.1 GCA_031276355.1 Odoribacteraceae bacterium
AACCGTATGCTTCAGCTTACGGTAACAAGGGAACACGTCTCCCACCCAGTCCCGCAGGGACGACACTTGATTAAGAGGGCGTGTCAAAAGTCGGTTTTCGTCATTGCGAACCCGGAGGATGAAGCAATCCAGGGGGTTACGAGTTTCTGGATTGCTTCCCGCTCCGCGGATCGCCATGACGGTCATTCGCCATGATAAAAACCGACTTTCCAGTCCCACAGGGACGACACTTTATTAACCGTATGCTTCAGCTTACGGTAACAAGGGAACACGTCTCCCACCCAGTCCCGCAGGGACGACACTTGATTAAGAGGGCGTGTCAAAAGTCGGTTTTCGTCATTGCGAACCCGGAGGGTGAAGCAATACAGGGGTTTACGAGTTTCTGTATTGCTTCCCGCTCCGCGGATCGCCATGACGGTCATTCGCCATGATAAAAACCGACTTTTGAGACAGCCCCGGGGCTGCCGCGGCTACAACTTACACCCTTTGATAAGCTCGTCCAGCAAACGCGAGGCCCCTATCCTGAAACGATCCGGCGCGATCCACTCCTGCCCCAGTTTATGCCGCGCGATGCTCATGTAGGAGATGGCGTTCTCCGGCTTGGTGATGCCCCCGGCCACCTTGATCCCCACCTGTCGTCCGGCGCGGGCGTGAAACTGCCGGAGCGCCTCGCACATCACGTAGACCGCCTCGGGCGTCGCGCTGACGGCCACTTTCCCCGTTGAACTCTTCACGAAATCGGCCCCGGCGTACGCGCAGATCAACGTGGCGTTGAAGATCGCCGCGATCTCCTTTAACTCGCCCGTCTCGATGATGACCTTCAGGATCGCGCCGGCACACGCCTCTCGAAGGCCCAGCAGCTCCTCGTACGCCCGCTGGTAGTTCTTGCCCAGCACCTCCCCCGCGGGGAGTACCACGTCCACCTCCTCCGCGCCGGCCTCGATGGCGCGCCTGCACTCGTGCTGTTTGACCTCCAGGAAGGTGCCCGCCGCCGGGAAGCCTCCTCCCACCACGGTCGTCCGGATCGCGGAACCCGCCAGCTGTTGCCGCGTCACGGCGGCAAAGCGAGGGTAGACGCACACGGCGGCCACCTCCGGCAAGGCGTTCTTCTTCAATTTTTCCCGCAGGGCGACGATCTTCGCCGTTAGCGTCTCCGCCGTGTCCGTCACCTCCAGCGAGGTGTAGTCCATGCAGGCAAGGCACACCCTGAAATTCTCCCGGCTGTAAGCGGCCACGGATTCCTTCTCGATGACTCCTCCCAGCTCGAACGGGATGATCTCTTCCAGCCCGGCGTGGTTATAAGTGATCAGCTCATTTAATATATTCATATACAGCGTTAAAATGTGACGTGTGATATAATCTTACCGCGAAACTACAATAAAATATCCACGCGCGGTGCCGGGTGTGAAGCAAAATATTTACTTTTGAGTTGTCAAATCAACAATAATTTATACGCGAACAGGATGGCGAAGCTACCAGGGGAACAGACCCCGCTCATGCAACAATATTATGCCGCGAAAGCGCAATACCCCGACGCGCTCTTGCTTTACCGGATGGGGGACTTTTACGAGACGTTCGGGGAGGACGCCGTTACCACCGCGCGCATCCTCGGCATTACCCTCACGAAACGCTCTCACGGGTCGCCCGGTACCGTGGAGCTGGCGGGCTTCCCTTATCACGCGATCGATACCTATCTCCCGAAGCTGGTGCGGGCGGGCCAACGGGTGGCGATCTGCGAGCAACTGGAGGAACCGAAAAAGGCCACCAAGCTGGTCAAACGGGGCATCATCGAGCTGATCACCCCCGGTCTCTCGTACAACGGGGAGGCTTTCGAGAGCGCCGGCAACATCTTTCTCGCCTCCGTCTATCCCGGCAAGGAGATCGCGGGCCTGGCGTTACTGGATCTCTCTACCGGGGAGTTTCTGGTCACGGAGGGGAGCGGCGGGACGGTGGAGAAGGTATTGAACAGTTTCCAGCCGAAAGAGGTGCTCTATCCCAAGGGGATGCAGCAAGATTTCACCGCGCTCTTCGGCACGAGGTATTACACCTATCCCGTGGAACCCTGGTTCTTCGAGACGGCCTCCGCCGAGGATCGTATCAAGAGGCATTTCGACGTGACCTCCTTGAAGGGGTTTGGCATCCATGCCTTCGAGAGCGGGATCGCCGCGGCGGGGGCGATCCTCTCTTATCTCGACATGACGAAGCACGAGCTGGTGGGCCACATCACCTCCATCTCCCGGATCGACGAGTCGAACCACGTGCTGCTCGACCGTTTCGCGTTGCGCAATCTCGAGCTACTTGACGCGCTGCACGCGGGAGGAGCTTCGTTAATAGACGTGATCGATCGCACCATCACCCCGATGGGAGGGCGCGCGTTGCGCCGCTGGATCAGCATGCCGTTGAAATCCCCGGGGGCGATCAACGAGCGGCTCGACGTCGTGGAGACGCTGATGCACCGGGCGGGGGAACGGGCGGAGCTGGAACTGCTGCTCCGGTCGATCGGCGACCTCGAACGGCTGGCCTCCAAGATAGCGGTGGGGCGCATCTCGCCGCGGGAGATGGTGCAGTTGAAGGTGGCTCTACAGAATATCCCCCCTTTCCGCGCCCTTTGTCTCGCCACGGGCGCTCCCGCGTTGGCCGGCCGGGTGGAGCCACTCGACGCGTGCGAGGCCCTGTACAAGGAGATCGAAAGGCGCCTCAACGAGAACGCCCCGGCGACGCTCAACAAGGGGAATGTCATCGCGGCGGGCGTGAGTGCCGAGCTGGACGAACTCCGGGAGATTTTCACGAACGGGAAGGAGTTGCTCCAGCGGATGCAGCAACGAGAGAGCGAGAACACGGGCATCCCCTCCCTGAAAATCAGTTTTAACAGTGTCTTCGGGTATTTTATAGAGGTCACCAGGGTACACGCGGCCAAGGTCCCCGGCACGTGGATCCGCAAACAAACCCTCGTCAACGCCGAGCGATACATTACTCCCGAGTTGAAGGTGTACGAGGAGAAAATCATCGGTGCCGAGGAACGAATACAAGCGTTGGAGGGCGAGCTATACGGCGAGTTGCTTTCCCTGGCCTCCTCCTATATTAAACCCATACAGGTCGATGCCCAGGTCATAGCGCAGGTCGATGCCTTGATCTCTTTCGCCAATGTCTCCGCGCTGTATGGCTACTGTCGTCCCGAGGTCAACGACTCTTTCGCGATCGATATCAAGGAGGGGCGCCATCCCGTCATTGAACGCCAGCTCCCCCCCGGCGAAAGTTATGTCGCAAACGATCTCTATCTCGACAACGAACGCCAGCAGATCATCGTCATCACCGGGCCTAACATGGCCGGTAAATCGGCCCTGTTGCGCCAGACGGCCCTGATCGTGATCCTGGCCCAGGCCGGTTGTTTCGTGCCGGCAAGCGCCGCCAGGATCGGTTACGTGGACAAGGTGTTCACGCGCGTGGGGGCCTCGGATAACATCTCCCTCGGCGAGTCCACCTTTATGGTCGAGATGAACGAGGCGGCGAATATTTTGAATAATATCTCCGACCGCAGTCTCGTGCTGTTCGACGAGCTGGGCCGGGGCACCTCTACCTACGACGGGATCTCGATCGCGTGGGCCATCCTGGAGTATTTGCACGACCACCCGCGCTACCGCGTGAAGACGCTCTTCGCCACGCATTACCACGAGCTGAACGAGATGGAACGCACCTTTAAGAAGATCAAGAATTTCAACGTTTCCGTGAAAGAGATCCAACAGAAGATCGTGTTTTTGCGCAAACTGGTGGAAGGGGGATCGAATCACTCTTTTGGCATCCAGGTAGGCAAGATGGCGGGATTGCCGCAGGCGGTCGTCCGGCGCGCGATCGAAATGTTGAAACTGCTCGAGAACGCCGGCCCCGGCCTCCGGAAGAACGTCTCTGGCCTCGCGCGGGAACGGGAGGGCCTTCAACTCAGCTTTTTCCAGCTGGACGATCCCGTGCTGATCCAGATACGGGACGAGATCGCCGGCCTCGACATCAACGCCCTTACCCCGCTGGAGGCCCTCAATAAGTTGAACGAGATCAAGCGCATCGCCGGGATATAAACCCCCAATGTCATCAAGTTAAGAGAGAACGATTGGTTGTAGCGAACTTCGCTCCGATTGGCTTCGCCGGGTTTCGCTTCCCCAGAGGGGAATAATATCAATAGAAAACAGGATACCCCCCCTGTATCGCCAATAGCCCGTGGGGCTTTCATTTCGGCGTTTTTTATGAATCCCCTGCGGGGAATTGGGAACAAGAAGGGATGCCGTTTCTCTATTGATATGATTGCCCCACGGGCAATCGCCGCGAAACCCGGCGTGGGCAATCGTCCCCCTCTTGCCTCTTAACTTGATGACATTGATATAAGCCCCCCCCGGAAAAAATACTAAAAGAGGGTGTGTCCAGACTTTTGACACCCCCCTCCATACACACGCGACAACTCCCCCTGCTGAAAGGCAGGATTTCACACTCCTTGTCAAATCCTGCCTTTCTTGCCGCTATCGACAGGTACAGCGAGAATTAACGGGGTTGTTCTTCCACGCGATAGACGCTTTTTGCCGTGTGTATCCGGTTGAAACGGTCTTTGGCGCGGACTTCTATCCGGTGCTCGCCGACGGGCAACGTGGAGGTCATCCGGACGCGCCACAGGTGGTTGCAAACCACCGGGTTGGAGGGGCGATGCCCGGGTACCAGGTGTTCCAGGTAATCCCAATCCTGCACGTAGCGGCAATAAGCGGGATCAAACTCCTCTACTCGCCGCATCTTTAACCACTCGCCGTCGTCGATCCGGTACTCTAAGGTATCGTCCGCGCTCCCCATGAAAAAGTTGGCGTAGAGGGACGCGCTCGTTGACCTCCGGGAGGGAACTACTTTCGGATGATACAGCGAGATCTGATAATCGTCCGGCTGGCCCGTGGCTTTGTAATCCGTCACGTATTGATTGCCGTCGATTTTCAGGAAGGCGTAACCGGCGGGGGTGCCGTCGCGCATCGTGGTAATGGGGAGACCTTTTTCGTTCAGGATGCCCGAATACCAGTCGCCGCAGGTGGTACCGACGTTGTATTCGTGAATCGGTTTTTCACGGTCGACTCCCTGCGCCCTCCCGATGGTGTGCTGCAGCTGTATATGGGTATGGGCGGAAAGGAACAGGACGTTCGGGTAATCCTGCAGCAGGTCGTACCAAGCTTGCCGGTCGGCATCGCGGAAATCTTTTTCGCCTTCCGAATCAATCAGCGGGATGTGCATCGCGACGACAATCAGGCGATCGTGGGGGACGTGGGCGAGGTCGTTCTTGACAAAAGCGAACTGGTCGGCCCGTAATCCGCCCCAGTAGCCTTTTCCCGTCAGCGGATGGGGGTAGAGGATGTCGTCCAAAAGGATGAAGTGCGCTTTCCCGTAGTTGAACGAGTAGTTGTTCGGCCCGAAATGCGCTTCAAACGCTTCGTCCGAAAAGCGGTCTTCCGTGACGTCGTAGTTCATGTCGTGATTGCCCATGACGTGGTACCAGGGGAGGCCGATTTGCTGGATGACCCGCTTGTAGGGCAGGTGAAGGTCTAAGCGGTCACCGACCAGATCGCCCAGCGTGATCCCGAAGCGAATGTCCGGGATGTTGCGAGCTTCGGCGACGATGCCTTTCTCTAAATACCCGAGTTCCTGTTCGTTATAAGTCTGGGTATCTCCGAAAAGCAGAGCGGTGAAGGTTTCCGGCTCCTCGTACTTGTGCAACGCGAAATTCACCGAGGCGGGCAGCACCCCGGTCGGGGCTACTCCCTTGTAGCGCAAGTTGGCCGGCGATCCTGCCGGTTTGTGGATGTAGTACGTTCGCGGTTGATTGAACTCGTCCGTCGGTGCCTGATAGCCAGAGGGTTTAATCACGAACACGATGCAGTCGTCGCTGACGGGCAGGCGGTATTTGCCCGTCGCGTCTGTCCGCGCCACCTCCGTGCCGTTGGATACGCCCACGTGAGCAATGCCTTTCTCTTTTTTATCCCGCTTCCCGTTCCGGTTAACGTCTTCATAAACATAGCCCGTGACGAACGATTGGGCGGATACGGACATCGCCAGGCAGGCGAGGATCCCGATGCTGATCACTTTTTTCATGTTTCTTAGGTTTTTATTATTTTGATTCCATTAAAAAACCGATGAATGCTTTCCCCCCGGATAGCTCCGGGTTTCCGGCGATAAAGGTAGGAATTTCTATCGCATTTCCGCTACTCCGGCCTCTGTAATGTATGGTTCTTTTTGATCGATCACGTCGGGACGCGAGTCAATGGATACTTTATCGGGAATAATGACTTTCTTCCCGCCCACCGGTCGTTTCCAAATACCATAAATAGTAGGCAAACAAGTCGAAATGACCACCAAACTTCCTAACAACAGCCACTCTTTCTCTTCCGCGGAAGCGACTTTTGCAGTTACTCCTTGCAAAAAATCGGGCAGGTTGTTGTAAATAATTTCGAGGAAAGTGGGAGTCTTGTCAATATCCTAAACAATTCGGCAACATCACCAAAAAATTCATACACTTATCATAATTTAACGTGTAGAAATTGGCCCCCAAATGGATCGCCTCATAATAGTGGCGTTGTTTGTCTTTGTAATATTTTTCTGATGGAATTTCCCAAAATTGCTTACCAAGTTTTTCGGCGATAAACCATTTTTCGAGCAGACGGGCTGTTCGACCGTTGCCGTCTCGGAAAGGGTGTAAATGCACGAAACGCAAATGTACCAGAGCCGCAAAATAAAACACTTCTTCTGCCGATAGCGTTTCTTGTAAAAGCTGCTGTATTTCAGCGAAAAAGGTTGTCATTTCCTGTTTTAGAAATTCCGGCTCAACAGCAAGGTAAACCAAACCTTCTTTACCAAATACGCCGACAGGTTCAACACGATATTTTCCGCGTTTACTTTTGATTAGCAATGTTTTCGATAAAATAGTGTGGCATTTCAAAAGATTGGTTTCGTTTAGCGGGCTTTCCTGTGCCAAGCGATATGCCTCAATCAAATCTTCAATCTCTGCAATTTCCTTTCCTGCTTTGAATTTCTCTTGGCTCAAACGATAATTCATAAACGAGTTCAGATCAACACTATTTCCCTCAATATTAGAAGAATACACGGCCGAAGATTGTGTCAGATAATCGAAACTGACCGCCTGTCCCGAAAAATCAAACCGACTGATTAAATCGGGGATTTTATGCCCGATTTGTTGGGAATATTCGAGAAAATATGTTTTGTCGGAAATGATATTCGGCATAACTCCTACTTAATTTTTACCTTCAAAAAAGGTTTTCCATCATTACAATATCCCATCTTTATATTGATAACTCCATCGTGATAATTCGCTGTCTAAATGAAATGCTTTTTTAGCAGCACCATAGGACATTAATTTGTAACCATTTGATAGCAATAAAAATTGTAATTCTCCTAATGTTCCACTTTTGTCGTCCGACGATTGATTAATGGTTATCGGATTTTTCCGTGAATAAGTTGCATCTTGATTGACATACACTCTCATGGAGCCACAAGAAGAGAATAAACAAGTAATGCCTATAAACATAAGCATTACCAAAGCATATTTACAAAATATTTTTCTCATATAACCGTTAAAATCAAGATCGTAAAGTTACTAATTTTCTTTGAATGAACACCTAATTCTCAAAAATATTCTTGTCGGGAAAACAATCTATCGCCTTGCGTGCGGCCTTTGTCGGTACTGTTGGCGTGATGCTCGATGGTCGTTTGAACGGATTTATGCCCTAACATCTTGCTGACGGTGTACATGTCCGTTGCATTGGATAATTGCAGGATGACGCATACATGACGGCAACAGTGAAGTGTGATTCTCTTTGTAACGCTTGCGGCTTTTATCCACCGTTTGAGCGGTGCGGAAATCCACGAGGGGCGGGCGGGTTCTCCTCGCCGGCCGCGAGAAAGAGCGTGCTGGCCATCAGGGTTGTGGTGAATAGCTCTCTCATGTAAGTTGGATAAAAGGGTTTCTTGTCGTGAGGGGGTTACTTCAGGTTCGTGTAGAAGAATTTCCAGAGGTTGTCCTCGAGCGGCGGGGTGGCCGTGATGGTGAGGGGTTCCTGCTGGATCGGGTGGAGGAACGAGAGTTCGCGGGCGTGCAGGTGGATGCCGCCGTCGGGGTTCGAGCGGGGAAAACCGTACTTCAGGTCGCCCTTGACGGGGCAGCCGATCTTGGCCAGCTGGCAACGGATCTGGTGATGTCGTCCGGTGCGTAGTCTTATCTCCAGCAGGCTGTAACGTTGCCCGTGGTTGATGAGCTTATAGTCGAGGATCGCTTCCTTCGTCCCCGGCCGGGGCCGGGTATAGGCGTGCGACTTGTTCTTCGCCTCGTCGCGACTGAGGTAATGCACGAGGGTAGCTTCCTCTTCCGCGGGGCGATTGCCGACGACGGCCCAATAGATCTTGGTAAGCTCCTTGTCGTGTGCCTGGAACATCTTGTTGAGGCGTTCGAGCGCTTTGCTGGTGCGGGCAAAGAGCACGACCCCGCTCACGGGTCGGTCGATGCGATGGGGAACGCCGAGAAACACCTCTCCCGGCTTGTTGTACTTCTTCTTGATGTAGGCTTTCACCTGTTCGCTGAGGGGGATATCGCCTGTTTTGTCGGCTTGGACGATCTCCGACACGCTCTTATTTACCGCCACGAGGTGATTGTCTTCGTATATTATTTCCATGCGCGTGGGTTAATATTGTTCGCGTTCATTGGGGAAGTTCCCGTTTTTCACGTCTTGTATGTAGTGGTTAACAGCTCCGTCGATTTCGGAGAAGAGGTCGTGGTAGCGGCGCAAGAAGCGAGGGGAAAATTCTTGATTGATGCCGAGCATATCGTGGATCACGAGCACTTGACCGTCGACCCCGCCCCCGGCACCGATGCCGATGAGGGGGATGGTTAGCTCGCTCGCTACCCGCGTGCCCACTTGGGCGGGGATCTTTTCCAAGACGATGGCGAAGCAACCGGTGTCCTCCAGCAGGTGGGCGTCCGAGAGGAGTTTCTCCACCTCCTCTTCTTGCCGGGCGCGGACGGCGTAGGTGCCGAATTTGTGGATGCTTTGCGGGGTGAGTCCCAGGTGTCCCATGACGGGGATACCTGCCGAGAGGACGCGGGAGACGGATTCGATGATCTCGATGCCCCCCTCCATCTTGACGGCATCGGCGCTGGTCTCTTTCATGATCCGGATGGCGGAGGAGAGTGCCTCTTTGCTGTTGCCCTGGTAGCTGCCGAAGGGGAGGTCGACGACGACGAGCGCCCGTTGTACCGCCCTGACGACCGAGGCGGCGTGGTAGATCATCTGGTCGAGGGTGATGGGGAGGGTGGTCGAGTGCCCGGCCATCACGTTGGAGGCCGAGTCGCCGACGATGATGGCATCGATGCCGGCGTGGTCGATGATCTTGGCCATAGAGTAGTCGTAGGCAGTCAGCACGCTGATTTTCTCGCCTTTTAATTTCATCTCCGACAACACGTGGGTGGTGACCCGCTTGACTCTTGTTTCTACAGACATGGTTATGATGGATTTATGGTGTTTTTGAATCTCCCGAGGATCGTGCGCGAGCCGGTTACTTTCTCGCTTAGACGGACGCAAATCATCGTGTCTAACGGCAGGAAAAGATCCACCCGCGAGCCGAATTTGATGAATCCGGCGTGCCGATCCTGCCGGGCCTCCGTGCCTTCGGTGGCGTAGGAGACGATGCGGTGGGCCATGGCCCCGGCGATTTGTCGCATCACGACCTCTTCGCCCGCGGGAGTGCGGATGGCAATGGTGGCCCGCTCGTTTTCCGAGGAGGATTTCGGGAGGTAGGCCGCGACGTGTCGGCCCGGGTGATGCTTGAAGTAGGTGATCGTTCCGTTGACGGCGAACCAGTTGATGTGGACATTGAAGATGTTCATGAAAACGGAGACTTGCAAGCAGGGCCGTTTCAGGTATTCCGACTCGAACGTCTCCTCGATCACGACGATTCGTCCGTCGGCGGGGGCGAGGATCGTGTTGTCATCCACGGTGATCTGGCGGCGGGGAAAGCGAAAAAAGTTAAGCACGAGCAGGTAGAGCAGGGTCGTCACCGCTAACACGACGTAGCGCGCGACGGGCAAGGTGAGGCACACCGGGACGTTCACGCCCGCGTACACCACCAGCGCTTTTACCAACAGGGGATAACCCGCTTTATGTATTTTCATGAGGTTCGTTTTTAAACATGTTGTCCGCCACTCGCCGGGCAACGGGCAAAGTTAATATTTCCATTCCAAATAAACAAAGATGGCGGGGAGGGTGAAGAGCAGGGCATCGAGTCGGTCTAATATGCCCCCGTGGCCCGGTAGGAAGTGGCCGGAGTCCTTGATGTCGATGCCTCGCTTGAAAAGGGATTCGATCAAGTCCCCGTAGATGGCAAAGAGGACGACGATGCCCGCGATGATAAAGGTATCCGTGGGCGTCAGCCCGTGGAGGTACGGGGCGCTCCAGATCCCGGCCGCGAGGGTGGCCAAGCCTCCTCCGACGACTCCTTCCCACGATTTGTTGGGAGAGACGCGGGGGAAAAGTTTATGCCGGCCGAAACTGACACCGGCGAGGTAAGCGAAGGTGTCGTTGATCCATACGAGCCAGAAGGGAAGGAAGACGATCCGTGGTTCCCAGGCACCCGTCACCCGGTAGGGGAAGTAGGTTAACAGGGTGAAGGGGAGGGCGATGTAGAGGAGGAGGTAGTAGGAGAACGCGATGTTTCGGAAGCCGATGCCCCGTTGCCGGTAGAGTTCCGTGATGGGAATCAGGAAGGTCACCAACAGCCATACCAAGTAGAGGTCGCTATATCGCTCCCCGGCCTGGTTGTGGAGGAATCCCGCGGTGAACAATAGCACCCCGCCCGCGAGGCCCGTGGGAAGGGCGACGTGTATATCCAGCCGTCGCGCCATCCGTTCGAACTCCAAGATCCCAACGATGATAAAGAGAAGGAAGAGGGCGTAGAAGCAGTAAGGACTTGAAAAGATCGCCCCCGTGACCGCGGCGACGAATAGTCCACCGCTTAAGGCTCTCTTCCAGAAGTTACTCACCTTGTCTCTCGTTGATAACACGCGCGGCTCGTTCCGCGTCGTCGTTAGGCACCATCACGTTGATCTCGCCCAGCATCACGTAAGCGGAGTCCTTGTGGCTGAGAATCACGGCCGGGATACCGGCTCTTTCCAACAGGGCTTTCACCCCCTCGGCGGTATACTCCACGGTAGTTGTAAACACACTGATCCAATTTTCCATATACTACAGTTTTATAGTGAAACCTCATCCGGTTGTGTCGTGTTCTCCTCCTCCTCGTTCCAAGGGCGTTTTCCGAGGATCTGCTCGAGATCGTCGCTAAAGATCACCTCGCGTTCGATCAGCAACTCGGCTACCTGCCGGTGCTGTTCCTGGTGCTCGTCCAGGATTTTTTTCGCCCGTGCATAGGCGGCGGTGACCAGCTCTTTCACTTCGGCGTCGATTAATTCCGCGGTCTTCTCGGAGTAGGGCTTGGTAAAGCTAAAGTCATTGTGCCCGGTGGAGTCGTAATAGCTCAACATGCCCACCTTGTCGCTCATCCCGAAGATGGAGACCATGGCGTACGCTTGCTTGGTGGCCTTCTCCAAGTCGTTCTGGTCACCGGTGGAGACTTGCCCGAAGACGAGTTCCTCGGCGGCTCGCCCTCCCAGCACGGCGCACATCTCGTCGAGCAGTTGCTCTTTCGTCGTGATCTGGCGCTCGCGCGGCAAGTACCAGGCGGCGCCCAGGGCTTTCCCGCGCGGTACGATGGTGACTTTCAGCAGTGGATGCGCGTGTTCCAGCAGCCACGAGACGGTGGCGTGTCCCGCCTCGTGGTAGGCGATGGCTTTCTTTTCGCTCATCTTGATCACCTTGCTCCTGTTCTCGAGGCCTCCGACGATGCGGTCGATGGCATCGAGGAAGTCTTGTTTCGTGACGGCCTCTTTCTCTTTCCGGGCGGCGATCAAGGCGGCCTCGTTGGAGACGTTGGCGATGTCGGCACCGGAAAAGCCCGGCGTTTGTTTGGCCAAGAAGGCGCAGTCCACGTCCGGGTCCAGTTTGAGCGGGCGCAGGTGTACCTTGAAAATCTCTTCTCTGTCTTTTAACTCCGGCAGGTCGACGTATATCTGCCGGTCGAAGCGGCCGGCGCGCAGGAGGGCGCTGTCGAGGATGTCGGCGCGGTTCGTGGCCCCGATGATGATCACCCCCGAGTTGGTCTCGAACCCGTCCATCTCGGTGAGTAGCTGGTTCAGGGTATTTTCTCGCTCGTCGTTAGCCCCCATGTTGGGATTCTTCCCGCGGGCTCGCCCGATGGCGTCGATCTCGTCGATGAAGACGATGCACGGGGCTTTCTCTTTCGCCTGTTTGAAGAGGTCGCGGACGCGGGAGGCCCCGACGCCGACGAACATCTCCACGAAATCCGATCCCGACATGGAGAAGAAGGGGACGTTGGCCTCCCCTGCCATGGCTTTTGCCATGAGCGTTTTGCCGGTGCCCGGGGGGCCTACCAGCAAGGCACCCTTGGGGATTTTACCCCCCAGCTTGGTATATTTGCCGGGGCTTTTCAGGAAGGAGACGATCTCTTCCACCTCTTGTTTGGCTTCCGCCAGGCCGGCGACGTCCTTGAAGGTGATCTTGACGTTCGACTCCCTGTCGAAGAGTTTCGCCTTCGACTTGCCCACGCTGAAGACGCCGCCCGGCCCACCGCCGGCACCGCGATTCACGCGTCGCATGATGAAAAGCCAGAAGCCGATGAAGATGGCGGTCATGAGGAGCAGTTGCACGAGGCCGTTATCCCACCAGCTCTTGCTATCCTCGTAATCCCTCTCGACGTTTTCAGCGCCCGGCAACGTCGCTTTCGCTTGGTCGATGGCCGCATCGAAGGATTCCACCGTGGCCACTTTGTACGAGTAGTGTGGCCCCGCTGACTTGTTCTTGAACCCGTGGGCGACGAGGTCGGGGTACTCCTCGATCTTCTCACCTTTGAGGTAGACGTCTACCCGGTATTCCAATCGCCAGAGCACCAACTTCACCACGTCCCCTTTTTCCAGCATCGTGCTCTTCACCGTCTCCCACGTTGTCGGGACAGGTTCGGGCGTCGAGGGGAAAAAGTTGATCCCGATGATCACGGCGAAGAGCAGTATATAGAGCCAATAACTGCCGTTTTTCGCTCCCTTGTTGTTTTTCCCTCCTCCCACGGGCGGGAAATTAAAATTATCACTCTTTTTGTCGGCCATAACGCGTTGATCTGTTTTCTTCTAATTTAACTATTCGAGCATCTGCCCAGAAATCTTCCAATTGATAGTAAGCCCGTTGTTCTTCCCGGAACACGTGCACCACGACGTCCCCGTAATCCAACAATACCCATGACGCCTGGGGCATACCCTCGACGTGCATCGGTTTTTCCCCCAGCGTCTCTTCGAGCACTTCGCCCACGTTATCGACCAGGCCGGCGACGTGGGCGCTCGAGGTACCGTGACAGATCACGAAGAAGCGACAAAAGCAATTCGTGATCTCCCTTAAATCGATCTTCACGATGTCGATACCCTTGTGATCGTCCAACGCCCGGGCGGCCTCGTCCGCGATCCGTTCTGCTTCATCCATGCTTTAAACAATATTATAAATACCGGGCAAATATAACGATTATTTGAGACCTGTCAAAAATCAAAACCACTTCGAGCGTTTCAACGGGTCGCGTTTCAATGTCCTTACCAGGGATTTGACGGGAAACGCGCTCTCGAAAGTCGCACGTAAACGTCACTGAAAGAGTGTAACTCGAATAGATACAGCATCTTACGGTTTCAACGCCCGCTTCTCTTGGCGAATAAACTTCCCCGCGGATCGCAATGACGAGATTTCCTTACTCTGTTAGTGTTCAACCGGTTGGAATTATGTTTCATGACCAGTTTCTGGCGTGATTTCAATTCTCGTTGTACAAGCTGTTGTTGATATTTCACTGCTCCGGCCTCTACATAAGCCATTGGAACGCGAAGACACGCCATTTCTGTTTGTTTATTTGAAAAATATAGGCACTCGCGATGACGAAAACCGACTTTTGGCACACCCTCTTAATCAAGTGTCGTCCCTGCGGGACTTGGTGGTGGATGTATTCCCTATCGACCGTAAGCTAAAGCATACGGTTAATAGAGTGTCG
>JAISNC010000127.1 GCA_031276355.1 Odoribacteraceae bacterium
GGATCGCGCCCGCGGGAGTAGACGCGGGCGCCCTGTTTTTCCCCCTACCGGCACGATCCTCTGCCTTTTTTCCCGCGCCCGCGTCCCCGCCCTCGACCCGGACTGCCATTTTGTCGCTAAAAGCGCGGACGGCCGCGCTCCGAGCGCGGCCGTTGTCAGTAAAAGCGCGGCCGTTGTCAGTAAAAGCGCGGACGCTGTCAGTAAAAGCGCGGCCGTTGTCAGTAAAAGCGCGGTCGCTGTCAGTAAAAGCGCGGCCGTCCGCGCTCCGAGCGCGGCCGCTGTCAGTAAAAGCGCGGTCGTTGTCAGTAAAAGCGCGGCCGTTGTCAGTAAAAGCGCGGTCGCTGTCAGTAAAAGCGCGGACGACCGCGCTCCGGGCGCGGAATCCCGGGTAAAAGGGAAGAAAATCCCCGCTCGCGTGGTCAAGCGTGACTTCGGGAGCGGGGAGTTTGGCGGGGCGGGGTGAACCCGGTTCGGGATGTAGCCCGTTATTTAGCGGTGGCGTTCCACGCCGGCGTCCGTTCGTCGAGCAGGTGGCGGACGAAGAAGTCCCGGCGCTTGCGTTCGCCGTAGGGGCCGCCCATCGTGTGGCGCTGGTTGGGGAGAAGGACGTAGTCGAACTCCTTGTTGGCCCGGATCAGGGCGTTGACGACCTGGACGGTGCTCGACGGGTCGACGTTGTCGTCGAGCTCGCCGAGAATCAGCATGAGCTTGCCCTGTAATAGGTGGGCGTTGACGACGTTGGAACTCGCGGCGTACTCGGGGCCCACGGGGTAACCCATCCATTGCTCGTTCCACCAGATCTTGTCCATGCGGTTGTCGTGGCAGCCACACGCGGAGACGCTTACCTTGTAGAAGTCGGGGTGAAAGAGCACCGCGCCCATCGCGCTCTGGCCGCCGGCCGAACAGCCGTAGATGCCGACGCGGGAGATGTCCATCTCGGGGTGGACGGCGGCGGCGGCTTTTAGCCAGGCGATGCGGTCGGGGAAGCCCGCGTCCTTGAGGTTTTTCCAGCAGACGTCGTGGAAGCTTTTCGACCGGTTGGCGGTACCCATCCCGTCGATTTGAACGACGATGAAGCCGAGCTGGGCGAGGGCGGCGTCGACGGGGGCGATGGAGAAGTTCTTGGGGACGAAGGAGTCGTGGGGGCCGGCGTAGATGTATTCGATGACCGGGTACCTCTTCGCGGGGTCGAAGTCGACGGGGCGGACGATGACTCCCCAGATGTCCGTCGCGCCGTCGCGTCCCTTGGCGCGGAATACTTCCGGGGTGCGCCAGCCGTCGGCGAGGGCTTTACTGATGTCGGCTCGCTCGAGCTCGAGGAGGACGCGGCCGTCGGTGGCGTCGCGGAGAACGGCCACGGGCGGCAAGTCAACGCGCGACCAGCTGTCGGTGAAGAGGGAGCGGTCGGGGGAGAAGACGACCTGGTGGTTGCCGTTCTCGGGCGTGAGGCAGAGGAGTTCGCCGGTGTCGACGTGTACCTTGTAGATCTTCTCGAGGTAGGGATCCTCGCCGGCGTCGCGGCCGCAGCCGACGAGGTACACGAGGCGCGCCTGCTCGTCGACGTGGAGCACGCGTTTGACGACCCACTCGCCGCGGGTGACGGGGTGCTTGACGGTAGCGGTGACGGCGTCGATGAGATAAAGGTGTCGCCAGCCATCGCGCTCGGAGATCCAGAGCAGCTCGTTGGTGGCGTGGAGGTCGTGGCGATACAGGGTGTTGTAATAGACGAAGGTGGGCTGGGTCTCGGTGACGAGGGGGCGGGCGACGGGGTCGGTGCCGGTGACGCGGTAGACGATGTATTGCTGGTGGCCGCGCTTGTTGTAGTCGAAGGTGAAGGAGCCGGAGGAGGGGTGCCAGCGGATGTCGCCGACGCTGAATTGTGCCTCGGGTTCGGGGAATTGGATGTTAACCTGCTTGCCCTCGCCGGGGATGAAGAGGACGGGGCGACGGACGGGGAGGGCGTCGCCGGGTTTGACGTAGTCGATCTCCTCGAGGCGCGGCTGGAGCTGGTCGGCGGGCGCGGCGACGACGGTGCGGAGTACGCGGGTGGTGGCGGGGCGATATTTACAGGTGACGAGGGCGCGCGAGTCGGGCGACCAGGTGACGCGGGCGGAGTAGTACTCGCCTTCTGACCCGTCGAAACTGAGCTGGGTGACTTTGCCGGTGGCGAGATCGCGCACGTGGACGTTGCCCTCGCGGGTGAAGGCCTCGCGGGCGCGGTCGGGGGAGGGAACGGGGTAGTAGCCGTTTTCGCGGTCGACGCGGCCCCAGTGTTCGCCGCGGCGCGGCCAGCGGTTCTCCCGGGGTTCCCGGGCGGTGAAGCGATCGCGGGCGACGTCGTAGGTGTAGGTGGTGTCGCCGATGGTGAACTTGATCTTCTTGTTCTTGTCGGAGAAGGTGATGAAGGGGAAGGGGAGGTTGTATGGCTCGACCTGTTTACCGCGCTCGCGTGTCAGGGCCTTGGCGAGGGCGACGGGATCGAAGGCGGGGCGTTTCGTCTTCTTGTCGGCGTCGACGAGGACGAATTCGGTGCCGCGGGGGGTCTTGACGCTGTACCAGAGGGTACGCGTGTTTTCTATCCAGGCGGGCGTGATGTTGCCGCGGAAGTAGCCGTCGCCGTATTTTTGCTTGAAGGCATCGGCGACGCGGTAGCGTTCCTCGATCTCCTGGGCGGGCAAGAAGCCGAGGGGGAGTAACGCGAGAAGGAGGGAGAGTAGGCGTGTTTTCATGATCGTGCGGGTTTATTGTGTGATGGTTTGCTCGGTACGGAGGATGATCTCGTTTTGGAGGTCCTCGGAGAGGTCGTTGAAGTAGTCACTGTAGCCGGCCACGCGGACGATGAGGTCGCGGTACTGCTCGGGATGCTTCTGGGCGTCGCGGAGCGTGTCGGCGTCGATGACGTTAAACTGGATGTGGTGGCCGTCCAGCCGGAAGTAGGAGCGGACGAGGCGGACGACGCCGCTACAGCCCTCCTCGGTGGCGAGGAGCGAGGGGGTGAACTTCTGGTTGAGGAGCGTGCCGCCGGTCTGGACGTGGTCGATCTTGGCGGCGGAGCGGATGACGGCGGTGGGGCCGTTGACGTCGCGCCCCTGGACGGGGGAGATCCCCTCGGAGAGGGGGACGCGGGCGTTGCGGCCGTCGGGGGTGGCGCCGGTGACGCGGCCGAAATAGACGTGGCAGGTGGTCGGTAGCATGTTGACGCGGTAGTCGGCGCCTCGTGGTGACTTGTAGCCGGTGACGGCGTCGAGGTACATGTTGAAGACGGCTACCTCTTGGGCGTCGGCGTACTCGTCGTCGTTGCCGTACTTGGGGGTGTGGTAGATGAGGTCGCGCTGCAGCTCCTCGTGGCCGGCGAAGTCCGCGGCGAGGGCCTCGAGGAGGGCCTGCATGGAGAGGTCGCGGCGGTCGAAGACGTGGTATTTGATGGCGGTGAGCATGTCGGTGATGCTGCCGAGGCCGACGCCCTGGATGTAACTCGTGTTATAACGGGCGCCGCCGCGCATGTAGTCCTGGCCTTTCGCGATGCAGTCCTCGATGAGGACGGAGAGGAAGGGGACGGGCATGTGGCGCATGAAGAGGGTCTCGATGATGTTGTTGCCGTTGATCTTGATCTTGACGAAGTGGTTGACTTGCGCGCGATAGGCCTCGAAGAGTTGCTCGTAGGCGCGGAAGCCGGTGGCGGGGCCGGTGGCGAGGCCGATTTGCTTGCCGGTACGGGGGTCGAGGCCGTTGTTGAGGGTGATCTCGAGGATCTTGGGCAGGTTGAAGTAGCCGGTGAGGATGTAGGCCTCGGTACCGAAAGCGCCCGTCTCGACGCAGCCGGAGCAGCCACCGCGCCGGGCGTCGCCGATGCTCTTGCCGGCCCTCAGCATCTCCTGGACGACGGCGTCGGTGTTGAAGACGGAAGGCTGGCCGAAGCCGGTCTTGATGATGTCGACGGCGGCCCGGATAAAGCGGTCGGGGTTTTTCTTGCTGACCTGTATCATGGAGCTGGGCTGGAGGAGGCGCATCTCGCGGATGACGTCGAGGAGGATGTATGACATCTCGTTGACGCCGTCGGCTCCCTCTTCGGTGAGACCACCGATGTTGATGAGGCAGAAGTCGGTGTAGGTGCTGCTCTCCTCGGCGGTGACGCCTACCTTGGGGGGGGAGGGGTGGTTGTTGAACTTGATCCAGAAGGATTGGAGCAGCTCGTGGGTCTCTTCTCGCGTGAGGGTGCCGGCGTCGATGCCCGCGCGGTAGAGGGGGTAGAGGCTCTGGTCGAGGCGACCGGGATTGAAGGAGTCCCAGGGGTTTAGCTCGGTGACGACGCCGAGGTGGAGGAACCAGTAGTGCTGGAGGGCCTCGTGGAGGGTTTCCGGGGCGCGGGCGGGCACCTTGCGGCAGACGCGGGCCATCTCGAGGAGCTCCTGGTGGCGGCGCGGGTCTTGCTCGCGGGCGGCCAGCTCCTCGAGGGCCGTGGCGTGCCGGGCGGCATAGGCGATCATCGCGTCGCAAACGATCTCCATGCCTTGCCACTCGTCGAGCTTGTCAACGGCGGCGGGGTCGTGCAGCGGGTCGAGGCGCGCGCGCGCCTCCGCTATCTCCTGCTTGAGGTCGAGGAGGCCGACGCGGAACATTTTCAGGCCGAGGGCGGTGTGCCCGGGGGCGCGTTGTTCCAGGAACTCGGTGAAGATGCCGGCGGCGTAGGCCTCTTTCCACTCCTCGGGGAGGTGTTCGAAGATCTTGTCGCGGTTCGAGCGCCCTTCCCAGAAGGGGATGATGACGTCGCGGTAGGCGCGGCGCGTCTCCTCGTCGGAGGTGAAAGATACTTTCGGTCGCTCGTGGAGGATCTCGAGGTCGCGGACGGAGTGGATGCAGATCTCGGGGTAGGTGGGGGTGGCCTTCGGCGCCGGGCCTCGCTCGCCGACGATGAGTTCCCCGTCGTTGATGCAGACGTGTTTGCGCGCGAGGATGTATTGCAGGGCCAGCGCGCGCTGCACGGGTACTGGCTTCGTCGCGGCGACGCCGGATTTGTAAAACTCGGTGACGAGTAACGCCCGCTCGGCGGAGATGTGGTTTTCAGCCTGGAGGCTTTGCTCTCTCAGTCTCTGGATTCTATGACTCATTTTCATCGTTGTCGTGTTTTTGATGGTTTATTCGGTTTTACAGGACTTCGTAGCCCGCTTCTTGGAACCATGTTTTGATCCCGGTCACGTTTTCTTGTTTCAGGCCGGGGGTGTCGCCCATCTCGTAGGTTTTCCCCAGCCGCGTGTATTTGTCCGCGCCGTTCCGGTGGTAGGGGAGTAGTTGTACGCGGCGGATGGCGGGGATGCCGGCCAGGAAATCGATGATTTCCCGCGTGTCGCCGCGTTCCATGTTCACTCCCGGGATCACCGGCACGCGGATGATGACCTCTTTCGCCACCCGGGCGACGTGTTCGAGGTTACTCTTGACGATCTCGAGGCCCTCGCCCACGTGCGCGTGAAATTTCCGCGGGTTCAGGCTCTTCAGGTCGTAAAGGAAGAGGTCGGCGAGGCGACAGATCTCGTCGAGGCGGTTGGTGCGAACCGCGCCGGCGGTGTCGATGCAGGTGTGCAGGTGTTGCTCCCGGCAACGGGCGAGGCACTCCGCGAGGAACTCCGCCTGCAGGAGAGGCTCGCCGCCGGAGAAGGTGACCCCGCCGCCCGACTCTTCGTAGAAGATGCGGTCCCTCGTGACCCGCGCGACGAGTTCGTCGACAGTGAGCGAGTAACCGACGACCCGCTGTCCCGCGTGTTCCCTCTCCCCGACTTTGAGGGTTTGCCACATGAGGGTCTCGCCCGCGGGCTGGCTCTCGGGATTGTGGCACCAGCGACAGCGCAGGTTACAGCCTTTGAAGAAGACCGTGGTGCGTATGCCCGGGCCATCGTGGATGGCGTACCGCTTGATGTCGAAAATAAACCCTTTCATGAACGGGAATTTGTGATTGCACGATGTGTTGGTGCCGGGAACCGGCGGGAAAGCGGGAGGGGAGGGGGATCAACACATCCAACATTCGTACAACCCCTTGTAGGAGGGGCGTTGGCGGATGGAAAAGTGATCTTTCTGCATGGTTTCGTGTGTTATTTGATAAATCACGGGGCAAATGTAACGGAAAATATTAGAAGTGGAAGAATTTACGTTTATATTTTTTGGCATGTCAGGGAATAATGACTACTTTGCCGACGGTTCACCCCGCGCCGCGCGATCGTGACCCGGATTTTATCGATGCATAATGAATTACGCGATGAGAGCGAGAACGTTTTTTTTAGCTTGTGCTTTGTTGTTGTCCCTGTCAAGCCCCGGGAGTAGATTTTCTTTCAGGCATTACACCACGCGGGACGGGCTTTCGAATAACAACATCCTTTGTATGATCCAAGACGCGTCCGGTTGCTTGTGGTGCGGCACGCCGGACGGCCTGAATCGTTTTGACTCCAGGGGGTTTAAAACGTTTCATTACATTGTCGGCGATACGGGGTCGCTGGGTAATAATAATGTCCACGCGCTGCACGAGATCTCCAACGGGGAGATATGGGTGGGCACGGAAAACGGCGTCTACCGCTTTGATCCCTGCCCGGAGCGCTTCACGCCCTTTCCCCTGCACCACGACCATCGCGGGGGGACGTGCGACGTCAATTGCAAGCATCACAAGAATGTCATCTACTCCATCAAGGAGGATCGCGACAGGCGCGTCTGGATGACTACCTACGGGAATGGCCTCTACCGGTATGACCTTGTCGACGGCTCGCTGCACCATTACGTGCACGAGGAGGGCGACGAGAGCTCCATCCCCTCCGATCTCGGCACGAAGATCCTTGTCGACCACGAGGGGACGGTATGGGTGGCCACGAATGGCTTTGGCCTCTACAAGTATGTCGCGACCGGCGACCGCTTCGAGCGCGTGACGATCCGCGACGAAGGCGGGCGGGAGGCCCGTTTTATCTATGCCTTGTGCGAGGACTCCTTCGGGAATATCTGGGTGGCCGATAACGGGATTTTCAAGTATAACCCCGCTCGCCGGACTACCTCCGCGTATCTCGCGGGCGAGGTGCGAAACGTGCATTACATCACCGAGGTAAACCCCGGCCTCCTCTATGTCGGCTCGGATGTCGGCCTTACGATCTATAACATGGCGGAGAACAGCAGCGAGTTATGTAGCCACGACGACGCCTCTCCCGCGGGGCTGAACGACGCTTTTGTCTACTCGATCCTCGAGGATCACGAGGGCGGATTGTGGGTGGGCACGTATCGCGGTGGCCTGAATTACCTTTCGCCCGATCGCGCGTTCGAGTATTACGCCCGCGTCCCCGCCCCGCGTGGCCCGGGAGGGAAGATCATCAACGAGTTTCACGAGGGGGCCGACGGCTCGATCTGGATAGGCACCGATGACGGTGGCCTCTACCGTTTCTCGCCCCGCGACAAGCGTTTTACCCCGGTGCTCCTCGACCGGGAGTTTCCTAATGTCAAGGTGCACGCCTTGTTTTCCGACAAGCAATACCTGTGGGCCGGCACGTACGGCAGGGGGATCTACCGCCTGCACCTCTCCTCCGGCCAAATCACGCGCTATCCCGGCGACACGCGTGGCTTGGACGACAGGAGTTTCTACTCCTTCTACAAGGACAGCTCGGGAACGCTTTGGGTTGGTAGCCAGACGGGCGCGTGGAGGTATAACGACCGCGAGGATCGCTTCGCGCGCGTGGTGAACCTCGGCTTTAACAGCTACGTGGAGCGCATGGAGGAGGATCGTTTTCATACCATCTGGCTCGCGTCGCAAGGGAAAGGACTCGTCAGTATCAACTTGAAAACCGACTCCGTCACTTTTCACTCGAACGAGCGGACCGGTCTACCGGAACTGGTGCCCACCTTCTGCATCATGCAGGACAAGATCCTGATCGGCACCTCCGGGCACGGTCTCTATACCTACGACTTGCAGCGACGAACGTTTGCCCGTCATCCCCACCCCATCTTCGACACGCACGGCAATATCCTCTCCATCCTCCCCGGCGTGAACGAGTTCTGGCTCGTGACCAACGCCGGTCTCCTCCGCTACAATACGCGCGACAGTTCTATCCGTTCTTACAACGAGGAGGATGGCCTCTACTGTCAGCCGTTCGTCTCCAACACCTGTCTCCGGGCTTCCACCGGACATATCTACATCGGCGGCGGCAACGGCTTTAACAGTTTCCTGCCGCACGGGCTGCGGGATAATAGCGTCGTGCCCGGGATACTCTTCACGGACTTCCTCTTCGCGAACAAGGAGGCCAAGGCCGGGAAATCCCCCCTCCTCGCTCACCGGCTCGACAAGCAGCGGAGCGTCACCCTCTCCCGCGACCATGCCGGTTTTACCGTCTCGTTCGTCGCCACGAGTTTCCGGGCACCCTCGAAGAACAGGTACAAGTACATGTTGAGCGGTTTCGACGAGGGTTGGATCTATACCGATAACAGGGACAACAAGGCCACCTACACCAACCTCTCGCCCGGCGACTATACTTTCCGCGTGATGGCCTGCAACAACGACGGCCTCTGGAATCCCGAGGAGGCGCGCTTGCACGTGGTCATCCTGCCCCCGTGGTGGGCCACCCGCGTCATGTTCGTCGTCTACGTTCTGCTGTTGCTCTGTACCCTTGTCGCCGGGTATCTCTTGCTGGTGAAGCGCCTCAACCGATCGCACGAGAGCAAAATCGAGATGCTGCACTACGAGAACGAGCGCAATCTCTACGAGGCGAAGTTCAGCCTCTTCACCCACGTCACCCACGAGATCCGTACCCCCCTCTCCTTGATCCTCGCGCCCGTCGAGGCCATCCTGCGCCACCCGAATCTCCCCGACGAGATACAAGATGACCTTGACGTGATCAAGAAAAACAGCGAGCGCCTCATTGACCTGAGTAATCAAATCCTCGATTTCACGAAGATGGAGCAAGATATCTACATCATCAAGAACACGACGTTCGACCTTGTCGAGTTGATCGAGCGGATCCTCTGTCGCTTTGCCCCCACCATGCGACAACGGGGAATCCGCCTCGACACCCGCTTCCCGGAGAATATCCCCCTGCTCCTCTTCTCTGACAGGGAGGCGCTCACGAAGATTATCAGTAACCTCCTGACCAACGCCCTCAAGTTCACGCGCGATCACGTGGGCGTGGCCGTCGAGGAGGACGCGCGGGGAGGATACCTCCGCGTGGTCGTCGAGGATAACGGGAAAGGCATCAGCGAGGAGGAGAAAAAGAAGATGTTTACCCTCTTTTACCAGGGAAAACAAGGCCGCGATCCCCTCGCCTCCGGGTTCGGGATCGGCCTCTCCATCGTGCGATTGCTCGCCACGCGCATGAATATCACCGTCCGCGTGGAGAGCGAGAAGGAGCGTTTTACCCGTTTTATCCTGCTCGTGCCCATCGGCTCTCCCGCCGCGGACAAACTCCCCGCGCGCTCCGGCGATGCCCTCCTGCCCTCCCTCCCCGTCGGGACACCCCCCGCCGTCGTTGCCCGCGCGGGCAGGGAGGGAACGCTCTTGATCGTCGAGGACAACGAGGAGTTCCTCGTCTATCTCGTGCGAGTATTCAACCAGAAATACCACGTGTGTACGGCCCCCGACGGACAAAAGGCCCTGAAGATCCTCAAGGAAAACACGATCGACATCATCATCACCGACCTCGTGATGCCCGTCATGGACGGTCTCGAGTTGTGCGGGCACGTCAAGAACGACATCCGCCTCTCCCACATCCCCGTGATCCTGCTTACGGCCAAGAGCGACACCGGGTCGAGGGTCAGCGGGCTGGAGTGTGGCGCGGAGGTCTATATCGAGAAACCCGTTTCGGCTAATTATCTCTACGCGCAGGTGATGAGTCTCCTGGAAAACAGGAATAATCTTAAGAGACTCTTCTCCGGGCGACCCTTTACCCCCATAGACACCATCGCGAAGAACCCGGCGGACGAGAAGTGGTTCGTCAAGCTAAACGAGTGTATACAAGAGAATATCGCGAATCCCGAATTTTCTGTCGACCACCTCGTGCGGGCCTCCGGGACGAGTCGCACGTTGCTCTACACCAAGGTCAAGGCCGTGACGGGCCTCACCCCGAACGATTTTATACGTCTCGTGCGCCTGAAAAAAGCGGCCGAGTACCTGCGCTCCAACGAACACAAGGTGAACGAGATCAGTCTTATGGTCGGCTTTAATGCCCCCTCCTATTTCGCCAAGTGTTTCCACGCGCAATTCGGAAGCCTGCCGAGAGAATTCATGGAACAACAACAACATAAATCTTAATGCCTCATGTTTGAAAAAGAAGTCTACCAGAACAGGCGTTCCCGCCTGCGCGAGGAGGTCGGCCACGGGCTGCTCCTCTTTATCGGGAACAACGAGTGTGGAATGAATTACGCCGATAACACCTACCCCTTTCGCCAGGACTCCACGTTTCTCTATTTCTTTGGCATCGACCGGCCCGGGCTGACCGCCCTCGTTGACGTCGACGAGGGGAAGGAGATGATCTTCGGTGACGACCCCACCATGGATGATATCGTCTGGATGGGGGCACAACCCACCCTTCGCGCGAGGGGCGAACGGGTTGGCATCGACCGCGCGGCGCCCGCGCGTGACCTGAAAACCCACGTGGCCAATGCCCGCGCGCGAGGCCGCGTCATCCATTACCTCCCCCCGTACCGTGCCGACCACTACCTGTTTCTTTGCGAACTCTTGGGGATGCCCCCGGCCGCGGCTTCCCTCCCCTTTATCCGGGCGGTGGTGAACCAGCGCAATTACAAGTCGCCGGCGGAGATCGAGCAGATCGAACAGGCCGTCGATATCTCTGCCGACATGCACCTCGCGGCCATGCGCCTCCTCCGTCCCGGCATGAAGGAGTCCGAGATTGCCGCCGCCGTCACCGCCGTGGCGCTCCGCGACGGCGGACAACTCGCCTTCCCCGTCATCGCCACGATTAACGGGCAGACGCTGCACAATCACCACCATCATAACGTCACCCGCGACGGGCAACTCTTCCTCCTTGACGCCGGGGCCGAGAACGCCATGCATTATGCCGGTGATCTCTCCTCCACGTTTCCCGTGGGGACGCGTTTCACCGAGCCGCAAAAGGTGATTTACAACATTGCCCTCGCCGCGCACCGGGCCGCTGTCGCCGCGTTGCGCCCCGGTATACCCTTTAAAGAGGTGCATTTTGCCGCCGCCGCCGCCATCGTCGACGGCATGAAGGAGATCGGCCTCATGCACGGGGAGACCGCCGCCGCCGTTCAGGCCGGCGCTCACGCCCTCTTCTTCCCTTGCGGCACGGGGCACATGATGGGCCTCGACGTCCACGATATGGAGAATCTCGGCGAGGAGTGGGTGGGGTACGACGGGGAACCGAAGAGCACGCTCTTCGGCTTGAAATCCCTGCGGCTGGCCCGCGTCCTGGAACCGGGCTTTGTCTTCACCATCGAGCCGGGCATCTATTTTATTCCCGAGTTGATCGACCGCTGGCGCTCCGAGAAGCGTTTCCAGGAGTATATCCATTACGATCGAATCGCGCCGTACATGCACGTCGGTGGCGTCCGCAACGAGGAGGATTACTTGGTCACTACCGACGGGAAGCGTCGCCTCGGCAAGTACATCCCGACCACCGTCGAGGAGGTAGAGCAACTCAGGGGCGGGGCATAAAACAGCGCCTCTCGCCTGTCTTGATATATGCTGGTAGTCAGTTATGACATGGCGAATGACAAGTTAAGAAATAGTTTTGCGAAGATGCTTATCAAAAACGGCGCTCTACGGTTGCAATATTCCGTTTTTGAGGTGAATAATACAAGACGGGTGCAAGAGATTCTAAAGACCAAGATTGAAGCTGATTTCGCGAAACGGTTTGAGGGTGGGGACAGTGTTTTTATCTGCGAGACAAATGAAAAAAACGATCAAATACGGTAATGCGATTCATCGAGATCAAGATTTGTTATATTTTTTCCTGACACCCCGTCGTCTCTATTTTTGAGAAATAAGAGAGAAGGTGATAGGTAATATATTTATTATAAGTTATTTGACGTATTGTGTAATGAGAGATATAATAAGGGGGTGGGGGCAAAATGTTTCTCCAAGTATATTAGGGAATAAATTGAAAGAAAAGTACCTTTACGGCCGCTATGAAAAGCATGAAGTTATAAGACTTTACTAATTTCTACTATTGTAGATGAGTGAGAACTCTTTGTTGGGGGTTAGTCTATAAGACTTTACTAATTTCTACTATTGTAGATGGGAAGATTACCTATGGGAGATTTCAAGTCTATAAGACTTTAGTAGTTGCTACGATGGTGGTGGTGTTTTAGTAGTTTTTGATCTTCAATGAAGTTATTATATGTGCATTTGCAGAAAACGAAGTAGATGTTCATAACTATTCTGTATAAAATATTTAGAGCGTCTTCCCGCGCTATCTATATATGGATACGATAAGCAATGGGAACGATAAAGAAACTGGAATTAACGGAAGCCCAGCGTGTGCGACTCGACCAGGGTTCCCGCGAGAGTACGAGCCGCTGTTTGCGGGTGCGTTGCCGGGCTTTGTCTTCACCATCGAGCCGGGCATCTATTTTATTCCCGCGTTGATCGACCGCTGGCACTCCGGAAAGCGTTCCCAGGAGTATATCCATTACGATCGAATCGCGCCGTACATGCACGTCGGTGGCGTCCGCGACGAGTAGGATTACTTGATCACTACCGGCGGGAAGCGTCGCCTCGGCAAGTACATCCCGACTACCGTCGAGGAGGTAGAGCAACTCGGGGGAGGGGCATAAAACAGCGTCTCTCGCTTGTCTTGATAAAATCAACGAAATTTTCGTGCTAACCTCTTGCTTTTTAAAAAAATCTATTTAAATTGCCATCGTTTTATATAGACACCACGGCGTTTTGGTTTGTATACTTTTTCCTCATTTGACGGATCATCGGGAAAGTGCTAAATGGATACAGGCTAATAGGTTGAAGAGAAAATGAAATAATTTTAATCACGTGATTATGACACAAGAACAGTTTATCAACAGGTACCAGATCTCGAAGACGTTGAAGTTCGAATTAAGACCGGAAGCGGGGACGGACAAGCTGGTTCGAACGTTGTTTGCAAGCCTTCATCGTGAAGCCATTCGGTAAGAGTTGGAACTTTGCGAAAGTTACAAGTAATCTTTAAATAAGAAATTCGAGCCATGTTAAAAATAATTGTTTTAAGAATCGCCAGTTTTTTCGGGATGGAAAGGCTGTCAAGATTATTGGTTAAAAAAATAAACAACCAAAAAGATCTCGTTAAAGTTTTATTGACAGCCAAATATAGCACGGTGATGATGGCAGTTTTAGAAAAACTGGACGATCAAAAACTCTTTTCAGCCTTGTTAATGGATGACCATGTCATTTATCATCATCTTAAAAATCAATATCAGTATCCCTGCGATTGGGAAGGGTTTAGACGCAATCGGCTCAAGCGGATAGATTTATGGTTATTCGCGCTTGATAAGCTTGACGGTATAAAGAGCGTTAAAGATGTTGCTATTAATACTACTTGGATGGATTGTTTCCGGGAAGCTATATCAAAGATTACTGATCCCGATGATTTAGTTGAAATCGCCGTTTCCCGCAATTATGGGAATATTTCATTTAATTATAGAATTGAAAGTGTTTTTCTTGCCCTGATAGATAAAATCCAGGATGATTTAAAACTTAAAACTATCGTGCTTGAAGCGACTGACCAGCCTATTAAAGAGGCGGCTTTGTCAAAAATCACCGATATCCGTGTTTTAGCTGAAATTATTATTTCAAGCGGTGACAATATTTTAAGGAGTACAGAAATTTATGCCATTATAGATAAAATCAAGGATGACTTGCTGCTTGTGAATATTTTTAATAAAGTCAAGTCAAGTCAAATCAAGATCTATACTGCCGAAAAAATAGAGGACATCTCCTCAATTCTACCGGATCTCGTTACATGGGAGCAAATAGAAAAGGATAATTACGTACGCTTGAGAATAGCAAACTTAATCGGGGATAAAGCGTTAATTGAAAAGATAAAATTTGAAATAGCTGAGAAAAAGAATACGAATGGTTTAATTGAATTATATACTTATTCACCAGATATAGTTAATTTAAATAAATTAGCCAGCGTGAACACCCTGTCCTATTTACTTGAAATTTTTTTAAATGCCAAAAGCGACTGGGTAAAAACAAAGGCGGCTGAACGGTTAGACACCCGGGAGCTCGTGAACGCTATATGCGGCGACGGTATTAGTTACCGTGCCGCCTACTGTGGGGCGGAGGTATTAGCCGACAGGGAGCCAGGCTCTCTTAAAAGGGCGTTGAAACAAGGGATTAAAGAAAACCATGCCCTTAAAATCGTCTGCGGTCTTGTCGGTCACGACCACGGCGAGAACTGCGTTTGCAGGATCTGTGGAACCGAAGAACATACTTTTGATGAAAATGAAAGTTTGTCTGAAAATAAAAGTTCCGGTACCTGCAATCGGTGCGGCGCCGTCTTAACTTGGATAACATCAATGGTTACAGAAACGTGTCCTTATTGCCATGATGGTGTGGTTGACATGTACTCTTCACTGTCAGGAGAAGGAGGTGGCTGGGAGGAAACATGCAGTTATTGTAAAGGAACAGGTGAGCACTCACGTCAAGCTGTCACACGCCGCGTCACCTATAAAGATAACAGTAGTAGTAGTAGAGAAATATAATTTTTTTCACTACTGACCGACTAAATTTTTCATCATAAAAAAGGGCAACCCTGAGAAGATTGCCCAAGAAGTTGTATCTTTGATTAACGACAATCAAATACAACGATGGGCAAAGATAGCGAAAAACATTTAGTTGGTCCGCCGATATTTAAACAAATGATAAAAATGTTGCCGAAAGAGGAGTTCGCCCTTTTGGTAAACCGGTTTGGAAGTGATAAAAATTACCGGTCGTTTTACTCGTGGGACGAGCTGGTAACGATGCTCTTGGCATATTTTCCCGGTGCGATTCGATGGGCGAAGTCTGTGATTCAATGCGTGCCATGGGCGGCAGGCTGAACTACCTGGGGATGGCGTGCGCCCCTGCCAAAAGCACGGCAGGCGACGGTTTACGGAACCGGGATGAAGCATTATTCAAACAGTATTACTTCCGGTTGATCGAGTATTTCAAGCCGGTTTTGTCGGTCAGCCGGGTCAACGGGGTTTCGTTTGAAGAGTTTTATGCCTTCGATTCGACGACGATAACACTGTTTTCTCAAGTAATGAAAGGAGTGGGACGCGATCCCAAGGGCGATGGCAAGAAAAAAGGCGGATTAAAAGTACATTTACTGACCGATGTCCATGCCGACAGCGCCAAATTCGCCACCATAAGCGAGGCAAAAATGCACGACAAGAAGTTTTTGTCAAAACTGTCGTTAGACAAGGGCAGCATGGTGACGATGGACAGGGCCTACAATTTTTACAGGCAGTTTGCCGGGTGGACGGAAGCGGGCGTTTTTTTCGTTACCCGTCAAAAGAAAAATGCAAAATCGGAGGTAATGGAACCCCTTCATGAATGCCCCCAGGGTGACAAAGAGAACATGAAAGAAGCGCGTGTTCTCGCGGAAGAACACGTTCACTTGACGTATAAGGATGGCAAGAAGCTCAAACCGCTTTGTTTACGTCGTGTAACATACAGGGATGAAAAAGG
>JAISNC010000087.1 GCA_031276355.1 Odoribacteraceae bacterium
TAAACACACCCTCTTTTAGTATTTTTTATTCGGGTCAGTATCTGAAAGTGATTTCAAATATTCAATTCTCAGAGAGTTCATTTTACTTTTGACACACCCGCACCTAAACGTTATTGCACATAAAAAAGGGCAAAAGATTTTTCGCCCCTAACACTTGAACGTTATCGCGAAGCCGCGGTTTTCGTTATCGCGAACCTGGAGGGTAAGCAATCCAGGGAGTCTCGGGTTTATAGATCGCTTCCCGTTCGTTCCTCGCGATTCGCAAGGACGAAAACCGGCTTTCGAGACAACCCCTACATCATTTTTTCCGGTTATCCATGTGGGTCTTATAACGACTCATAAACTTATCCACGCGCCCGGCAGTATCGATCAACTTGACCTTACCGGTATAAAACGGGTGAGAAGAGTTGGAAATCTCCATTTTAACCAATGGATACTCGACGTTATCTATCTCTATAGTCTCTTTCGTGGCAACAGCCGACTTCGTGATCGTGGTGACCCCGTTGGACATGTCTTTAAATACCACCAATCTATAATTCTCAGGATGTAGTCCCTTTTTCATGTTATATGATTTTAAATTATTATATACCAAAATGAGCCGCAAAGATAGCACATTCACCGCGTAACGACAAAGAAATACACGTTTTTTTTCGCCTTTCACCTCGGCCGCTTTTCCGAAGAGAAGAGTTACACGCGAAAATATCCCGGTTTTTAGCGTCTATATTTGTCTCGA
Organism: Odoribacteraceae bacterium; assembly: GCA_031276355.1. Classification (GTDB taxonomy): domain Bacteria; phylum Bacteroidota; class Bacteroidia; order Bacteroidales; family Marinifilaceae; genus JAIRKS01. The sequence continues at coordinate 734 of JAISNC010000087.1, forward strand.
TTATGTATATTTACCCCATCTTTAAGTGAATGTTTGCCATGAAATGTCGTCTTTGGATATGGACCATGCTCTTGGTAGGGTGCCAACAGCCACCGGTGGAGATCCCGCCAACAGGGGAGCGGCTCGCGACAGCGGAGACGCTCGCCGGTTGGGTACGGGTAAAACTTCGTGACACCCTTCCATACGTCACCACCCGTGGCGGCGGCGTAGAAACGGGCATCCCCGACCTGGACCGGCTCATGCAAGAGTGGGGGGCCACGGGGATCGAAAGGGTCTTCTCGGATGGCGGCAAGTTCCGCGAACGACGACGCGGGGCCGGCCTTCACCTCTGGTACGACTTTTACCTCGGTACCTCTTCGCCCGTCACCCGCGCGCTCGCCGGACTTGCCGCGCTCCCCATCGTCGAGCGCGTGGAGACGATCCCCCTTTACCGCCAGCAGAATAGCATCTCCCCAGGCCCGCATCAACCCATCACCCGCAACAACGACGTGCCCGGTTATCCGTTCAATGACCCTGATCTTCAGCGGCAACATCATTACCAGAACTTCGGTGCCCTGCCCCACTTCTTGCCAGGTGCCGACATCAACCTCTTCCCCGCGTGGGAAGTCACACGCGGCACCCCCGATGTCATCGTTGCCGTGATCGACGGGGGCATTGACGTCCACCATCCCGACCTCGCCGCCAATATCTGGACAAACGAGGCGGAACAGAACGGGACGGAGGGCGTTGACGACGACGGGAACGGGTACATCGACGACGTGCACGGCTGGCGATTCGACTATTTCAACACTCCCGACACGTTGTGGGGATCGGGTGAAATACTTCCCATGGATCATGCCACCCACTGTGCCGGGATCATCGCCGCCGTTAATAACAACGGCATCGGCGGTTGCGGCATAGCCGGGGGAAGCGGCCAAGGGGATGGCATCCGCTTGATGAGTTGCCAGACCTTCGTCCCCGACTCCACGGGCGATCCCTATGCCGACAGTTTCTCCACCCGGAAGGCCGACGAGGCGTGGGTCTACGCCGCGGACAACGGGGCTGTCATCGCCTCGTGCAGTTTCAGCAGCGCTTCACTCCCGGCAGCCTATCAGGCGGCCATCGACTACTTCATCACCCACGCGGGCACCGCCCTGGACGGTAGTCCCAACGGCCCCATGCAAGGAGGCATCGTCATTTGCGCGGCCGGCAACGAAGGCAACGAGATACAGAGATACCCGGCAGCCTATGAACCATGCGTGGCCGTCGCCTATATTATGCCCGACTTCGTCGTCTCCCCCTCTTCTAACTACGGCTCCTGGATCAGCCTCGTGGCACCGGGCGGGTCCGACCTGCCCCGGTTCGGGCCGAACAGAGAGGGAGCCATCTATAGCACGATAGCCGTCGGTAGTCCCAACGGAACTTCCGATGGCTATGGATACAAAAGCGGTTCCTCCATGGCCGTGCCTCACGTGACAGGCGTTGCCGCCCTCGTCGTGAGCAAATTTGGTAGCGCGCGACCGGGCTTCACCGCCGACATGCTAAAAACAAGATTATTACAAGCCACCCGCTCGATTAAAAACTATAACGCGACCAAATATCACAACAAAACCGGCACGGGCTTGCTCGACGCCCTCCTCGCGCTAAAATCCGACGAGGGGATTCCGCCCGACGCCCCCTCCCCGCTTCGCGTCGCGTGGCACACCAATTCCGTCGATCTCTGGTGGATCGTCACGAAAGACCAGAACAGGCTCCCCGTGGCCAACTATCGCCTCTTCTGGGGACAATCGCCCTTGCCCGATCTCGACCCCGCGAACCCCGACGCGGGGATAAGCGATGTCACGCTGAAAAATAATCTCGCCCTCGGGGATACCTTATTTTACACCATCGATAATATACCGGAACGCACCCAACACCACGTCGCCCTCGTGGCCGTCGACGAGTACGGGAATTACTCCGCGCCGATCACCTTCAGCGGGAGGACGCTCAACAACACCGCGCCGGTACGACGGGACGAGATGGAGTTTCACTTCTACTTCGAGCAACGGCGCGATCTAACGATCGACCTCGATGATTATTTTTTTGATCCTGACGGCGACACGTTAAGCTATACTGCCGTTAGCACCGACACGCGCCGGCTGCCGGTCACCCTTGTCGACGGGCACCTCCTTACCCTTCATCCCGTCACCAACGGGCTTTGCCGGGTACTCCTCACCGCCACCGACGAGCTGAAGGCCCAAGCCCACGGGGAGTGTGTCATCATGATTCGTGAAACTGCCCTTGACGCGGAATTTTATCCCAATCCCGTCACCGATCTACTTCACGTCCGCATGGGGAAAGAGGTTAGCGGCCCCAAAATCGTCCGGCTCTACAACGCCGTCGGGGCCAAATTACTCGAAACCAGCCTGATCATCCGCCCATTTGCTCCCGGCACCCTGGATCTCTCCTCCTTCGGCAGTGGTGCCTATATCATCGTGTTAGAACATAACCACAAGGAGATCAAACAAACGCTCGTCAAGTACTGAGCGAGCCGGATTGCCACATCCCGTTCACCTGCTCTTTGATTCGCTCGTCCATGATATAATCGTCGAAATCCATTCGCTTGTCGACAACGCCCGATGGTGTCAACTCGATCACCCGGTTGCAGACGGTCTGAATAAACTCCCGGTCATGCGAATTCATCAGGATAATCCCCTTGAATCCCATCAACGTGTTATTAAAAGCCTGGATGGACTCCAGGTCGAGGTGATTTGCCGGGGAGTCTAACATCAGCACGTTCGCGTTCGTCAACATCATCCGGGCGATCATGCAACGCATCTTCTCCCCTCCCGACAACACCTTCACCCGCTTGTAGATATCCTCGCCCGAAAAAAGCATCTTCCCCAGGAAACCGCGCAAGAAGGTCTCGCTGGTATCCGTCGAATACTGGCCCAGCCACTCCACCAGTGACATGTCCGTCTCGAAAAAAGCGGTATTATCCAGCGGTAAATAGGCGTTCGTGATCGTCACCCCCCACGTGAAACTCCCCTCGTCGCCCCGCTCGTTCCCCGCCAGGATCTCCAGCAGGGCCGTCATCGCCCGCGGGTCCCTTGACAGGAAGATGATCTTATCCCCTCGCTCTACCGTGAACTCCACCTCTCGAAAAAGCCACTTCTTGTCTACCTGCTTACCCAGTCCCCGCACGTCCAGGATACGATCCCCCACCTCTCGCTCGGGGGTAAAAATAATACCGGGATACTTCCGCGTGGAAGGCAAAATCTCCTCCACGTCCAATTTCTCCAGCATCTTCTTCCGGCTCGTCGTCTGCTTCGACTTCGCCACGTTCGCGCTAAAACGGGCAATGAACTCCAGCAACTCCTTCTTCTTCTCCTCCGCCTTTTTGTTCTTCGCCTGGGCCTGCCGCAGGGCTAACTGGCTCGACTCGTACCAGAAACTGTAATTACCGGCAAACAATTGTATCTTCCCGAAATCAATATCAACCGAATGAGTGGAGACCGCATCTAAGAAATGGCGATCGTGAGAAACCACCAGCACCGTGTTCTCGTAATTCGACAAGTAATTCTCCAGCCACATCGCCGTCTCCAGATCCAGGTCATTGGTCGGCTCGTCCAGCAACAAGTTGTCCGGGTTCCCGAACAACGCTTGCGCCAACAGCACCCGTACCCTCTCCTTCCCGCTCACCTCCTTCATCAACATGCCGTGCAACTCCTCGCGTACCCCCAGGCCGCTCAACAGGTTCGCCGCGTCACTCTCCGCGTTCCATCCATCCAGGGCGGCAAATTGCTCCTCCAGCTCCGCCGCGCGCATCCCGTCCGCGTCCGAGAAATCGGATTTCGCGTAGATCTCCTCTTTCTCCCGCGTGACCTGCCAGAGCAGTTCGTGACCGCGCAACACCGTTTCCAACACCGTGCACTCGTTATACGCGAAGTGATCCTGTTTCAACACCGACAAGCGCTCTCCCGGCCCGAAAAGCACCGAGCCGCGCGTCGGGGCCAACTCGCCGCTCAATATCCGCAGGAACGTCGACTTACCCGCCCCGTTCGCGCCGATCACTCCATAACAATTCCCCGGCGTGAATTTCAAATTCACGTCCTTGAACAACGTCCTCTTTCCAAACTGTATCTCTAATCCTGAAACTGTAATCACCTTATTACTACTTTTTAATAAACTATACTTCTTTTTAAAGCCGCGAAGATACGCGAAATTTCCGAAATCAACGCCAGGTTCTACCGGACGCGAGGCGGGGCAGATTCAAGTACCAAATGCAACTTTTTAAAAAAATCTCTCTTTGGGGAATTCGAAGTTAAGGACTTTTCTTGGTCTTCGATTAATCTTGTGCTGAAAATTTGTTATATCATTATCCTTGTATTTTGTAAAATATTGTTTTTTAGGTATATATTGTCTCACGAGTCCATTCATGTATTCGTTTAAGCCTCTTTCCCATGACGAATATGGATGGGCGAAAAATCTTTCGCCCCCGCGTCGTTCTCGCCGTTCCCCGTCGCTCGTCGCGCCAAAATTTCCATTTATAGTCATGATAAACAGCCGCGTGCCCGATAAAAGCGGGGCGGGAGAAAAAAAATGACTGATTTT
>JAISNC010000114.1 GCA_031276355.1 Odoribacteraceae bacterium
CAGCGCCGAGCGTGCCGCTGGTGTTACCAATACCCGCGGGCTGTACTACCAGTTCGGGCGCAAGGACCCGTTCCCCGCCGCGAGCGTGGGGTTGTATAATGTCTCCGGGACGGCGGTCACCGCTTTTACCGCTACTGACGGCGATTGTATCGTGCGGGTTTCTGGGGTGTCTCAGATCAAGACGGCTGTACAGTATCCTTTCAACTTCTACGCTCCCGGGAGCGGCGACTGGGTTTCAGGTAACCCGTATCCCGGTAACTCGTGGAGTAACCCGGGATGGCATACCTCTACACCTGCCGGCAAGAGCCTTTTCGACCCGTGTCCCCCGGGATGGCGGTTGCCCGTGACCGGCACGTGGGCCACGTTTGCTCTTTCCGGTGGTGTGCCCAACGCCGCCAACTATCCATTTGACTACAAGGGAGGGAGCGATCAAGCCGGCTGGGAGTTCTACATGTCCGGTTCCAGCGGCGAAACGGCCTTCTATCCGGCGGCGGGCTACCGCCATATTGCCACGGGTGCCATGGGCAGCGAGCGGGGCAGCGGTTTCAACTGGTCGTCAACGCCGCTCAACAGTGCGAACGGTTCTTACTTGGACTTCTTCGTGTCTGGCGTGTACCCGAATTCTTCCGCTACTCGTGGTAGTGGCCTCCTTGCGCGTTGTGTCCAAGAATAAAAGGGAGCGAAGCGACCGCGCCCGTCTCCCGCGCTCCCCGTTGCGATCCGCGTAGCGGGAAGCAATCCAGAAGTACCTCGCGTGGACGGGATTGCTTCCAGCTATGCAAATCGCAATGAGGGTCATGCGCGAGGACGTCCATTTACAATGACGACTGGCAACCGCTGAAAGGCGCGTGATGGTAAGGTGAAACCGAGTGGGGGCATCGTTTGTCACCCTTGGTTCTCGGCGGGAATCACGTTGCCGGGGTACTGGAAAGCCTCCAGGTGGAACAGTTCCATGACGGCGTAGAGGTGGTCGAAGATGTCGGCCTGGACGCGTTCGTACTCGATCCACTGTTGGCGGGCCGAGAAGCAGTAGATCTCGAGGGGGATGCCGGTGGGGCCGGGCTGCAGTTGCCGCACCATGTGTGTCATCTCGACGTTGATGTCGGGGTTGCGGGCGAGCCAGGATTCCATGTACTCGCGGAAGGTGCCGATGTTCGTGAGGCGCCGCGCGTCGAGGGGGTTATCCCGGGTGGCGTTGTACTCGTTGAGGTCGGCGAGCTTTTGCTCGATGTAATCCTTGAGGAGGGTGGAGCGGCGGAGCATCCGTAGCTCCTCCTCGTCGAGGTGGTGGACGGAGCGGACGTCGATGTTGACGGAGCGCTTGATCCGGCGGCCCTTGGATTCCTGCATCCCGCGCCAGTTGGTGAAGGAGTCGGAGACAAGGCGGTAGGTGGGGATGGTGGTGATGGTCATGTCCCAGTTTTGCACTTTGACGGTGGCGAGGTTGATCTCGAGTACCTCGCCGTCGGCACCGCAGGCGGGCATGACGATCCAGTCGCCGATGCGGACCATGTTGTTCGCGCTCAGCTGTATGCCGGCAACGAGGCCGAGGATCGAGTCCTTGAAAACGAGCATCAGGACGGCGGCGAAGGCGGCCATGCCGGCCAGCAGCGTGGCGATGTCCTTGCCGGTGAAGATGCCGATGATGACGATACCGGCGGTGCAGTAGAGGAAGATGTCGAGGATTTGAATAAAGATTTTAATGGGTTTGTCCTTCGAGAGGGGATAGCTCTCGTAGACGCGGTTGACACCGTCGAGGAGCGCGGCGAGGACGAGGACGGCGGAGAGGGCAATCCATGCGTCGAGGAGACGGGTGAGCAGCAACCCGGGTGTCCATTCGATGGCGCGGGCGAGGAGGTAAATGGTGACGGGGATGACGAGGATCGAGAGGCGGTTGAAGAAGCGGTGATCGAAGAGGTGGTCGTCCCACGTGGTGGCGGTGCGGCCGGCGATTTTCCTGACGATGCGCGCGAGGCCTTTGCGGGCAGTCAGGTGGGCGATCCAGGCGGCAATGGCGGCGAGGATAAAGAGCGCGGCACCCTGGAGCAGGGCCAGAAGGGCGGGAGATTGAATCCCGTGTTGTTGGAGAAATGATTCGATATTCATGGCGTGTTATTTTTCAGTGGATAACGAGTAAGGGTGATGGTTGTCGGCCCGTTGGCGGGCGGGGCGGTCGGTCATGTCGAACTCGAGGGTGGCACCGTTGGCCAGCTCCCGGTGGGTGATGAATCGCCCGCGGAAGGGCTTCCCGTTCAGCCGGATGGCCTTCACGTAACGGTTGCGGTCGCTGACGCGGGGGGCTTTGATCTCGATATACTGCCCGTTTTCGAGGCGGAGTTTGAGGTAGGGGAGGTAGGGTGCGCCGAGGATGTACTGGTCGCTACCGGGGCACACGGGGTAGAAGCCGAGGGCGGTGAAGATGTACCAGGCGGACATCTGCCCGCAGTCATCGTTGCCACAGAGGCCGTTGATCTCGTTGCGGTACATGCGATTCATGATCTCGCGCGTCCAGTATTGTGTTTTCCAGGGTTCGGAAGTCCAGGCGTAGAGGTAAGCGAGGTGGTGGCTCGGTTCGTTGCCGTGGACGTAACCGCCGAGGATCCCTTCGCGGGTGACATCTTCCGTTTGTTCGAAGAAAGCGTCGGGAAGGGGCGTGTGAAAGACGGAGTCGAGCTTGGCGATGAATCGTTTATCGCCGCCGGCGAGCGCGATGAGGCCGTCGACATCGTGTGGCACGTGAAAGGTGTAGTTCAGGGAGTTCCCCTCGATGAATCCTTGCCCGTGCGTGTCAAGGATGTTGAAATTCTCTTTCCAACTCCCGTCGGTACGGCGGGGGCGCGCGAAACCGGTTGCCGGGTCAATGATCGCGCGGTAGGAGAGGGCGCGGCGGTAGTATTCCCGGGCGACCTCCTCGTTGCCGGCGGCGCGGGCGACGCGGTAGACGGTCCAGTCGTCGTACGCGCGTTCGAGGGTAATCGAGGCGGCGTTCCCGTTCTTCTCGATGGGCACGTAGCCGAGCTGGAGGTAGTCGGTGGTATTTTCGAGATAGGGGATCGACGACGAGGCGACCATCGCTTCGAGGGCCTCGTCGGTGGGCACGTCGATGCCTTTCGCGATGGCATCGGCGATGACGGGGAGCGCGTGGCAGCCGATCATGCACCAGTTCTCGTTGGCCATGTGCGACCAGACGGGGAGCGCCCCGTGAACGCTTTGTTGCCGGTGGGCAAGCATCGAGCGTATCATGTCGCGGTCACGCGTGGGGTTGACGAGCGCGAGCAGCGGGTGGAGCGCACGGTAGGTGTCCCAGAGGGAGAAGATCGTGTAGTTCGTGAAGTCGTCGGCGCGGTAGATGTTGTTGTCGAGGCCGCGGTATTGCCGGTCAATGTCCATGTAGATAGAGGGGTTGACGTGGACGTGGTAGAGGGAGGTGTAGAGCATGGCGAGTTGGTCGTCGTTACCGCGTGCGTCGATGGCGTTCAACTCCCGCTCCCATTTCTCCCGGGCTTGCCCCGCCAGCTCGTCGAACGATTTGCCGGCGGCCTCGGCCTGTAGGTTGGCCAGGGCACCGGCGGTGCTGACGGCCGAGAGGGCCACCTTGACTTCCAGTGCCTCGTGGCCGGTGCCAAAGTCGAAGAACGCGACGATCTTCCTGCCGGCCATCTCGGGGAAGTCGCGGTAGAGGTTAAATTTCCGCCAGAAGCCGGTGTACGCGGGTGCCGCTTGCTCCTCGTAACCGTAATGCACGATCGGCCGGGAGAAGGAGATGGCGAAATAGGTCTGGTGGAGGCGGGCCCACCCGTTGGTGTAGCGATAGCCGGTGACCAGCGTGTCGTTCTCGACGCGGAGCGAGGCCCAAAGCACCTTCCCGTCGTAATTGTAGATCCCGTGGACGAGGTCGAGGATCAGCTGGTGCTGCTCCCCGTCGGGGAACGCGTAGGCGTGCACGCCGACACGCTCGGTGGCGGTGAGGCGGGCGGTGACGCGGTAGTCGCTGAGGCACACCTCGTAGTAGCCGGGGGCGGCCTTCTCGGTGTCGTGCGAGAAACGGGAGCGGTAGCCGCTGTCGGGATGCGCGGCGGTACCGGGACGGGTGTGCCGCGGGCCGGTGAAGGGCATCAGGAGGATGTCCCCGAGGTCGGAGTGGCCGGTGCCGCTGAGGTGGGTGTGGCTAAAGCCGACGATCGTGCTGTCCCCGTGCCGGTAGCCGGCGCAGTAGGCGTACGCGTTGGGCTGGTACGCGCCGTTGACGTTGTGCGGGACGGTGTCCGTGTCGGGGCTGAGTTGGACGAGGCCGTGGGGGACGCAGGCGCCGGGGAACACGTGGCCCATGCCGTTCGTGCCGATAAAGGGGTTGACGCGATCTGCCGGGGCGACCTGGGCCGGAAGCCCCTGGATGGCGATGGCGAGAAGGAGGGTGATGATGGCGTGTTTCATGTTGCGTTTGATTTATATTTCACTTAGTTCTAGCCAGCGTGTCTCTTTCTTGTCGAGCAGTTCCAGGATCTCCGCGAGCCGTCGCGAGGAGTTCTGGAGGGCTTCCGGGGGCAGCGTGCCGGAGTTTAGCGCGGACTCGACGAGTGATTTCTCCTCGCTTAAGGCCTCCATGTCGGTCTCGAGTTGCAGCATCTCCTGTTGTTCGCGGAAGGTGCGCTTTCGTTTTTTTTCTTTCCCGGCCGCGGGGGGTGGGATCATTTTCTTCTCCTTTTCCCGCGGCGCGCGGGATTCGTTTTCCCGGGCCTCCCGGTAGAGGGTATAGTTGCCGGGGAAATCTTTTATGATCCCGTTGCCTTCGAAGGCGAAGAGGTGGTCGACGATCTTGTCGGTAAAGAAGCGGTCGTGGGAGACGACCAGCAGGCAGCCGCGGAAGGCGCGCAGGTACTCCTCGAGGATGTTCAGCGTGACGATGTCGAGGTCGTTCGTCGGTTCGTCGAGGATCAGGAAGTTGGGGTCGCGTATCAGGACGGTGAGCAGGTAGAGCCGTCGCCGCTCGCCACCGCTGAGCTTGGAGACGGGCGCGTATTGCAACCTGTCGGGGAAGAGAAAGTGCTCGAGGAACTGCGACGCGGAGAGCGTGTTCCCGTTCCCGACGCGGATGGTTTCGGCGATCTCCCGTACAATGTCGATGGGGCGGTCGTCCCCCGTGAAGGAGATGCCGGCCTGGGTGTAGTAGCCGTAGACGACGGTCTCGCCGACGCTCATCGTGCCGCTGTCGGGCTTCGTGGCGCGGGTGACGATGTCGAGAAAGGTCGTTTTGCCGACACCGTTTTTGCCGATGATGCCGATCTTCTCGCCGCGGGTAAACTTGTACGAGAAGTCGTCGAGCAGGCAGAGGTCGCCGTATCGCTTGCTGACATGCTCCAGCTCGAGGATTTTCGTGCCGAGTCGCCGCCCCGCGCCGTCGAGTTGCAGTGTTTTCTCGTCGGTGCCTTGGCCAACGGCCTCGTTTAATTTATGGAAGTTATCAATGCGATACTTGGCCTTGTGTCCCCGGGCGCGCGGCATTTTCCGTATCCACTCCTGTTCCGCGCGCAGGAGGGCTCGCGCTTTTTCGGTGGCGGCATCCCGCGCGACGACGCGTTCCGCTCGTTTCTCGAGGTAGTAGGAGTAGTTCCCGGCGTAGGAGTAGAGGCCGACATCGTCGAGTTCGATGATGTGGTTGCATACCCGGTCGAGAAAATAGCGGTCATGCGTCACCATGAGGAGCGTGGTTTGGCTCTTCTCGAGGTACTCCTCCAGCCACTCGATCATCTCCACGTCCAAGTGGTTCGTCGGTTCGTCGAGGATCAAGAAGTCGGGATCGTTGATCAGTACCTTGGCCAGGCCCACCCGTTTCTTTTGTCCCCCCGAGAGTTCCTTGACGAGGCGCGAGCGGTCGATCTTCAGCCGCGAGAGCACCTGCTTGACCCGCGTCTCGTGGCCCCACGCGCCGCGCGCGTCCATGAGGGGGATCAGTCGTTCGAGTCCCGCGAGATCGTTCGCCATCACGGCCTGCTCGTGCTCTTTGACAAGGGCCAGCACGGGGGAGGGGGCGCTGAATACCTCTTCGAAGACCTCGTTGTCGGGATCCAGCCCGGGTTCTTGTTCCAGGTAGCCGATCGTGACGCCGTTGCGGAAGATGACGCTCCCGCTGTCGGCGCTCTCTCGTCCGGCGATGATGTTGAGCAGCGTGGATTTTCCTTTCCCGTTTCGCGCGACGAGCGCCACTTTACGCGATGACTCGATGCCGAAGGAGATCCCCTCGAATAGCGACTGTTCGCCGTAGCGTTTGCTTACTTGATTAACTTGTAAGATGATTTGCATGTTCATTCGTTAACGACGCGCCAAAGGTACGGGATTTTTTCGGGATTCGGGCGAACTCTTTGACCTCCTACGGGGCTTTCGGGACGGCTCGTTTTGTATAGGGTCGTTATACAGCGTTGTATAGGGTCAGTATACAGCGTTGTATAGTGTCGTTATATAGCGTTGTATAGGGTCGCTATACAAAACGTGTTGGGCACCGTCGGTGTACAAAAAAAGGGGTCTCGCGGGGGTGGCTTAAAAATTCGCGGGCCGGCGTGTTGTTTCCCGGGATTTGTTTCGCGATATTCGCGAGACAATAATCGAACAGGCCATGAACGAGGAGTTTTTGCAATATATCTGGGCCAACTCGCTCTTCCGGGACGCGACGTGCGTGACCACGGGCGGGGAGCACGTGCGCGTGCTTCACGTGGGGGAGCGAAACCGGGATTCGGGTCCCGATTTCTCGAACGCCCGCGTGGAAAAAGGGGGCATCATTCTCGTCGGGACGGTGGAGGTGCACTTGTCGGGGAGCGACTGGTTCCGGCATGGCCATCACGTTGACCCCGCCTATGATAACGTGATTCTCTCCGTGGTGAAGGAGGCCGACGTGGAGGTGTACACCAGCCGGGGCCGACGCGTGGACACGGTCGTGTTGCAGTATAACAACTCGTGCTGGGAGGAGTACCTCTACACGCGGGGCGCGGCGGCGTTGCCTCGTTGCCATCGCCGCCTGCGGGAGATCGACCCGTCCAGGTTGGAGTTATCGCTGGCGGGGTACGCCATTGAACGCTTGGAACGGAAGTGCGCCGGCGTGTATCACCTGCTGGAAGCCCATCACGGCGACTGGGAGGCGACCCTTTACGGCATGATCACCCGTTATTGGTCGGGAAACGTCAATGCCGAGGCTTTCTCGCTGCTGGCGCGGGGGATGCCGTACAAGACGGTGTGGCGCGGGGGCGACTCTCTTTTTCGGGCCGAGGCGCTCTTGCTGGGCTATTCGGGGTTGCTGGGGGCAGCGAGTGAACGAGACGAGCACGTCGATGCCCTGCGGGAGGAGTACGCTTACCTTGCCTCCAAGCACGGGTTGCAAGCGATGCCTCCCGCGTGCTGGAAGTTCATGCGCGTCCGTCCGGTTCTCTTCCCGACGGTCCGGATCGCTTTGCTGGCGGCTTTACTGTGCCGCTCCCGTTTTCTTTTCTCGGCCTTGCTGGAAGCCCGCTCCGCCCAGGAGGCGATGGAACAGTTCGACGTGCGCTCCTCTCCCTATTGGGATACGCGCTACCGGTTGGGGCAGCCCTCCGCGCGGCAAGTGAAGCGAGTGGGGAAGATGCTCCAGCAACTGCTCGTGGTGAACGCTCTCGTTCCTTTTTTCTTCGTCTACGGGAGAGAGAGGGGGGAGGAGCGGTATCGTGAAAGGGCGATACGGTGGCTGGAGGAGTTGCCCCCCGAGTCGAATCGTATCGTGAGAGAGTGGGAGGCGTTCGGCGTTGTCCCTCGCTCGGCGTTTCAATCGCAAGCGCTCCTCCACGTGCACAAGGAGTATTGCGTGCCGCGCCGTTGCCTGCATTGCAAGTTGGGGTGCGAGGTGTTTAAGGTGATCGAGTGAGGCGGCTCGTGTTTTTGTCACGGCCTGTCGGTCTCGTCACTCTTGGCGAGCGCTTCTTGTCGTAACAAGTCGGGCAACGCGATGGATCGCTTCTCCAAACTCGCGAGCCATCCCGCCACCTCTCCCGGTAAAAGCGTGTGGAGAATGTCGCGGAAGATGTCGATCTGGTCGGTCGTGTAGCTCCCGGGCGGCATGTCGCAGAAGGCATCCAGCTCTTCGTCGTCGAAATATTCCGCGGGGGGAGGGGCCGGCCGTGTCGCTTTCTTACACGTGGCGTGGGCACCGCAACAGCCTGGCGGGGGAGGAGGGGACTCGCTCTCCCGGTGTACGGGCGACCGGAAGAGGAAGGCGACGAGGGTTACCGCGGCCAAGAGGCCCGTGATCAGCAGGATGTATGTCATGCGTTACCTACTTGGAGGTTCCGGTCCGTCGGGATCGTTCTTGCAACTCTTTCTTGGTGGTTTCTAACGCTTCTCGTGTCGTCGCGAGCAGGCTTTTCACCGTTTTTAACTCCTCGTTCAACGCCTTGATGCGGGCATCTTTCGTCGTGATCTCGTTAGCGAGTTGCTCCGTCTCGGCTTTCCATCTCCGGTTCTCGCGCTCGAAAACGTTCCGTAGCTCTGCCAGTTGCGCGCGCGCCTCGTCCCGTTCGGTGACCACGGTTCTGAGTCGCTCTTCCAGGCTGGAGATGCGCTGGGCGTGCGTTTTTTCGACGTATCGCGCCTGCTCTTCCACATCCTGTAGTTCTGTCTCTAAGGCTGATCCGCGATCTTCTCGCGCGCGTAGCGTGGAGTAGAGGTCGGCGATCTGTTTCTCTTTGGCGGCGTTGTTTTCGGTGAGCTTATACCGCGCCGTGTTGAACTCCGTTTGTAACTGTTTTACCTTTGTATCCAGGGCTTCCCGCTCGCCGAGGAGCTGGACGATCTCGCGGTCGGCAGCTCTTTTGGCCCGCGCCAGGTGATCGAATTTTTTCTTTGAAACGCAGGAGGCGAGGAGGAGCGTCGCGAGGGAGAAGACAAAGGTATAAAGCCATACTTTTTTCATATCATTTATTTTAATCGTGATCCGGTTGATGCCGGCAAATGTAGCAAAAAATTGACAGAGTTCGAGCGATCCCCGGGTAATTCCCGGGGCGTGGCTCTATCGAGCCTGTCGCGGGCGAGAGCCTGCCGCGGGAGCCTCAGCCCGTTCGCGTGCCGGCGAGAAACTGTTTTCGCGCGCTCTCGTCGTAGTGTTCGATGGCGTAGCGGAGCATGGTGCGGGGCATGTGGCGGTAGCGGGGAAGCAGGTAACGGGTCAAGGCTTGCCGGTCGCGTTTACCTACCTCTCGCAGGAGCCACCCTACGGCCTTTTGGATCAGGTCGTGAGGGTGATGTTGCAGGATGTCGGCGATGGCGAAGCAGTCGTCGAAGCGGCCTTTGCGCACGAAGTGCATGCAGGTCACCATGGCGATGCGCTGTTGCCAGAGGTGGCCCGCGTGCGCCCACGCGTGTAGCAGGCTTTTATCTCGCTCTTCCAGCCAGGGACCGAGGATCTTGTAACAGGATAGGTCGACGAGATCCCAGTTGTTGACTCGATCCGCGTGGCGCGTGTAGAAGCGGACTATTTTTTCTTGGTCTTCCGGGTCTTGGCTTTTCTGGAAGCGGAGGGTCAGCACGAGGAGGGCGGTCAGGCGATGTTCGTGAACGGGGGAGTGGAGTAGCTCGTGCAGCGTGTCGAGGTCACATGCCGCGTGCTTCGCGGCAATCGCCCGCGCGGCCGGGACGGTGACCCCGATGAAGCGATCGCCCTCGCCGTACTCCCCTTGGCCGGTTTTGAAAAAGCGGGCCAGGATGGCGGCTTTCGCCGGTTGCGCCCGCCCGTTTAACTCGTTCATGATCTCATGTAGCTCGGTTGGCATCGTGTTTATCTTGGTGATACGGGGGCAAAGGTAGTGATTGTTAGTAAAAATGGGCGGGGTGTTATTAAAAAATCCGGCAAAAGGCGGCATGATAACTATTTTAGTTGTATTTTTACCACACGAATAAAAATAAGAATTTGTATGTCGAAAATCATAGCGATAGCGAACCAGAAAGGGGGCGTGGGAAAGACGACGACGTCTGTGAATTTAGCCGCGAGTTTGGCCGTTTTAGAGCAAAAAGTGTTGTTGGTGGATGCGGATCCACAAGGGAATAGCACGACGGGCGTGGGGCACGATTTGAAAGGCTTGGAGACGACGATCTACGAGTGTTTGGTGGACGGGACGGACGTGGAGAAGGCGATCCTGAAAACGGAGGTGGAGAACCTCTTTCTCTTGCCTTCTAACATAGACTTGGTGGGGGCAGAGTTAGAGATGTTGCATCTCCCGGAGAAGGAGCGCGTCATGAACAGGGTGCTGTCAAAGGTGAAGGAGCAATATGATTATATACTGATCGATTGCTCGCCTTCGCTGGGATTGCTCACGGTGAACTCCTTGGCCGCGTCCGACTCGGTGATCATACCGGTGCAGTGTCAGTATTTCGCCCTCGAGGGATTAGGTAAGTTGTTGAACACGATCAAGATTATCCAGAAACGCCTGAACACGGCGTTGCAGATCGAGGGCTTCGTGTTGACGATGTACGATTCCCGCGTCCGCCTCTCCAATCAAGTCGCGGAAGAGGTGAAGAAGCACTTTGACAAGATGTTATTTAATACCTATATCCAGCAGAACGTGAAACTGGCCGAGGCACCGAGTTTCGGGAAACCGGTGATCTTGTATGACGCGGAGTGCCGCGGCGCGGTGAACTACTTGAGCCTGGCCAATGAATTGCTGGAGAAACAAGCGAAAGTAGCGTAATATGGGCAAGAAAAGTGCATTAGGAAGAGGGCTGGGGGCGTTGCTGGAGGATGCCGGGAGGGAGTCAAAGTCGCGGGGCGAAGCCTCTACGACCTCCCAGGAGGAGTTGAGCTTAGAGGCGATCCGTCCCAATCCCAACCAACCGAGAAAGAGTTTTGACGAGGAGGCGTTGCGCGAGTTGGCGATCTCGATAAAGTCTATCGGCCTCGTTCAGCCGATCACGGTGAGGGAGGTGCAGGAGGGGGAATACGAGATTATCGCCGGCGAGCGTCGCTATCGAGCGGCCAAGATGGCCGGGTTGACGACGATCCCCGCTTATATCCGCAAGGTAGAGGAGCGCTCCGTGCACGAGATGGCCTTGATCGAGAATATCCAGCGCGAGAACCTGAATCCCGTGGAGGAGGCGCTGGGCTACCAACGCCTGATCGACGAATGTGACCTGACGCAGGACGCGCTGAGCGAGCGCGTGGGTAAAAACCGGGCGACGATTGCCAATTACCTGAGGTTGTTGCGTCTCCCGGCCCCGGTGCAGCTGGCCCTGAAGGAACGCGCGATCACGATGGGCCACGCGAAGGCATTGATGGGCATCGAGGATCCCGAAACCCAGCAAATGATCTTCGAGCAGATCCTGAAGTTTGATTTCTCGGTACGCAAGGTGGAGGAGGTCGTGCGGGAGTTGAGTAACCCGAAGGAGCCGGAGGTACCGGTGGAGCCGCCCAAGGCGGAGAATCCCAAGGTGCCGGCAGCCGATTATACGGAGTTGCAAGTTCATCTCTCCCGCTGTTTTAACACGAAGGTCGGGTTGAAACGCAACGAGGCGGGCCGGGGAAAGATAGAGATCGCTTTTACATCCGATAGCGAGTTGGAACGGATCCTCGGGCTATTGGATCGCTTGAATGATTGATAGGGAGCAATTCCCTGTATTAGTGATGGAAATGAATGAATGTTTTTTCTAAAATAACAATTATAATCCCGTTTATTCTCTTGACTGCCTTGTCGGGGGGAGCGTCTCCTACATGGAGGCGGGACTCTTTGATACAGGGGGGAGAAACGGTGCCGCCCGTCGTGCTCAAGGATAAAAAGCCTCACTCGCCGCGCAAGGCCACGTGGCTGGCCATGGCCCTGCCGGGGGCGGGGCAGGTGTACAACGATCACTGGTGGAAGTTACCGCTTTTGTACGGGGGTGTTGGCGCGGCCGTGTATGGCTTTAACTGGAATCACGGTGCCTATAAGAAATATCGCGACGCGTTTGTGGCGTATACGCGCTACCTAAACGCGAAGGCGGCCGACCCGGAGTTGCCTTACCCGGAGTCTAACGAGTGGGATCAGGTGTTTAAGCCGGGGGGATCGGCCAAGAATTACAACCCGCAATCTTTCCAAAATATTTTGAAAGAGAACAAGAATAATTATAAACGAGATCGGGATCTGTTGCTTATCGTGATGGGCGGGATTTATGTCATCCAGATCTTGGACGCGACGGTCTTTGCCCATTTCTACGAGTATGAGATATCGGAAGATTTATCGATGCAACTGCTCCCCGCGGCCGGGTTTGATGCTCCCGGTGGCCGGGGAAATATAGGCGTTTCATTCACTTTGAAGTTTTGAATTAGATGAGAAAAAGTTTGTTATTAGTGTGTTTGTCCGGGTACATGGTGCTGGCAGGGTCTCCCGCGAGGGCTTGTGCGGCACCTGATTCGATACGTTTTGACTCCCGCGTCGTAAGCGATAAGGATTCGTTGGCGACGGAGGAGGTACCGGAGTTGTTCGCGTGCATGTTGGACGATCTATACGCGCGATGGTACGTGGATAAGAGCGCGGCGCGCAAGTATGATGTCGATTCGTTGCCACTCCCGGGGGAGGTACCCCTCTTCTCTGACGAGACGTACTTGGCCCGCCTTGATTCGATCCGTTCGGCCATTCCTCTTTCGTATAACGGGATCGTGCGCAACTTCATCGAGTTGTACACGGTGAAGCGTCGCGAACAGGTGGCGACGATGCTTGGGCTAAGCGAGTACTATTTCCCGATATTCGAGGAGGCGCTGGAGCAGGAGGGATTGCCCCACGAGTTGAAGTATTTACCGGTGATAGAGAGCGCCTTGAATCCGCGGGCACGCTCCTCCAAGGGGGCTTGTGGCCTGTGGCAGTTTATTCTCTCCACGGGGAAGTTGTACAAGCTCGAGATCAATTCGCTCGTCGACGAACGGTGCGATCCCCTGCGCTCTTCGATGGTGGCCGCGCGTTTCTTGAAGGATCTCTACGCGATTTATAACGACTGGCTACTGGTGATCGCGGCCTATAACTGCGGGCCGGCTACCGTGAACAAGGCGATCCGCCGGTCGGGCGACCAGAAGAATTACTGGAATATTTATTATCACCTGCCGCGAGAGACCCGCGGTTACGTGCCGGCCTTTATCGCGGCCATGTATACCTTTCATTATCACAAGGAACACGGTATCTATCCGGTAACGAACGAGTTGCCGACGATGTGCGACAGCATCCTGCTGACGCGGGCGTTGCATTTCGACCAGGTTTCCACGTTGCTGGATATCTCTACGGAGGAGTTACGCGACCTGAATCCACAGTACCGGGGCGACGTGATCCCTGCCGGTTTTGGCCGCGCCTACTCGTTGCGTTTACCTTATAATTACGTGGGTGATTTTATCGACAAGCAGGATACGATCTTCGCTCACCGGCGTGATTATTATTTTAATGATAGGGATCGCACGGCTGACCCGCGCAACCGCGTGAGGCGTTACACGCAAGTCGCTCCCAATAATAAAGCCAAGGTGACGTACACGGTGAAGCGCGGGGACGTGCTGGGCACCATCGCTACCCGGTTTGGCGTGAAGATGGCCGACTTGAAGTATTGGAACAATATCAGCGGCACCACGATCCGCGTGGGCCAGAAACTGGTGATCTATGTTGCCCCGGACAAGGTGGCCCGCTACGAGTCCATGGGGGCGACGTACTCCGGTGTGGCCGCGAACGCCGAAACGGTGGTGGCTCCCTTAAGCAACGGAGAGTTCACGATCTACACGATTAAACAGGGCGAAAGCCTGTGGACGATTGCCCGGAAATTCCCCGGCGTGACGAACCAGGATATCATGCAGTGGAACGGCATTACCGCGGAGAGGGCAAAGCGCTTGAAACCGGGGCAGAAGTTAAAAATCAAGATTTAAGGTTAATCGTACCACGACTCCCGCTTGGTCAATTTCAGGTCGCGCAACATGCTGGAGCGAACGTTGATGCGGAAATTATACGATTGGTGCTGGCCGAAGGGGATACAGTTAAAACTCATCTCCCAGCAGTGGAGGTCGCGCGTGATGTCAAAGCTGGTCGCGGCGAACTGCTTGTTCGTGATATCGAAACCGGTTGAATAGGAGAACTGCCACTTGGAGGTTAGCGCGATGTTCCCGGAGACGTCGATGGACTGGGTGATGGAGGATTTGCTTATGCCCGACTTGGAGTAGTTCATCCGGTAGTTGACGTTGATGGACCACGGTAGCTCGAAATCGACGTACTGGTCGTAGTGCCCGTGAACGAACTCGTTCTTTTTTTCCTTGTTTTTCCCTTCGTCGGCCGAGAAGCTGAAGCTGGAGGTGAGGCTGAGCGAGGTAAGTCGCCCGACTCCCCCGTGGTATTTATTGAGGCGGCGACCGGTAGAGTCGATGGCGTAGGGGTCGATGCTCCCGGAGAGATTCAGGTCGATCTTGTCGTTGATCACTTTCGTGCGGGCGCTCAAGCTGATATTGTTGAACTTCAGGGAGTCCCGGAACATGTCGTAGCCCGAGGAGAGGTTAAAACTCTCGATGAGTTTCACCTTCTTGGGTTCCCCGTTGTCGGTGGTGTCTTGACTATGATTGCGCACTTTCATCTCCACGTTGTTGTCGATACTGAAGCTGAGCGAGCCTGATTGCGGGCTGGTCGTGTAGCTCGGGGTGAAGGTGAGGCCCTCGTACATCGAGTATTGCACCTCTTTCTCCCCGTTCCAGTAGCTTTTCGCGTACGTTCCCAGCGGGCCGAGTTTCGGACGGTAACTGATGCTGAACGACGGGCGTATCATGTGGCGTATGGCGATGATGTTGCTCTCCGGCTTGAACGTGTACATACCGTAGATCGTGGGCGTATAGCCGATGGAGGCCCCCGTGGAGTACTGGTGCGAGTAAGTCACTTTCTCGATGTATTGTTTTACCTCCACTCCTCCTTGAGCCGACGTGTCCGGTACCCACGTTTTTTCAAGGTATTTCAAGTTAACGAATCCCGAGTAACTGATCGTGGGGGAGAAGGTGATGTCTTTCGCGATCTTGAAGGAGAAAGAGATCGGGATGTCGTGCTTGTAGCCGTTGTTCCAATCCTGGCTAAACGAGGATTTCATCAACTTGTACTCCTTCGTGTTGATACTGTTCCTGAACTCGCCCGAGTAGGAGAGGCCGATGTTATCGTACCATTTCAGGTTGCTCGCTTTTCCTTTCTTGCGGAACGGGTAGATCTGTGTCATCCGGAGACTTAAGTTAGGAAGTGTCAACGAGATGGTGGTGTCCCGGGCGTTCTGGTTGTGGTTGAACGATCCGTTCACGCTAAACGGGCTGTCCGGCCATTTTTTGCTCCACGTGATGCTGGATTGTTTCCGCTGGTCGGCAATGTCATTCAGGTTCGTGGCGTTGTAGTAGTTGTTTTTGGCCGATGAGATGTTCACCGAGGCGGAGAAGGTGCTGTACGGGTTTGCCTTGGCATCTTGGGAGTGTGTCCACTGCAACGACCAGTCGCTGGATTCCTGGTAATCGGGCAACCCTTTTTCGCCCGTGTGGTTTTTGCTGGTGCTGAAATTAAAATTGCCCCGGAACTTGTAGCGTAACACGTACTGGGATTGTCCTTGTAGCCTCCACGAGCCGTTGCTGTAAATGTCTCCCGTGAGGGTCAGGTCGAAATAGTCGTTGAATTTCAAGTAATATCCCCCGTTGCGCAGGTTAAAGCCTCTCATGCGCTCTTCGCCGTAAGTGGGGATGATGATGCCCGAGGTGCCCTTGTCCGTGATCGGGAAGAAGATAAAAGGGACACCGATGATCGTTGGAACGCCTTCCAGTACGAGGTAAGAGGTGGTGGCGAACACCTTTTGATCCTTGATTAACTTTGCTTTGTTCATCCGGAGCATGAAGTGAGGGTGATCATGCGCGTCGCACGTGGTGTACCACCCGTCCAACACGCAGTAGACCGAGTCGTTCTGTTTTTTGGTAAACTCTCCCTGCATGTAGCCCTCTCCCTGTTGCGTGATGATGTTCTTGATAAACGCTTTCTTCGAGTTGAAATTGTATCGAAGTTCCTTGCTGTCAAACTCTTGAGACCCGTCTTTGAATTTCGGCGTGCCGACAGGCGTACCCGTAGAGTCCGGAATGCCTGTCGCCGTGGCCACCTTTTGGCTCATGTCCATCTCGATATAATTTGCCGTCACCTCTGTCGTCAGGTATTTGACATTGGAGCCTTCCCCGTACAAGTAGACCTTTTTTTCCAGTACCGAGAGGTGGGTGGAGTCCGTCCAGTGATAGGAGATGATGTCCTCGAACAGCGGTTTGGAGGCCGTGCTGTCGTTGGCCATCGTGTCAGCGGTGGTTGCTTGTGGGGATGGAGGGGAAGAGAGGCTATCCTGGGGACGCGCGAGAGGCAAGGGGGGGCGCGACACGGGGCGAGTCGACGAGTCGGCCTTCACGACGCTATCTCTTGGCTCGTCTATCCCCGGGCCGGTAGACGGGTGCCCCGTGGCGAAACGGGGCGTTGTCAGGAGGATAGGCAGGGTGATGGCCATAAAAACGACGCAATCTTTAATAAAAACCCTCGTGTATATTTTGCCTTGCAATTTTATATTATTTTTGTGACTAAATTTAGCGAGTGCTTTGGGCACTTTCGCACGCAAAAGTAAGAAATATTGATGGCGAAGAGGCATGGTTTTTTTTAAAAAGTTTTAATATCATGACAAGAGGGTGCGGGTTAGTTGGATCTATTGTGATTTTCACCATGTTGTGTGTTCTGGGAAATATCCAGGGACAGACTCGGGTGGAGAAGATAAGTTGTATTTGCATTGATCCGGGGCATGGGGGAGAAGATCCCGGGGCAAGGAACGGAAAGGTAAAAGAGAAAGATATAACGTTGGATATCGCGTTGAGATTAGGCAAGTTAATACAGCAAGCCTATCCGGATATGAAGATCGTTTACACGCGTACGAAAGACGTGGCGGTCGCTTTAAAAACCCGGGGAGAGATGGCTAACAAAGCGAAAGCCCAACTCTTCATCTCCATTCACGTGAATAGTGTCAAAAGCGCGGCACCCAAGGGAGTCGAGGTGTACGTGTTGGGACTTCATGTGTCGGAAGCGAGTTTGCAAGTCGCGATGAGGGAGAACGGGGCCATTCGTTATGAGGCAGATTATTCCGTAAAATACAGTGGTTTTAATCCGGATGAGATGGAGTCTTATATTATATTTAATCATTTGGTGAATACTTTTTTAAGTAATAGCATGGCGTTTGCCGGGCCTATACACGATGAGTTGGTCAAGGCGTTGGGCATGGAGAGGCGCGGGGTGAAGCAAGCCGGTTTTCTCGTGCTCAAGGACGTGGCGATGCCTGCCGTCTTGGTAGAGACAGGATTTATCTCTAATGCCAGCGATTTGAAGAAGTTGACTTCCGACACGGGCAAAGCGAAGATGGCTCGTTCCATTTTCAACGCGTTTGTAACATATAAAGATGAGTTAGAACGTAATAGTGTCGTGATACAGCGCGTGCAGGAGAAGCATGACGAGCCTTGGGAGCTGGTGTACGCGGTACAGGTGGCCTCCGCCAGGAGCCGGATCACGGATCTAAAGCGTTTTAAATTGCAGGAGCCGGTGGAGGAGTTGAAAATAGCGGATCGCTACCGTTATTATGTCTGCAAGTGCACCTCTTATGCGGAGGCGGTAGCGTTCCAGCGAAAAATCAGAAAGAGCGTGAAGGACTGTTTTATCATCGCTTTTCACGAGGGAAAGTTGATCCCGGTGGCCAAGGCAAAAGAGATCGAGAACGAACGGAAAAAATGAAAATTTAAACGACGGTAATGAAAATAAAACGGGAAGTAAAATTGGCTTTGACGGCCTTCTTGGCTGTCGGGGCGTTCATCTGGGGCATAAGCTATTTAAAGGGCATCTCTTTGTTTGAAACAAGAGACCTCTATCACGCTATCTACGATCGAGTAGAGGGGTTAAAGATCTCCAGCGGGGTATTCTACCGGGGGTATCAAGTGGGGCAGGTGACCGATATCGCGTTCACCGGGGCCCGTTATGATAAGGTATTGGTGAAGTTTTTGATTAAAAAGGAGCTGCAATTGCCCAAGAATAGTCTGGCCAGCATCCAGAGTGGCGATTTGATGGGCACGAAAGTGATAAACTTGGTGCCGGGGGAGTCGGAAGAGTTGGCCGTTCATGGCGACACGTTGCGCTCGGAGGTGGAGCAAGGGTTAATCGAGCAGGTGAGTCAGCAAATTCTGCCTTTAAAACGGAAGGCCGAGACGCTTTTCTCCTCCCTGGATTCCGTGCTTGTGATCGTGCAAGGAGTGTTTAACGAGAGGACGAAGCAGAGTCTCTCCGGCAGTTTATTGAGTATCGAGCGGACATTGACGAATTTGGAAGATGCTTCGGGAAACTTAGACATGTTGTTGCGGACGGAGTCCGGACGGATCCAACAAATATTGGATAACGTGAATAGTATTACGACCAATCTGGCAAGGAGTAACGCGGAGATCTCCTCGCTTTTTACAAACCTTGCCGACATAAGCGACTCGTTGCGGGTGGCCAACCCGAAACACTCGCTTGATTTGCTGAATCGGGTGTTACAAGAGGTGGACGAGATCGCGGGCAAGATTAATCGCGGGAAAGGCACCTTGGGCGCGTTGGTAGATGACGATGATCTCTATCATACGTTGAACCTGGTCATGGAGAATTTAAACCGGTTGTTGGTCGAGTTCAGGTACAATCCCAAGAAGTTTATTCGTCTTTCGTTGGTTGATTTCTCTTCGACCAAGGAGGTGTTCGAATACGGTGTGGTGGTTTATGAATCGCCGGAACGCCTGCCCCTTCACGGGGATCTTTATAAACAAAATCCTGATTTGAAGGAGATTCAATATAAAGGTAAATACCTCTACCTGATCGGTAGTTACAAGCGTTTGAAGAGTGCTCAAGAAAAACTTAGAAGTGTTATCGAGCGATATAATAATTCATATATTATTAAAATAGACTTTGAGTGAAAGTTAGAATCATTCTAAATAGTCGTGTTAAAAGGGGGATCCTACTTAACATAATATAGAATCTTTGGATCGCCTGAAATCCTGGAAAACGGTTTCCGGCTACTGTCTAAGAAGCGAATTTGATGAAATTATTATGTTACGTTATGGCTGATCCGTGGGATGGAAAAATGAGCGGGAGTATTACTATAGGCTATTGATTTTCACCGTATTTACGTTAAAATATTGATTTAGAGATTATAATCTTATGCAAGCGTATGCGAGAAAAAAAGCGTTTTTTTTCTCGCTTTTTTTTTTCGACTTTAGCGTCCTGAAAACAAACGAGAAGTTAACCTAATGGATGCAATATGAAAGCGGATTATAGAACGGTATGGTCAAATTGTTTAGCCTTGATTAGAGAACAAGTATCCCCTAAAATCTTTAAGACATGGTTCGAACCGATAGAAGCAGTGCAATTTCAGGAGCATGTTTTAACCATTCAAGTACACAACATGTACGTGTACGAGTGTTTGGAGGAGCATTACGTGGAGATCTTGAGGGAGGCTATCCGTAAGGTGATCGGCCCGGGTGCCCAGCTGGAGTATTTGATCATGGTAGAAGAGGAGAACTCCACGCGCATCCCTTCGAATCCTGTCTCCTCTGTTCCGCCGGGTACGGTGACCTTGACCACGCCCCTCAAAGACCCGTTTGAACGCAACAACCAGCGGCTGGTGATCGATTCGCAATTGCATCCTTTCTACACGATGGAGAGTTTTATCGAGGGGCCTTGCAATCGGCTGGCGAAAGCCGCCGGCAAGGAGATCGCGAAGAACCCGGGGAAAACGACGTTTAACCCGTTATTGATATACGGTGCTTCCGGTTTGGGAAAAACTCACTTGGCCCAAGCGATCGGTTTGAGCGTGAAGCAAAATTTTCCCGACAAGGTGGTGCTCTACGTGAGCATGAATCTTTTCCAAGAGCAATTCACGGAGGCCGTGCGCAGGAACGAGATCAATGATTTCATGCGTTTCTACAAGTTGGTAGACGTGCTCATCCTGGATGATATACACGAACTGGCAGGCAAAATCGGTACTCAAAACACGTTGTTTCATATATTCAATCACCTCCATCAATCGGAAAAGCAGTTGATATTTACGTGCGATCGTTCACCGGCCGAGTTGAGCGGGATAGAGGATCGGTTGCTTTCCCGTTTCCGGAGAGGACTGCCGGCCGAGATAAAGGCCCCCGATTTCGATACCCGTATGGCTATTGTTCGCTACAAGGTGCGTAAGGACGGGATCGATTTCCCGGAGGAGGTGTTGGAGTACATCTGCAAATATGTAGATAATAACGTTCGCGAGTTGGAGGGGGCCATTATCGCCTTGCTGGCGCAACAAACCTTTAACCGGAAAGAGCTGACCGCCGAGAACGTGAAAGAGATCTTGAACAAGATGGTGACCAAGCAACCGGCCGAACTTACCGTGGAGCGCATCCGGCAAGTGATTTGTGATCATTTCCACATGACGCTGCCTTTGATGCAGGGCAAGGCGCGCAAACGGGAGGTGGTGCGGCCCCGCCAGATAGCGATGTATTTTGCCAAGAATTACACCAA
Source organism: Odoribacteraceae bacterium (assembly GCA_031276355.1). Taxonomy (GTDB): domain Bacteria; phylum Bacteroidota; class Bacteroidia; order Bacteroidales; family Marinifilaceae; genus JAIRKS01. The sequence continues at coordinate 20,553 of JAISNC010000114.1, forward strand.
CGCCTCGCTCTCCTACATCGGGAGTCAGCTGGGCAAGAAAGATCATACGACGGTGTTGTACGCGTGCAAGGTAATCTCCGATTTGATGGAGACCGATCGGGTCTTTCATGCCCAGATGGAAGAGTTACGGCGCAAGATCATCATGTCATGACCCCCCACAGGAGCAAAAGTTGAAAGATGATTACAGAACGGTAGCAGGTGTAACCGAGGGGGTATACAAAGAGAAAGGGAGTCGTTTTATCGCCCGCGTTTATCCCGTGACGACGGAGGAGGAGATCAAGGCGATAGTGGTAGAGGTGAAGGCCCGCTATTTCGATGCCCGTCACCACTGCTACGCGTGGCTGCTGGGGGCCGATGCCAAGAATTTCCGGGTAAACGATGACGGCGAACCCTCCTCCACGGCGGGCAAGCCGATTCTCGGGCAGATTCTTTCCCGTGATCTCACCAACGTGTTGGTCGTGGTCGTTCGCTATTTTGGCGGCACGAAACTGGGGGTTTCGGGCCTGATACAGGCCTACCGTGCCGCAGCGGCCGAGGCGCTGGACCGGGCCGAGGTGATCGAGAAAACCGTGACCGAGACCCTGCGCGTTGTTTTCAGTTACTTGGCCATGAACGACGTGATGAGGGTGTTGAAGGAGGAGAACCCGGAGGTGTTGGAACGGGATTTCGAGCTGACGTGTCACGCGACTCTCCGCGCTCCTCGACGCGCGATGCCCCGTCTCAGGGAACGCCTTTTGAGCCTCGAGTCGGTGCAAGAGATCGAGTAGTACGTCGGCTACTCTATTTGCCCGCTATCACGTGGAGCCGTGCCGCCCGCACCTCCGTGTTCCATAACCAGATCACCCCTCCCTTGGCGACGGGAGCCGCCTCGATAAAGGGGATCAACCGTTGGTCCTGCTGCTCGCGTTCAGGAGTCGGCTGGGGTGTTCTGGAAATAACTTTCCGGATGAAAATGGCGCGTGCGGATCCCTGTCGTGTCAAACTGCTTCTGCAACGCGGCGGCATCTTTTTTCATCCGTTCGCCGTCTCTCGTGTCATACCCGTTGGCTATCAGTAGGTCGGCGTATTCGGCCACCTTTTCCGGCTCGTCCATGTAGTAATGGAGGGCGCACAGGTTGTAGTATGCCGCGTATCTTAACCGCACGTCAGCCTTGAGTTTCGGGTCGGTATACTTGGCGGGGATGCTCTTGAAATAGTCAATCAGGCTGTTCAGGCGTTCCCTGTCCGGCAGCTCGTCGGGTGTCGTGGCTTGCAGGAGCGCTTTCAGCGTGTCGACGGCCGTCCGGAAGGCCGTGTTCTCGTTATGCTTTTTCTCGTCGATGGTTTTGAGCGTGTATCTCACGTCTTTCTTCTCCGGGAAGCCGAACTGTGAAGAGGCAAATCCCGACACCTCGCGGACTGTTTTCATCGCGTGGTCGGTATAAAAACTGGCCACGAGCACTTCCCGGTTGTTATTCCAGTAATCGACCGCTTGTTTCCGGCTATCGTACTCTTGCGTGCTGAAGGTCTGGGGGATCGGGCGCGAAAAAATATTCCCATCCTCCAGCACTTCTTCACCGGCGAGAAAGCGATAGGAGGAGTCAAACGAGTACACCACCACTACCCTGTAATAATAATACGTGGTCACTTTGCCATCCTTGCTCTTCACTTCCTGTTTGCGCTCGCTCACGTTGCTGCTCGCGATCACGATATCGCCCATCGTCATCTCTACCTGCATTTGGGCCTCGCTTTCGTCGGTCGTCCGCGTCTGGCCCGCGATGTAGAACGCCGCCTCTAACTCCTCCAGATTGAGATGGTTTTTCGCCACGCTGCCCGCATGGACGCGGGCCGTGTACGCGAATTGGATCGGGTCTCTTGGCTGCGTGGGAAACAGCCGGTAGGCGTAGTAAAACGACACGTTGTCAATGTCCACATTCTTTGTCTGGGCGGTTCCCCACGGGGTAGCCCACCAGACGATACTCAGGATCAAAAAAAGTTTTTTCATATATGCTTGTATTATGTGTTTCGCCAAAGCTACATGAAAACGGTGTGATTTCAAAATGAATGGGATAAAAAAAGTTTTTTATGGAGGAGAGCTACCGCGCACCGGGCGCGATCTGATTTTGTGAAGCAACCCGGACCTTATAAACAGCATGTACACGCCAGCACTTCCGATAATGGAACGGAATTTTACGAACACAGGTTGATCGCCAGAAAACGGGACGCGATGTTTTTCTTCGCGCATTCCTATTCGTCTTGAGAAAGAGGATTAAACGAATACACTAATGGACTCGTGAGATAATATATATCTAAGAAACAATATTTTACAAGATGCAAGGATGCCGATATAACAAATTTCCAGCACAAAATCAATCGAAGACCAAGAAATTACTTAATTTTGAATCGCCTAAAGAAATTTTCTTTAGAGAAGTTGCATTGGGTACTTGAATCTGCCCTTTTAAAAAATCAAGCAGCGTTCTTTGATGTATTGGTTTTTTTTCTAA
>JAISNC010000024.1 GCA_031276355.1 Odoribacteraceae bacterium
ACCCGTGTTGATGATACTTTTTTCGCGTTTCAAAACCAACACGAAGAAGAAAATGCCACAACGGATATTGGCGTGTATATAAGAAAGAATCGTTATTTCTTCTGCTGGATTGAAGCAAAGCGATTGCCAACTCCGAATAGAAACGTTCGAGACGAATGCGAATATGTCATTGTGGATAAAGAAAAATTTAAAGGCAATGGCGGTATTCAGCGATTTAAAGAATGTAAACATGCGCCGGAACTTTCATATTCAATTATGATTGGGTATATACAGGACGGCAACAGCGTCGATTTCTGGCTGGCGAAAGTAAACGGTTGGATAACAGATTTGGCAACTCCGGATACCTTTTGGAGCGACGAAGACCGGTTGAATAAATGTTCTTCTACGAAGTGTAACAGATTTTTATCCGTACACAAGAGAACGAATAATACGACAATTACATTACATCACTATTGGATATAACTGTGACGATATAAGATATATAGCAACATTTATCAAAAATTCAGGTTAGTATACGAAAGAATCATTTGTTAAAGGGATAATACAATGGAAACGGCGACAGTCGTAAGCTGGCAAAACCTATTTTGCCATAAACTAACATCAGCAAAGGAGGAATAAACAACCATGGCCACATTAGCATGAGCCATTGAAATAGTGCAAGTCGCCCGCGAGAGATTCAAGTGAAGGGATAGGGCATCACGCCATCCAGGCATCCCAGTCTTTCCATACCGGTTCGTAGCCGCGCGCGCGGATCGCTTCGACCATCTCCCGGGGCGGGCGATCGTCGTTGATGGCGAATTGCTCAAGCCCGTTGCGCTGGTTGGCGTAACCGCCCGGTTCGGTGCTGGAGCCGGCGCTCATGGAGGTGGCGCCGAGGAGCATCACGTGGTCGCGGAAGGTGCGGCTCTCGCGGGTGGAAATCGAAATCTCCACCTCTTGGTCGAGCAAGCGGTAGGCACAGATCAACTGTACCATTTCCCGGTCGCTGATCGGGTCGTTGGGCATGAAGCCCCCGGCGTGAGGACGCAGGCGGGGAAGCGATACGGAATACTTCCCGCGCCAGTGGACGCGCTCGAGGTACTTCAAGTGGAGCGCGGTAAAGAACGAGTCGACGCGCCAATCTTCCAGCCCGAGGAGCGCGCCGATGCCGAGTTTCTGTACGCCCGCGCTGGCCGCGCGTTCGGGAGTTTCAAGGCGATACGCGTAGTCGGCCTTTCGCCCGCGGGGGTGGTAGAGCGGGTAGCGTTGCTCGTTGTACGTCTCCTGGTAGACGCAGACGCAGTCGAGACCGGCTCCCGCGAGCTGCGCGTACTCGTCGCGCTCCAGTGGCTGCACCTCGATAGCGATGTGGGAGAATGTGTCGCGTAGCGCGCGGATGGCACTCTCGTAGTAGGCCGCGGGCGTGCGGGCGGGGGCTTCTCCCGAGACGAGGAGGACGTGGCGAAAGCCCCATGCGGCGATGACGGCGCTCTCGGCCTTGATCTCGTCGAGGGTCAAGGTCACGCGGCGGAAGCGGTTGTGGCTGTTGAAGCCGCAGTAGACGCAGGCGTTCGCGCAGGCATTGGAGAGGTAGAGGGGGATGTAGAGTTGGATGGTGTTCCCGAAACGTTCGAGCGTGAGGCGGCGGGACGCGCGGGCCATCTCCTCGAGTAGCGGGGTGGCGGCGGGCGCGACGAGCGCGAGGAAGTCTTCGACGGTGCGGTGGGGACGCGCGAGAGCGTCGATCGCGTCGTTCAGGGTGAGGGAAGCGAGGCGTCGCTTGACGTCGTCCCAGGAATGGTGCCGGATGGTGTCGTGAAACATGGCGAGACGGGTTTAGTCGAGGAAACCGGTGAGGGGCGAGGTGGCCCCGGCAAGGTGATGCGTTTCGCCCAGGCGTGCCTCGACGGCGGCGCGACCGGCCTCGACGGCGAGCTTGAAGGCGTGCGCCATCGCGACAGGGTCACCGGCGACGGCGATAGCGGTGTTCACGAGGACGGCATCGGCTCCCATCTCGAGGGCCGCCGCCGCGTGGGAGGGTGCACCGATGCCGGCATCGATGATAACGGGGACATTGCTTTGTTCGATGATGATCTCGAGCATGTCGCGCGTGCGAAGGCCCCGGTTGGTGCCGATGGGGGCACCGAGGGGCATGACGGTGGCGGCCCCGGCCTCCTCGAGGCGTTTGCAGAGGACGGGGTCGGCCTGCACGTAGGGAAGCACCGTGAATCCCTCCCGCGCCAGCACCTCCGTGGCCGCGAGGGTCTCGACGGGATCGGGAAGGAGGTAGCGGGGATCGGGATGGATCTCGAGCTTGACCCACCCCGTGTGGAGCGCTTCCCGCGCGAGGCGGGCCGCGAAGATGGCCTCCTTGGCGGTACGCGCGCCGGAGGTGTTCGGCATGAGCGTGATCTCTCCCGCGGGGAGGTGTTGCAGGAGGTCGTCGTTGGCATCGCCGGGGGTTACCCGCTTGAGGGCGACGGTGACGAGTTGTGTGCCGGAGGCGAGGATGGCCTCCTTCATCACGCGCGCGGAGGAGAATTTCCCGGTTCCGATGAAGAGGCGGGAGGTGAATGTTTTATTGGCTATTTGTAGTGACATGGTATTGGTTTTATCGCGATTGAACACGTGTTTATTATTGTTAAAGATGCCGGTGGATCTCGTCGAGGACGCGCCGGGCAACGCCGGGCGGGTCGTCGTCGTGATTGACAAGGGAAGAGACGGCGATGCCCGATACGCCGGCACGGAAGAGAGGCCCGATATCCTCGAGGCGGATGCCACCGATGGCGTGGATGGGGATGGTGACACCGGCGGCCCGCGCCGCGGGGAGGAGGCGGCGATAGCCGTCGAGACCGAGGAGGGGGGCCAGGCGTTTTTTCGTGGTGGTGGCGGCGAAGGGGCCGAGGCCGATGTAATCGACACCTTGCCGGGCGCGGGCGATGATGTCGTGGAGGGTGTTGCAGGTGGCACCGATGATTTTATGATGTCCCAGGATGTGCCGGGCCTCCACCGGATCCATGTCTTCGTTGCCGAGATGAACGCCGTCGGCATCCAGGGCCGCGGCCACTTCGACGCGGTCGTTGATGATAAAGAGCGCGCCGTGGTAGCGACATACCCGTTGGACGGCGGCGGCGGCGGGGAGGATCTCTTCGAGGGGCGCTTCTTTCACGCGCAGTTGTATCCAGCGGATTCCCCCGCGGCAGGCGGCATCGACTTGGTCGGGGAGCGGGACACCGGGGCGGGGTGCGGTGATGTATTGCAGTGGAAGGTCGCGCGGCGCGTGCCGGGGGAGGTAATCGTGCCTCCCGAGGAGGGTGTCGCTGGAGCGGATGTAGCGGGCAACGTGTTGCTGGGCTTGCCGGCAGGCTTCGGGGAGGGCGTGCCCCCGCGCGAGGTGGGCGGCGATGGCCGAGGAGAGGACGCAGCCGGTCCCGTGCTTGTCTCCGGGGGCGCGGTCGACGGTATATATATAGGTGCGCCCGTCGGGGAGGTAGAGCCGGTCGATGGAGGTGTTCCCGCCCGCGTGCCCGCCTTTTCGCAGGATGGCGAGGCGACGCGCGCGGCAGGTGGCTTGTATGGTCTCTTCCCGGTGGTCGCCGAGCAGGAGGGGCAGCTCGTCGGCATTCGGCGTGACAAGATCTATCTTTTCCAGGATCTCCTCCAGGGTTTCCCGCTCCACCTGTTCGTGGAAGGTGTATCCGGCGCTGGCTTTCATGATGGGATCCCAGATGACGCGTGCGGCGGGTAGTGCGGCCCGGAGGTAGGTCACGATCTCCCGCAGGGCGGGCAGGTTTTCTACCAGGCCGATCTTGACCACGGTGGGGGTGAAGGCGCGGAGCAGGGTCTCGCACTGGCGGATGATATCGGCGGGCGTGATCCAGGAGGTGCCGGAGTACGCGTGTTGGTTCTGGAAGGTGATGGCGCTGCAGACGGTAAGCCCGCGCGTTTTGCAGCTTTCCATGGTCTTGACATCGGACGACACGCCCGCCCCGGCCGTCGGGTCAAGCCCGGCGATGGCGAGCGCGGGAGGGGCGGGCAAGCGGGCAAAGCGGTCGAGCGTCTCTTCCGGTTTTTCCCAGAGGTGGCCGAGGAGGGCACCTCCCGCGAAGCCGAGTTGACGGCACGTGGGGAGGTTGGTGGCCGTGATCCCCCCGAGGGCGATAACTTGCCGTCGTTTTTCGAGTATCTTCTTCAACCGGCGTTCATCGAAAGGGGCCGCGGCGTACCCCGGCTTGGAGATGCTGTCGAACACGGGGCCGAGGAACAGGTAGGCGGGGGGGCGGGGGAGGGTGTCGGTGGCCTCGACCTCTTCCAGCGCGTGGCACGAGAGGCTCACGTGGTCATAGCGCGCGAGGTAGCCGGGGAGGGCGTCGCACCTGGCGTTCACGTGGATGCCTTTCAGCCCGAACCTCTCCACCAGCTCGAAGTGGTCGTGAATGACCACGCGGGAGCGGTAGACGGGGAGTATCTCGCGGAGAAACGCCTCGTGCGTTGCCACGGGTGCCCCCGGCTTCCGCAAGTGCAGCAGGAGCAGTCCCTGTTCAAAGAGGGCGTTGCAGGTGGCGGCCTCCCCGGCGAGCGGGGCGGGGGGCGTGATGACGATGATCATGTGGCGTTGATTTTCGCTCGTAACTTCTCGTTGGCCCTCATGGAGCAAAAATGTTCGCCGCACATGGAGCAGAAGTGGGCTTGCTTGTACCCCTCGTTGGGCAGGGTCTCGTCGTGAAAGAGCATGGCCTTCTCGGGGTCGAGGGCCAGGTGAAATTGGTCTTTCCAGCGGAACTCGTAGCGGGCTTTGCTCATGGCCCAGTCCCGGTAATAGGCGGCGGGGTGTCCCTTGGCGAGGTCGGCGGCGTGGGCCGCGAGTTTAAAGGTGATGACTCCCTCCTTCACGTCCTCGCGATCGGGGAGGCCGAGGTGCTCCTTGCGCGTGACGTAGCAGAGCATCGAGGTGCCGTGCCAGGCGATCATGGCTCCCCCGATGGCCGAGGTGATGTGGTCGTACCCGGGCGCGATGTCGGTGACGAGCGGGCCGAGGGTGTAGAAGGGGGCCTCGTCGCACCAGGCCAGCTCCATCTCCATGTTCTCCCGTATCTTCTGCATGGGCACGTGGCCGGGGCCTTCGATGAGCACTTGCACGTCGTGGGCCCACGCTACCCGGGCCAGCTCGCCGAGGGTTTTCAGTTCGGCCAGCTGGGCCTCGTCGTTGGAGTCGGCGATGCACCCGGGACGTAGCCCGTCGCCGAGGGAGACACCCACGTCGTACCGGGCGAGGATCTCGCAGATCTCCTCGAAGCGGGTGTAGAGGAAACTCTCTTGCTCGTGGGTGACGCACCAGTTGGCCATGATCGCCCCGCCGCGGGAGACGATCCCCGTCAGCCGGTTGACGGTCAAGGGGACGTGGTGCCAGCGGAGGCCGGCGTGGATGGTGAAATAATCGACCCCTTGCTCCGCCTGCTCGACCAGGGTGTCGCGATAGATCTCCCACGTGAGGTGTTGCACGTTCCCCTTCACTTTCTCTAACGCCTGGTACAGGGGGACGGTGCCGACGGGCACGGGCGAGTTGCGGATGATCCACTCTCTTGTCTCGTGGATGTTCTTGCCGGTAGAGAGGTCCATGATCGTGTCGGCCCCCCAGCGGAAGGCCCATACCGCTTTCTCGACCTCCTCGGCGATGGAGGAGGTCACGGGCGAGTTGCCGATGTTGGCGTTGATCTTGACGAGGAAATTTCGCCCGATGATCATCGGTTCGCTCTCCGGGTGGTTGATGTTGGCCGGGATGATGGCCCTGCCGGCGGCCACCTCCTGGCGCACGAACTCCGGCGTGATGCTCTCCGGGAGGCGCGCGCCGAGAGGTTCGCCTCGCTCTCGCTTGAATCGCTCCCGGATCTGCTCCGCCAGCTGGTTCTCGCGTATGGCGACGAACTCCATCTCCGGGGTGATCGTGCCTTGCCGGGCGTGATACATCTGGGTCACGCGTCGTCCCGGCCGCGCGACGCGCGGGTGTTTGTTGACGTGATCGAAGCGGAGGGAGTCCAGCGAGCGGTCGTTTTGCCTCTCGCGCCCGTACGCGGAATCAGGCCCGTCGAGCCGGAGGCTATCGCCGCGTTCCTCGATCCACGCCTCGCGGATCTTGGGCAGGCCCTTGTTCAGGTCGACCTCGTGAAGCGGGTCGCTGTACGGGCCGGAGGTGTCGTACACCACGACGGGGTCGTTCTCGACGCTCTCCCCTCGCTCGTTTCTCGTGGGGGAGAGGAGGATGCGCCGCATGGGTACCCGCGAGTCGAACAGCTTCCCGGGGACGTAGATCTTTTCTGACCCGGGGAGTGGCCCGGTCGACAAGTGAAATGTTTTCTCCATGTTGCCTCTTGTTTTCAGCCCCCTTGCGCGGCCTTGATGATGATGATGTTGCTTCCTTCCTGGAGCGGGGTCGAGTCCCAGGCTGGCCGGGGGATGATCTCGAGGTCGAGCGCCACGGCGACGTGTTCCGTGGGGATGTCGTTCTCCTCGAGCAGCTTTTTTAGCGTTGTCCCGGGTTCACACCCGGTGGCCGTGTCGTTAATGAATACTTTCATGCGTTTGTTTTTTATGTTACTAACTAAAGAGCGCCTCGCGTTCTTCCTTGATCTCTTGTTGTCATTTTTCTCGCGAGCGCTTGCCATCGTTGTTCTCGCTCCCCTCCGCCGGCATTACCCGGATCAGGTCATGGGTATAATCTCAGCCCGTCGTGTTAACCCTTCGCCGGACGGCGAACGGGCAGGGGGAGACGTTACCGTTCCACCCCTTAGGCACCCCTTACTGGATCTAACGCGACAAAGGTACGGAGAAACGCGGAAGATCGAAAGAGATAACGCGATTTTTATCACCTTGCCGGCGGGGTGCGGGCGGGGAGGGGACAAAATGTCATCTCCCGGCGTTCTGGCACGACAATTGCCCCTCGCCGCGCGGGCATGGAAGAACAGTAGCCTGAACTAAAAAATAAAAACGTTATGTCACAAGGAAAGATTGGAGTTTCAACGGGGGATCTATTCCCCATCATCAAGAAGTTTTTATACTCGGATCACGAGATTTTCCTGCGGGAGATCATCTCCAACGCCGTGGATGCCACGCGGAAATTGCAGGTGCTGGCCGCGAACGGGGAGTTCAAGGGGGACACCGGCGAGTTGAAAGTGCGCGTGAAGGCTGACAAGGTGGCAGGCACGTTGACGGTGTCGGACAACGGGATCGGGATGACGCGCGAGGAGGTCGAGCGCTACATCAACCAGATCGCTTTCTCGGGGGCGGAGGAGTTCCTCGAGAAATACAAGGACAACAACGCCGCCATCATCGGCCACTTCGGGCTGGGCTTCTACTCGGCGTTCATGGTGAGCGACCGGGTGGAGATCCTCACGAGATCCTACCGGGAGGGGAGCGTGCCGGTGAGGTGGTCGTGCGACGGTACCCCGGAGTATACCCTCGACGACGCGGAGAAGGAGGAGCGGGGCACGGACATCGTCATGCACGTCAACGACGAGGAGAAGGAGTTCCTCGAGGAGGCCAAGATCAACGAGTTGTTGAACAAATATTGCAAGTTCCTGCCCGTCGAGATCGTCTTCGGGAAGAAAAAAGAGTGGAAAGACGGCGACTACCGGGAGACGACCGAGGATAACGTGATCAACGACATTCACCCGGCCTGGACGCGGAAGCCCGCCGAGCTGAAAGAGGAGGATTACGCCGCGTTTTACCGCGCGCTCTACCCGCTGGCCCGCGACCCGCTCTTTCACGTTCACCTGAACGTGGATTACCCCTTTCACCTGACGGGGATCCTCTACTTCCCGAGGATCGACAACCGCGTCGAGTTGCAGAAAAACAAGATACAGCTCTACTGCAACCAGGTCTACGTCACCGACTCCGTGGAGGGGATCGTGCCGGAATACCTGACGTTGTTGCACGGCGTGATCGACTCCCCGGACATCCCGCTGAACGTCTCCCGCTCCTACTTACAGAGCGACCGGAACGTCAAGAAGATCTCGAATCACGTCACCAAGAAGGTGGCCGACAGCTTGAGCGAGATCTTTTCCGGCGACCGCGCGGCGTACGAGAAAAAGTGGGACGACCTGAAGCTCTTCCTCCAGTACGGGATGCTCACCGACGAGAAGTTCGAGGAGCGCGCCGGGGGCATCTTCCTCTTCAAGAACACCGACGGGAACTACTTCACGATGGAGGAGTACGGGCGGCTGGTCAAGCCCAACCAGGAGGACAAGGATAAAAAGGTGGTCTACCTCTACGCCACCGACAAGCGCGAGCAGCACGTGTACATCGAGAAGGCCAAGGCGAGAGGGTACGACGTCTTGTTGCTCGACGGGCAACTCGACGCGCATTTTATCAACCACGTGGAGCGGAAGAACGACGACGTGCGCTTCACCCGGGTGGACGCGGATGTGATCGACAAGTTGATACAAAAGGAGGGGGTCAAGAAAACCTCCTGGAGCGACACCGAGCAAGAGGAGGCCCGCGTGCTCTTCTCGCCCCCCTCGCGGGAGGAGGGCGTGGCTTACACGGTGACCTTCGAGGCGATGGGCGAGGAGCACGAGCCGATGACCGTCACCCGGCCCGAGTTCGCGCGCCGGATGAAGGAGATGGCCACCATGAACCCCGGCATGAGCTTCTACGGCGCAATGGACGACCACTACACGCTGGTGGTGAACACCGACCACCGCCTGGTCCGGGCCATCCTGGCCGACGAGAAGGAGGCGCTGGGCGAGCAACTGGCCCCGCTCCACGTCGAGATCCAGGAACTGGAACGGCAAAAGAGCGACCTCGAGGCCTCGAACAAGGGGAAGAAAGAGGGGGAGATCCCGCTGGCGGACAAGGAGCGGGAAGAGGAGTACGACAAGAGTATCGCCGGGTTGAAGCAACGGCGCGAGGCGCTTCTCGCGGCGTACGGCAAGGAGAATAAGGTGGTGGGGCAGTTGATAGACCTGGCCTTGCTCGCCAGCGGCCTGCTGAAAGGCGAGGCCCTCTCTCGTTTCGTGAAACGGAGCGTCGAGCTAATGTAACACGGGGCTTCAAGCGGGCAAGGCCAGGGTTGAGGGTGTGTCAAAAGTCGGATTTCAGGGGGCTACCTCGCGTCCCGGCCAAGATGCTTGAGCAGTTTTCGTCATTGCAAACCCGTAGTGTGAAGCAATCCAGTGGTTTACGGGTTTCTGGATTGCTTCCCGCCATGCGGATCGTAATGACGAAAATCGACTTTTGCCCCCCCGAGCCAATCCTTCCCCCCCGCTGCCTGGCGGGCAGGATCACCCCGCGCTTTTTTTCCCGGCGGGGACGTTGTTCCCTCGAAGTAGTTCCTACCTTCGTGTTCGCCGGCGGCACTTCTTAACGGTGAAACCCGGGAGATCGGCTTCACCACGTCGGGCGGCACCACCCTCGTGAAGGTGCTGGACGCGCCCGCTGGCTGGACGGTGACGCGCGCGTTCAGCCTCTCTATAGTCCTCCCGCCCCCCCACGCCGCCAGCACCCAGACGTGGACGTTCGGCACCCGAACGTGGAGCGCTGCCATCCAGATGCCCGACTGCAACAAAACCGGTTTCAAGAGCAGCTTCACCGAGCCGGATGGCCGCAGCCATACCGCCGGCGCGAACACGCGCTACTACTATAACTGGGCCTACGTGAACGCCAATCAATCGACGATGTGCCCCTCGCCGTGGCGCGTGCCCACCAATGACGACCTTCAGGCATTATTCTACGCCACTAATGGTGCTACCTTGATAAGCGAGTGGGGTTCGGGCGGCTATGTTTCCGGCAATACTATACACAATGGGAACGCGCGCGGCTACTATTGGTCTTCTACGGCGGCCAGTGCTACCTACGCGCACTACTTAGATTTCTATGATAACTTTAGGAATGTTGGATTCACCGTCATGACCGACGGGTTCCAGGTCCGGTGCGTGAAGTGACCGCGTGCCGGGGAACGGTTAAACGTTAACGGGGGGCGAGGGACGGCAAAGGCCGTTCCCGCTCCCCGTTCCCCGTCCGGGGGGGGGCGCGTCGTCCCGGTGATAACAACGATTAAATATCGCTAAGAAACCCGTCTCCCGGTTGCCCCGTCCGGCGAGATTCGATACCTTTGGCCGTCGTTCCCCGTTCGCGCCCCGGGCAAGAGGGCGCGGGGGACGGGTGGTGTGTAATCATGTAAAGCGTAAAGGTATGAAACGAAGTGGTATGATCTCGATGATCATGGTGTCGCTGCTGCTCGCTTGCGGGGGGGGCGCGGTGAAAGACGTGCGGCCGCGCGCGGTGAGGGTGGACACGGTGCGGCCGCACGGCGCGGCGCCCGCCAGCTATTTACCGGGGAGGGTGAAGGCTGCCGCGGAAGCGACGCTCGCCTTCAAGGTGGCGGGGAGGATCGCCGGGGTGCTCGTCGACGAGGGCGACCGGGTGAAGAAAGGCGACACGCTCGCCCGGCTGGACGACCGCGACTATCGCTTGCAGCTCGCCGCCACCGTGGCCGAGTACCTGGGCGCGCGGGCCGAGGCCGACCGGGTGGTGGAGTTGTGCCGGCGGGGGAGCGTCGCCCCGAACGATCGCGACAAGGCCGTCCACGGCCTGCAACGACTGGAGGCCAAGCGTGCGGCGCACCGGGAACTTCTCGCCGGGACGCGCCTCGTCGCGCCCTTCGACGGGCACGTCCAGCGGCGCTTCCGCGTGGCCGGGGAGACGATCGGCGCGGGTGCGCCGGTGATGTCGCTGCTCTCCGCCGCGCCCCCCGAGGTGGAGGTGCACGTGCCCGCGTCGGAATACGTGCGCCGGGAGGAGTTCGCCGGGTTCTCGTGCCTCGTCGACGCGCTCCCGGGGAGGGCGTACTCGCTGGAGTTGCTCGGCATCGCGCGGAAGGCGAACTTGAACCAGCTCCACGCCGCCCGCCTGAAGATGGACGAGCGGGAGGCACCGTTGCCCGCGCCGGGGATGACCGTGACGGTGGAGATACGCTACCGGGAGCGGGCTTCCACGCGGGTCGCCGTCCCGCTGGGGGCGCTCTTCGAGCGGGACGGGGGGGCCGCCGTGTGGGTGTACGCGGCGGGCCGGGTTGCGGCGCGCGGGGTGACGATCCTGGAGTTGTCGCGGGACGGGACGGCGGTCGTCGCCGGTGACCTGCGGGCGGGCGAAGTGGTGGTCACGGCTGGCGCTCACTCGCTGCGGGAGGGCGACCGGGTGCGGCCGCTGAAGCCGCTCTCTTTAACGAACGCGGGAGGGCCGTGGTGATGGATGCGGGGAAGTGGGCGCTGGAGAACCGGAAGCTGGTGTATTTCCTGGTCGCGGTGCTGGTGGTTGGCGGGGTGCGTGCGTTCCGGGAGATGAGCAAGCTGGAGGACCCGGAGATACGGGTGAGGCAGGCGCTGGTGGTGACCCCCTACGCGGGGGCCTCGGCGCGCGAGGTGGAGCTGGAGGTGAGCGATGCGCTGGAGCGGGGCATCCGGGAGGTCAAGGAGGTGGAGACGGTGGAGAGCCGCTCGATGCACGACGTGTCGGTGATCACCGTGTCGCTCTCGCCGCTGGTGCGCGACCGGGACATCGAGCGGTGCTGGGACATGCTGCGGCGCGCGGTGGACGACGCGCGGGGCCGCTTGCCCGCGGGGGCGGGGCCGCCGGTGGTGATGGATGACTTCGGCGACGTTTACGGGATGTTCTACGCGTTGACCGTCGACGGGTACGGGGAGCGAGAGGCGAGCGACCTGGCGCGCCTCGTCCAGCGGGAGCTCCAGGCGATCGAGGGGGTGGCGCGGGTGAAGATCTTCGGGGAGCGGGAAGGGCGCGTGGATGTCGAGCTGCCCGCGGGGCGGCTGGCGCGGCCCGGGGTGACACCGGCGGAGGTGCTGGCGACGTTGAACGGGCAGAACGCGATGGTCTACCCGGGCTACCGCGAGGCGGGAGGCTATCGCTCGCGGGTGAGCGTGACCGGCCGCTACCGGTCGGCACGCGACATCGAGGATCTTTTGCTGCAGGGACACGAGGGGGACCAGGTACGCGTGAAGGACGTCGCCCGCGTGGTCGAGCGCCCGGAAGAGCCGGCGCGGGAGGCGATGCGGCACGACGGGCGGCGGGCCCTGGGGATCGCCGTCTCCGCGGGGCGCGGGACGGACGTGACGCGGGTGGGAGAGCGAGTGGAGAGGCGGTTGCGGGAGCTGGAGGGGGAACGGCTGCCCGCGGGGGTGGAGTGTCACCCGGTGTTCTTCCAGCCCGACCGGGTGAACGAGGCGATCGGTGCGTTCATGATCAACCTGCTGGAGTCGCTGGTGATCGTGATCGCGTTGATCATGCTGACGATGAGCTTCCGCGGGGGGGTGATCATCGGTTGCAGCTTGTTGATCACGGTGGGCGGCTCGTTCCTCCTGCTGGAGCTGTTCGACGGGACGCTGCAGCGGGTGTCGCTGGCGGCGTTCGTGCTGGCGATGGGGATGCTGGTGGACAACGCGATCGTGATCCTGGACGGGATCTTGGTCGACCTGCGGCGGGGCAAGGCGCGCGTCGAGGCGATGACGGCGATCGGCCGGCGAACGGCCATGCCGTTGCTGGCGGCGACGGTGATCGCGATCCTCGCGTTCTTCCCGATCTTCCTGTCGCCGGACACGGCGGGGCTGTACGTGCGCGACCTGTTTATCGTGCTGGCGATCTCGCTGCTGTTGAGCTGGGTGCTGGCGTTGACGCAGGTGCCGGTCATGGCGATGTACATGTTAAAGGGCGAGTCGGGGGCGGGGGCGGCGCTCGAGGGACGGGCGCGCGGGGTGGCGCGCGGGGTGCTCGCCTGGTGCCTGCGCCACCAGGGGCTAACGATCGGGGCCACGTCGGTGCTGCTGGCGGCGAGCGTGGGCGGGTATTATTTCCTGCCGCGGGGCTTCTTCCCGGACATGAATTACGACCAGCTCTATATCGAGTACAAGTTGCCGGAGGGGGCGGGTGGTGACCGGGTGCTGGCCGACCTGGCGACGGTGGAGGCCTACCTGCTGGCACGCCCGGAGGTGCGCCACGTCACAACGGCCGCCGGTGCCTCGCCCGCTCGCTATAACCTGGTGAGAAGCATGGCGGAGCCGTCCCTGGCGTACGGGGAGCTGATCGTCGATTTCACGTCGCCGCGGGCGCTGGTGGAGAACATGCAGGAGATACAGGATTACCTGACGGAACGCTACCCGGGGGCGTACGTGCGCCTGAAACGGTACAACCTGATGTATAAACGATACCCGATCGAGCTGCAGTTCAACGGGCCGGACCCCGCCGTGCTGCGCGCGCTGACGGGGCGGGCGATGGAGATCATGGAGGCCAGCCCGCGGATCTGTCTCGTGAACACGAACTGGGAGCCGAAAGCGCCGGCGCTGCTGGTGGATTATAACCAGCCGGCGGCCCGCGCGCTCGGGCTGGACCGCCGGGACGTGGGACTGTCGCTGCTCGCGGTGACCGGGGGGATCCCGGCGAGCGTGTTTTACGACGGTACGCGGGGCACGCGCGTCTACCTGAAGGCCGTCGACGGGGAGGGGCTCCCGGTCAAGTCGATTGCGAACGCGTCCGTGTTTAGCGTGCTGCCGTCGCTGGAGCGGCTGGCCGACCGGCAGGTGCTGGAGGGGGTGATGACGGGTGCCGTGTCGCGGGAGGAGGTGCTGGAGAGCGGGCTGGGGACGGTTCCACTGGGACAGGTGGCGCGTGGCCTCCGCGTCGAGTGGGAAGACCCCGTCATCTACCGCTATAACGGGCAACGCGCGATGCGGGCGCAGGGGAATCCCGTGGCCGGCGTGAGCGCGGAGGACGCTCGCCGGGAGATCGAGCGGGCGATCGAGGCGATCGAGTTGCCCGCGGGTTACTCCCGCCAGTGGGAGGGCGAACGGGAGGCGAGCGTGCGGTCGACGAGGTACCTCTTCGCGAACCTGCCGCTGGGCGTGATATTGATGATCTTCATCCTGATCTTGCTTTTCAAGGACTACCGGAAGCCGCTGATCATCTTCTGTTGCATACCGTTAGTCGCGATCGGGGTGATCATCGCGATGCTGGCCACGGGCAAGGAGTTCGGGTTCGTGGCGATCGTCGGCGCGCTGGGGCTGATGGGGATGATGATCAAAAACGGGATCGTGCTGATGGACGAGATCACGTTGCAGATCGCCGCGGGCACGGACCCGGCGCGGGCCTTGCTCGACAGCTCGTCGGCCCGCTTCCGCCCGGTGATGATGGCCTCGTTGACGACGATCTTCGGCATGTTGCCGTTGGCCGGCGATGACATGTTCGGCGCGGGGGCCGTGACGATCATGGGCGGACTACTCTTCGGGACGTTGATCACGTTGTTGGTCATCCCCGTGCTATACGCCTTGTTCTTTCACATTAAAGTCAAGTGAAACATGAGAGGAAGTGGTTTAATCTTGCTATTGATCGCGGGGCGCGGGGTGCTCTCCGCGCAGGAGGTGTACACGCTCGGGATGTGTCGCGACACGGCCTTGAAGTACAATCATGCCGTGCTTGTCGCCGCCGGGGAAGAGGCGCGGGCGAGGCACGAGTCGCGGGCTTATTTCTCTCGTTTCCTGCCGGAAGTGTCGGCCTCGGGCGGCTATCTCTACACGACCGCGCGGCTCGACAGGCGGCTCGAGGAGGCGTATCTCCCGCTCTATCTGCCTGATCCGGCGACGGGGCAATTGCGACCGGACGTGATGCTGCGGCCGGACGGGCAGCCGGTGATCGGGGCGGACGGCAACCCCGTGTTCAATCGCTACGCCTATTTCCCCGGCCTTGACGCGCGCTTGCGGCCGAACAATACCTGCTTCGCGGGCGTGAGCGTGGAGCAACCGTTATTCGCCGGCGGGAAGATCGTCGCGGCGTACAAGATGTCGCGCGTCGGGCGCGACATCGCCGCGTTAAACGCGCGCCGGGCGCGGGCCGAGGTGATCGTGGCGACGGACGAGGCGTACTGGCTGCACGTGAAGGCGCTGGAGACGAAAACGGTGGCCCTTGCCTTCGCGCGAGTGGCCGGCGAGCTATTGCGGGACGTGCGCGACGCCGTCGAGACGGGGATGCGGACGCGCAACGACTTGTTAAAGGTGCAAGTGCAGGCGAACCGGGCGGCCTTGCAGTTACAAAAGGCGGAGAACGCGATCCGCCTGTCGCGCTTGAACCTGTGCCGGGTGATGGGCTTACCGTTAACGACCCACCTTGAGGTCGCGCGGGAACTCGACGAGGAGGCCCGGCCGCTTCTCCCGGCGGGGGCGGCGATCCGTCCCGAGTACACCCTGCTGGAGAAGCAGGTCGAGTTGAAGGGCGAGGCGGTGCGGCTGGCGCGGGCCGATTTCCTGCCGCGCGTCGGCGTATCGGTGACTTACGGCTACGCGCGCGGGCCGGAGTTTAACGGCGCGCCTCTTGTCGACAAGGCCTCGTTTTCGGCCCTGCTGTCGGTCAAGATACCGATCTTTCACTGGGGCGAGGGGGTAAACAAGGCCCGCGCCGCCCGGAACGAGAAACAGGTCATGGCGTGGCAACGCGACGAGTGGGCCGGGAAGATGGAGTTGGAAAAGCAACAGGCGCTGGCGGCCCTGGAGGAGTCGCGCGTGGAAGAGCGGGTAAATGCGCTCGCCCTCGAACAGGCGGAGGAGAACATGAAGGTCGCCCGCGATCGCCACGAGGTGGGGATGGAGACGCTCGCGGGGTACCTCGAGGCCCAGACGCTCTGGCAGGAGGCCGCGCTTGCGCTGCTCGAATCCCGGGTCGCGCGCTGCCTGAACGAGACGTATTACTTGAAGGCGACGGGGGCGTTGTAGCCGCGTTCTCCCGCGATCGCGAAAAAAAGAGCGATCCCGGCGAGGGAATCGTGTAATAAATGTTAGTTTCGCGGGTAACATGAACCAACGACGATGAATGACTTGACACACCTTCTTTCTTTCGTGAGCCAAGCGGAACGAGGCTACACGAAACGGTTAAACCGCTGCTTCCAGCAGGCCGGTTATGACTTGCGACGAGAACAATACGAACTGCTCCGGCTGTTGTGGGAAAAGGACAACGTGAACCAGCAAACGATCGCCCGCGGGCTGCAAAAAGACAAGTACAACGTGACCAAACTGCTCAATGCCTTGCAAAAAAGAGGTTACGTGCGCCGGGAGATGGGCGAGGACAAGCGCAACAACCTGGTAAAGCTCTCCGGGAAAGGCCTGGCCTCACGCGAGGCCCTGCAGGCGATCGAAGAGCAACTACACGCGGATCTCGCCATCACCCTCTCCCCGGCGGACGTTAAATCGGGCACGTGGGTGTTAACGAAACTGGCGATCGCGCTGGATGTATGATAATCAATGAATCGAGATATGGAAAATAGACTTGTAGGATTGCCCCCGGTGGAACTCTGGGGATACTTCGAGGAGATATGTCGCGTGCCGAGGCCCTCGAAGCGAGAGGAGAAAATGATCGCGTTCCTGCTGGAGTTCGCCGGGAAAC
The DNA here is from genome assembly GCA_031276355.1 of Odoribacteraceae bacterium. Taxonomy (GTDB): domain Bacteria; phylum Bacteroidota; class Bacteroidia; order Bacteroidales; family Marinifilaceae; genus JAIRKS01. The sequence goes on from JAISNC010000024.1 coordinate 16,414, forward strand.
ACGGGTTGGAGAGCGAACGGGACGAGGTGGGAAACGTGGTGATTCGCAAGCCCGCGGCGAAAGGGCGGGAAGGGGCACCGTCGCTGGTGTTGCAGGCCCATATGGATATGGTATGCGAGTGCAACCGCGGCGTGGCACACGATTTCGACCGCGACCCGATCCTGCCCCTCCTGGATGGCGAGTGGATCAAGGCGAACGGCACGACGCTGGGCGCGGACGACGGGATCGGTATCGCCGCGTGCCTGGCGGTGCTGGCCTCTTCGACCATCCTGCACGGCCCGCTCGAGTGCCTCTTCACGGTGGACGAGGAGAGTGGCATGACCGGTGCTTTCGCTTTACAACCGGGATTTGTCCGCGGGCGGATGCTGTTGAACCTGGACTCGGAGGACGAGGGGGAGCTGTTTATCGGCTGTGCCGGGGGCATTGACACGACAGCGCGCTTGTCGTGCCCGCGTGTAGCCGTGCCGGCGGGCAGTTTTGCCGTGCGGGTGGAAGTACAGGGCCTGCTGGGAGGCCATTCCGGGGACGACATCAACAAGGGGCGAGGCAACGCGATCAAGATACTGAACCGGTTTCTCCGGCTGCTGCACGAGGCGTACGGTGCCCGGGTGGCTCGCCTCGAGGGGGGCAATAAACGGAACGCGATCCCGCGCGAGGCCCACGCGATCGTCGTCTTTGACGAACGGTACAAGGAACGCGTGATGGCGGACTTTAACGTGTATGTCGCGGGCGTGAAGGAGGCGTTGATCGTGGAGACGGGCGTGAACTTGACACTCGAGACGGCGGAGATCCCCGCGACGACCCTCGATGAGCGCTCGACGGCGACGTTATTGGACACCCTGTACGCCTGCCCTCACGGGGTATTCGCGATGAGCTACCGGATGCCGGGCCTTGTAGAGACCTCCACGAACCTGGCCTCGGTGAAGTTCGAGGGGGAGGAGGTGGTGATCGCGACCTCGCAGCGGAGCGACCTTGATTTCGAGAAGATGAACATTGCCGGCATGGTGGCCGCGCTCTTTCGCCTGGCGGGCGCGACGGTCGAGCCAGGCGACGGCTATCCCGGCTGGGCACCTAACCCGGGATCGGCCTTGTTGGCCGCGGCCGTGCGGTCATACGAGCGGTTGTTCGGGACGCGTCCCGTCGTGCGCTCTATACACGCGGGGCTGGAGTGCGGGCTGTTCCTGGAGAAGTATCCCGACATGGACATGATCTCCTTTGGTCCCACCTTGCGGGATGTCCACTCGCCCGGCGAGCGGGTACACGCGGGGTCGGTGGAGAAGTGGTGGCGCCACTTGGTAGACATCCTGGAAACCCTGTAAATGACTGTCACGTGAGTAAATTAGCTAAATACGACCGCCTCTACGAGCAGATCGAGGGCTACGTCCACACGACAGGGGACGTGTGGGCGCGCTTGGCCACGATAGAGGCGGTGTTGCACCACAAGATGCCGCGCTTTTTCTGGACGGGCGTTTACGCGTTGGTGGGGGACGAATTGATCGTGCGCTCGTACCAGGGGCCGGTGGCCTGCCAGTGCCTGCGGGACGGCGGGGTCTGTTGGAGTGCCATCCGCGGCGGCAAGACGGTGATCGTGGGCAACGTGGCGGAGTTCCCCGGGCACATCGCCTGTAACCCGGCTTCCAAGAGCGAGATCGTGATCCCGCTACGAGACCGGGAGGGCCGCGTCTTCGGTTGTCTCGATATAGACAGTGATCACCTCAACGCCTTTGACGAGGAGGATGCGGTCGGACTGGAGAAAATCTTATCACTTTTATATACTTGATCGCGCATGAAGAGAGTATTCTTGATCATTGCCTGCATCGCTTACGCGTGGCCGCTCCAGGCCCAAGAGGAGGAGGGGTTCCGCCTGTTGCGAGCGAAGCGATACGAGGCGGCGTTGGCGGCGTTCGCGCGCCTCGTGGAGACGACGGATAGCCCGCCCGCGCTCGTTGTTTTTAACGCGGCGGTTTGTGCCACGCGCGTCGGGGATCACGCGGCGGCCGAGCGGTATTTTTCCCTCTCGATAGCGAACGGTTACAACCTCTTTTCTGCCTATGTCGGGAAAGCCAACGCTTTAAAGGCACGGGGGAAGGACGATGAGATGCTGGCCACGTTGCGAGAGGCGATGAAGGCGGGCACGGGTGCCGACTCGCTGCAACGGGAGAAGGTCGAGAGGATGTACGCGGCGTGCTGCTTGGAGCGGGGGCGTGCGCGCCTCCGGGCGAACGAGATAGCGAAAGCGGCCGAAAGTTACATGCTGCTCACCCGGATGGAGGGCAAACGCTGGAAGGTCGACGGGTACCTTGCCCTCGGCACGCTCTACACGGTGAGTGGTCACGCGATCCTATCGGGGGCTACCGGCAATCCCGGGAAGAGGTCTACCGTGGAGGCTGCCCGAAAGCGCGCCGCTGTCGAGTTCAAGAAGGCCCGCGATTACCTTAACCGTGCCGCAAGGTTATCCCCCGATGATCTGCGTGTCCAGGATGCCCTGGCCCGGTTGCAGGATAAAGCGTAAGCGATCCGATTACGGCTGCATTTCAGCGGGATGCAGGAAAAAAAGTGATGCGCGTTTTCTACCAAGCGAGGGAATGTATCATTGGAAACAGCCTCAGATATAGTCCCGAAGAAAAAGTACTAAAAACGGGGGTGTTCAGACTTTTGATACACCCCCCGGGCGCAATCCCTTTTGAGACAACCGTGCGCCTGAACGTCATCGCGAACCCGCGGTTTTTGTCATTGGTAGTGCCTATATTTTTCAAATAAACAAACAGTACTGACGTGTCTTCGCGTTCCAATGGCTTATGTAGAGGCCGGGGCAGTGAAATATCAACAACAGCTTGTACAACGAGAATTGAATTTGCTCCAGAAGCTGGTCATGAAACATAATTTCAACCGGTTGAACACTAATAGAGTAGGAAAATCTCGTCATTGGTAGCATACAGTTAATCAAGTGTCGTCCCTGCGGGACTTGGAGGTATGTGCGTTCCCTTGCTACCGTAAGCTAAAGCATACGGTTAATCAAGTGTCG
>JAISNC010000051.1 GCA_031276355.1 Odoribacteraceae bacterium
GCGTTGAACTTGCTCAAAAAAGATACCGGGAAAGAAAGCCTACGATCTAAACGACTTAAAGCTGCTTGGAATAAGGACTTCATAATCGAATTACTCCAATTTTAATGCGTTGACCCTGCCTGCCCCTCGTGGCGGACACGATGAGTCATTTAGAAGGATAAAATAAAATTAGAATTAAAATTCGTATAAAGGAGGTGGCGGAAGTAAGGCCTTGCGGGATGTTGAAGGTCTAAAAGAAAAAAAGTACCTTCGTGCCGGTGATAACGCGCGTATGGCCTCCCGGCCGGGCGGGGCGAACCTCATCACGCTAATGATTAAGACATGACATATAAGATGACAAATGCGCAAGGCAGGTTAAACGTGCTCTCGCTCTTCTCCGGGTGCGGGGGGATGGATCTGGGATTCGAGGGGAATTTTCTCGTGCACGAGAAGAGCGTTCCTCCCGGCAGCGAGCACGCCGGGAAAAGGGTAGACGGGGAGCGCGTGTTGCTCGGGCGGACGCGGTTCGATGTCGTTTTCGCGAATGACATCCTGGAGGAGGCTTTCGTGGCGTGGTCGCGTTATTTCCAGCGGGAGGGAATCTACCGTCGCGAGAGCGTTGTCGATCTCGTCAAGGCCCACCGGCAAGGCATCAAAGTGTTCCCCTCCAACGTTGATGTGGTGACTGGCGGTTTCCCGTGCCAGGATTTCAGCCTCGCCGGCAAGAGGAGGGGCTTTGACTCGCACAAGGATCATCACGGGAACCTCATTCGTGGAGAGATCGCCGACGAGGAGACGCGCGGCAAGCTCTATTTCTGGATGAAAGAGGTGATCGACATCACGAGGCCGAAGCTCTTCATCGCCGAGAACGTGCGAGGGTTAGTTAACCTGGCGGACGTGAAGGAGATCATCCAGCGGGATTTCTCCTCGGCGGATGACGGCGGTTACATCGTTCTCCCGCCGCGGGTGTTGCAAGCGGCCGACTACGGTGTGCCCCAGTCGCGCGAGCGCGTCATTTTCATCGGTATCCGCGTTGCGGCCCTGAACGCGCGCGCGAAAGAGGTGCTGTCGGGTAGCCCGATTCCCGATGAATACGACCCCTATCCGTGCCCGACCCACGCTTACACGCGGGCCGGGGAGGGGCTGATGCGTCCGGTGGTGTTGCAAGACATCTTTTCCTCTTTAGAAGAACCCGACAAGACGACCGATCCGGCCCAGCGCTTTTATTCGAAGGCCAAATACATGGGCGCTCATTGCCAGGGCCAGCGGGAGGTCGATCCCTCGCGCGTCGGGCCGACCATCCGATCGGAACATCACGGCAATATCGAGTTCCGGAGACTCTCCGCGGCCCACGGCGGGAAAAGGGTCGACGAGCTGGCCCGCGGGATGATCGAACGACGCCTCACCCCGCGCGAGTGTGCCCTTGTGCAAACCTTTCCCCCCGATTATCCCTTTGTCGTCCCTTGTCCGGGTGACGGGCGGCGGTTCCTGTTAAGTCCCTCTGCTGCCTACAAGATTATCGGTAATGCCGTCCCCCCGCTATTGGCCTATCGCATCGCCAGGAGGGTAGAGGGCTTGTGGGAATTGTACTTTGGTACCGGCGTGCCGGATCGTCGTGCCGATCGCGCGATACCGTGAGAACTTGTTACCCCTTGATCCGGGATATAGCAAACCCGTGACGAGCCTCACGGGTCGTCACGGGTAAACGGTATGGATTCTCGCGTGTTACCTATAAGCCGGCGAGGTAACGCTCGGCGTCGATGGCCGCTTTGCAGCCGGAGCCGGCGGAGGTGATCCCTTGTCGGTAGACGGGATCCATCACGTCGCCAGCGGCAAACACGCCGGGAACATTCGTCCGGGTAGAGGTGCCCTCGGTCACGATGTACCCCTCCGCGTCGAGCCGAATGAACTCTTTAAAGACCCCCGTGTTGGGTACGTGGCCAATGGCCAAAAAGAAGCCGTCCACGCGAATCTCCTTGAAGGCCTCGTCCGCCTCGCCTTTGCGGTACACGAGGCGAGCGCCTTCCAGTCCCATCTCTGAACCGAACAACTCCACGGTATTGTGCTCGAATAACACCTCGATGTTGGGCGCAGCGAGCACTCGTTGTTGCATCACCTTGCTGGCTCTCAGGTAGTTCTTGCGTACAATCAGGTAGACTTTCCGGCACAATCCCGCCAGGTAGAGTGCCTCCTCGCAGGCCGTGTCCCCGCCACCCACGACGGCGACCTCCTTCCCCCTGTAAAAAAAACCGTCACAAGTGGCACAAGCGCTCACGCCTGCCCCGCGGAACTGCTCCTCGGAGGGCAAGCCTAAGTAGCGTGCCGTGGCGCCGGTAGCGATGATCACCGCGTTTGCCTCGATCGTCTGCTCCCCGTCAAGGGTGATCTTGTGAGGATGTCCCGAGAAATCTACCTTCGTGACGATCCCGAAGCGGATGTCCGTCCCGAAGCGTTCGGCTTGCCGTCGCATGTCTTCCATCATCACGGGGCCGGTGACTCCTTCCGGGTACCCCGGGAAATTCTCCACCTCGGTCGTGGTGGTCAGTTGTCCGCCCATCTGCAATCCCGTGTAGAGCACGGGGGAGAGGTTGGCTCGTGCCGCGTAGATGGCCGCGGTGTATCCGGCAGGTCCCGATCCGATGATCAGGCATTTTACTCGCTCTATCGTATTTTCTGTCGACATAACTTGAATAATTAATGAATCGTTGTTTTTATCACGCCAAAAGTACCAAATAAAAACCGTTCCCGCAACTGTTCCTTCGCCGGTACCGTGGGCGTGGCTCTATGGGGTTGTCAGTCACGCCTTGTTTTTTCTTTATCCCGGGCGGTTCATTTTTTTATCCCGGGTCATGGTAGATGAAACTTTTTCACTACCTTTGCCGCACATTCTCGGGGTGTAGCTCAGCCCGGTAGAGTACGCGTCTGGGGGGCGTGTGGTCGCAGGTTCAAATCCTGTCACCCCGACAACTGAGAATCAGGGGGTTAAGTGAAAATCTTAACCCCCTTTTTTATGTTAAAAGCGTTAAAGTCGACGCCATTTAACGACAATCGGGGCGCAAAAAAGCACAAAAAAATAGTTTCGCGGGTGAAGAGATCAACATCGTGGCATCCGTTACACGATCGTTCGGTCGAAGAACGGGCAACGTGTCCCTGACGGGATGCCCGGGGAGAGATGGGTTTTTGAGACAATCCCAACATGCCCGAGGTCGTCTCACAAGTCGAGATGACCTCCATCACATGGCCATAGACACCTCCCCCGGGACGCGGGACACCGAGGGTGTGTCAAAAATCTGAACACACCCTCTTTTAGTAGAACCTCGCGAAATTTTCGCCGTCGAACACGATCGCGTGAAAATTTTTAAGACGGTTTTTATCGTGAGGATCAGCTTATTATATCTATCGTAATAATTTCTAAACCTAATCTTAACCGTTTCGTTGCCCCTTTTTCTCGAAAAAACTACGATTAGTATATAGAAGGGGAAAAATTTCCCCCGGATGATAAAAAAAGTGTAACCCGTAATAACGATAGAGCATGAAACAAGAAAAACGAGTAACCGGTGATCGCGAAGAACGCGCGCGGGCCCTCGCCTGGGTGACGGGCGTGCTGGAGCGCTACCTTGAAGGTAAGCTGGCCGAGCGGGATGCAGGGGAGGTGGCGGGGTGCCTCGCGTCCCTCGACCGCCGGGCCGTGGCCAAGAGCACCTTGACGAAAAAACAGCTGGCCGCGAGCGACGGGCGGGTCAGGCGGCGCGTTTTTCGCCGGTCGCTCCTGGACGCTCCCGGGCCGGTCGCCCCGTTCCAGCCGTTCAAGTCGCGCGGGCCGTCTTTCGTCCCGCCTTCCAGGAGGTACGCCGTCGCCTCGGTCGCCGCGTGCGCGGTGCTCGTCGCGACCGCCTATCTCGCGCTCGACGATGGTTCCCCCGCGCGGCCCGGGCCAGTCGCCTCCCCGCCGGGTAAGACGCTGCTGCTGCGGACCGGGGAGAGCGAGACGAGGGAAGTCACGCTGGCCGACGGCACGAGGCTGCACGTCAACGGCGGCTCCCGGGTAGAGTATATCAAGGAGCAGTTCAACGGGGAGAAGCGGGAGCTGTGGCTCGAGGGCGAGGCCTTCTTCGACGTGGCGAAAGACCCGGCGAGGCCCTTTATCGTTCACGGCGGGAGCGCGCGGAGCGTCGTCAGGGGCACGAGCTTCAACATGAGCGCCTACCGCGAGATAGCCGAGGTGAGCGTGGCCGTCACGAGCGGGAAGGTGGACGTGATCGTTGGCGACGAGGTCGTTGGCGCGCTCGTGGCCCGTCAACGCCTCGTTTATGACGAGAAGAGCGCTCGCCACCGGGCCGGCGAGATTGACCCGGCAGAGGCGAGCGCGTGGCGGGAGCGCCGGCTGGTGTTGAGGGACGCGGGCGTCGCGGAGTTGCGACTAAGGCTGCGGCAACTGTACGGCGTTGACCTCGTCGTGGAAGGCGCTTTCCCGGAAGAGGCGCGGTTCGGGTTATCCTTCCGGGGGGATGCCACCCTGCCGGACGTGCTCCGCGTTATCAACCG
>JAISNC010000054.1 GCA_031276355.1 Odoribacteraceae bacterium
TGAGATACCCCGTCTGGAACAAGAGCATCGTGGTGTCCAACGCGTGGATGTCAAAGCTGTCGATGGCCGACATCTGCACTTGCACCGGCTCGACCACCGCCCGCACGTCGTTGCGCTCCCTGAGCAGATCGACCAGGAAGGTGGGCGTGCCGGAGGCGAACCAGTAGTCGCGCACGCTCCTCTTGGAAAAGAATAACAACGTCGAGAAGGGGTTATACACCTTCCGGGTGCCGTCCCACGAGTAACCGTCGTACCAGTGGCGCAGCGTGGCAAGAAGCTCCTCGCGACTACCCTTCCCCGCCCCCGTCATGGAGTCGAGGTACTCGGCAAAGCACGACTCCAGCTCTTGCTGCGTGTAGCCGCAAATCGTGGAATAATCCTCGTCCAACGTTATATCGTTCAGGTTGTTCAATCCCGAAAAGATGGAGGCCCGGGAAAACTTGGAGACTCCCGTCAGGAAGACGAAGCGCAGGTGCTCGTCCACCGCCTTAAGCACCTGGTAAAAATTGCGCAACACCTCGCGGTTGGCGTGGGCGATCTCCAGGCGAGAGAGGTGGTCGATGATGGGCTTGTCGTACTCGTCGACCAGCACGACCACCTGTTGACCGGATGTCTCGTGCAGCCGCGCGATCAGTTCTGCGAAACGGTCGGGAAGCTCGGTCTTCTCGAGGATCACGCCGCCGCGAGAGGCGGTCGCGTTGACAAAATCGGACAACGCGTTGGTCAACGCCGCCACCGTGTGGTAGGCCATCCCCCCGAAATCCAGTCGGATCACGGGGTGACGACGCGTCCAGTCGTACCGATCGTGGATATACAGCCCCTCGAACAGCCCCTGGTTGCCCTTGAATACCTCCTCCAACGTGCTCACGAGAAGCGATTTCCCGAAGCGGCGCGGGCGGGAGAGAAAATAGGGCTTGCCCGAAGAGATCAGCCGGTAGATATCGGCGGTCTTGTCAACGTAGAGATAATCGTTCTCTCGCAAATCCTTGAAGGATTGTATTCCCACGGGTAACATTTTCATGGTATAGCGCATTTCTCGCGAATATACATGATAAAAAGTGATTTCCCCGCTTCACTCCCCCGCTTTCGCTTACTTTAATTGCATTTACTAATTGAACGTACGATGCCACTATCACCATCAGCCATCGTTTCATGATCTTATTTATTAACTACTTCTTTACCAACAAGATGATCCAACAGGCCCCCCGTGGCATCTTCCAATAAATCCAGCACGTGTTCGAACCCCTCCGCCCCATCGAAGTAGGGATCGGGGACTTCCGTGTCGCCCGTGAAGCGGCGGCAGTAGCCGATAGCCCGGTGGATCTTCGCCCGCTCCTCGTCCGTGCTTGCCATGTCGCGCAGATCGCGGATATTCTGCTCGTCCATCCCGATGATCAGGTCGAAGGCGGCAAAATCCGTCGCGGGGTCGAAACGGCGAACGCGACTATCCACCGTGTACCCTCGCGTGGCGGCGTGATGACGCATCCGCGCGTCGGGCAACTCGCCGATGTGCCAGCCGCCGGTACCGGCCGAATCGACACGAATAAATCCCGCGAGGCCGCGCTCCTCCACGTGACGCTTCAGGATCGCCTCCGCGGCGGGAGAACGGCAAATATTCCCCAGGCAAACGAACAGTATACTCTTCTTGTCCATCTATTTTCGATATTAATTTAACAACGATCCCACGAACTCCTCCCGGTCGAAGAGGCGCAGATCCTCCATCTTCTCGCCGATCCCGATATACTTAACGGGGATCTTGAACTGGTCCGAGATGCCGATCACGACACCCCCCTTGGCCGTCCCGTCGAGCTTGGTGATAGCGAGGGCATTGACCTCCGTTGCCAGGGTAAATTGCTTCGCCTGCTCGTAAGCGTTCTGGCCGGTGGAACCGTCGAGCACCAGCAACACCTCGTGCGGGGCACCGGGGATCACCTTTTGCATCACCCGCTTGATCTTCGTCAACTCGTTCATCAAGTTCACCTTGTTGTGCAGTCGCCCGGCCGTGTCGATGATAGCGACAGCGGCCCCGTCGGCCTTGGCTTTAGCCAGCGTGTCGTAGGCCACGGAAGCGGGATCAGCCCCCATCCCCTGTTTCACGATGGGCACCCCCACGCGCTCTGCCCACACCACTAACTGATCCACCGCGGCCGCCCGAAACGTGTCCGCGGCACCTAACACGACCGACTGCCCGGCCTCCTTGAACTTGTAAGCCAGCTTCCCGATCGTGGTCGTCTTGCCCACGCCGTTGACACCCACCACCATGATCACGTACGGGCCATCGCCGGCCGCGGGCGAGGGAGCCGCGTCACCGGCCGTGTTCTCCTTCAAGAGGGCCACGATCTCCTCCTTTAATATCCTGTTCAACTCCGCCGTCCCCACGTATTTATCCCGCTCCACGCGTTGTTCCACGCGCCGGATGACCCGTAACGTTGTCTCCACCCCGACATCCGATGAGATCAACACCTCTTCCAGGTTATCCAGCACCTCGTCGTCCACCCTGGATTTCCCCACGATCGCGCGGGAGAGTTTCTGGAAAACACTCTCTTTCGTCTTTTCCAGCCCCTGGGCCATGCTTTCCCCTTTTTTGTTGTTAAATAAACCGAATAATGCCATGCTTGTAAATTTAAGTGCACGAAGATAGAGGAAAAAAACGGGCCTACGATAAAAACAGAAAATTTTTAGTGGATCCTGTCGCGTGTCCCGGTAAAACCATTACCTTTGCCCGCGTGAAAAGCGTGGAAAGATTTGGCTGATTGCAACCACGGAAAAAAAAGTGCTAAAATGCAGGCTCTCCTTTCCCGTTTTCGATCATCATGTTTTACCTTGAAGCACCGGGGGAGATGCCGCGGGACTTCTCAATTTTACAGACAATGAGTTACTTATTTACATCGGAATCCGTATCGGAAGGGCACCCGGACAAGGTTGCCGACCAGATCTCGGATGCCATCCTGGACAAGATCATCGCGTACGATCCCGACGCGAAAGTGGCCTGCGAGACGCTCGTGACGACGGGCCAGACGGTCATCGCCGGGGAGATCAAAACCGACACCTACGTCGACGTGCAACAGATCGCGCGGGAGGTGATCAACCGGATTGGCTACACGAAAAGCGAGTACATGTTCGACGGGAACAGTTGCGGGGTCTTCTCCGCCATCCACGAACAGTCGCCCGACATCAACCGGGGCGTTGTCCGCGACGACCCGATGGAACAGGGTGCCGGCGACCAGGGCATCATGTTCGGGTACGCCTGCAACGAGACCGACAACTTCATGCCACTCTCCCTCGAGCTGGCCCACCTGCTGCTCAGCGAGCTGGCGAACATCCGCAAGGAGGGGAAGGAGATGACCTACCTCCGGCCCGACTCCAAGTCACAAGTCACCATCGAGTACGGCGAGGAGAACAAGCCCGCCCGCGTCCACACGATCGTGATCTCCACGCAGCACGACGAGTTCATCCTCCCCGCGGCCACCACCCCGGGGGCCGTCCGGCAGGCGGAGCAGGCGATGCTGGCGCAGATACGCCGCGACATCCTTCACACGCTCCTGCCCCGGGTACAGGCGGCCCTGCCGGAACGAGTACGCGCCTTGTTCGACGACCAACTGATCTTGCACGTGAACCCCACCGGGAAATTCGTCATCGGCGGGCCACACGGCGACACCGGCCTCACCGGGCGCAAGATCATCGTTGACACCTACGGCGGGAAAGGCGCGCACGGGGGAGGGGCCTTCTCCGGGAAAGATCCCTCGAAAGTCGACCGTTCCGCCGCCTATGCCGCCCGCCACATCGCCAAGAACATGGTGGCCGCCGGTGTCGCCGACGAGGTACTGATACAGATCTCCTACGCCATCGGCATCGCCCGTCCCCTCGGCGTGTTCGTCAACACGTACGGCACGGCCCACGTCCCCCTTCCCGACGCGGAGATCGCCGCCCGGATCGAACGCGTCTTCGACCTGCGCCCGCGGGCCATCGAGGAACGCCTGAAGTTGCGTCATCCCATCTACCTCGAAACGGCCAGCTACGGGCACATGGGACGCGCCCCGCGGGTCGTCAAGAAACGGTTCGAGTCAAACTACTGGCCCACCGTCGAGACCGAGGTGGAACTCTTTACCTGGGAGAAGTTAGATTACATCGAGGAGATACGGCAGGCACTCCTGTAACCCCGCGGCGGCGGCCTGGATAAGGCGCGGCCGCGCGGCCAATCGAAATACCATGAGACCACTGATCGCGTCCCTTGTCATGCTGCTTGGCGGCTGGAACGCCGTCGCCCAACGCACCGTCGATGGGCAAGCGCTTCCCGCGTTCGAGATCCCCCTGCTCAACGACTCCATCGTGGACTCGCGGGAGTTCGACGGGGAGGTGATCCTCCTCGCCTTCGCGCGGACGGTATTACCGGCCCGCCCGGACATCGCCTGCGCGCGCTCCATCGGGCTGCTGGGCCTGCTCGAAAAGGAGATCATCACCCGCTTCGCCGGGGAAGAGGATCTCGTGGTGCTCCCCGTCATCATGCACTACAAGAGCCTGCAGGAGGTCACGCGATTCCGTGACAAGTATCGCCTCCACTTCCCGATGGGCCTCGACAAGGAGAAGAGGGTGCTCTCTCTCTTTACCGGCGACGACGCCCCGTGCCTCTTCGTGATCGACCGGGAGGGCAAGATAACGGCCCACCCCATCACGAAAGAGTTCTCGGACGACGAGCGCGCCCGCTACAAGGCAAATACCGGCAAGACGCTCCCCGCCAGCCGCGTCAGCCTCGAACCGGCGGCGCGGGCGATCGAGGAGGCGCTGGCCGTCGTCCCCGCGGAAAAGATCGCGTTCCGGCCGCTGACGCTCGCCGGGGCGCTGGAGAGAGCGAGGGAGGAGGGAAAGCCGGTGCTCGCAACCTGCTACCTCCCGTGGTACGACTCCTGCCAATACCTGTTGAAGCGGGTCTTCACCCGGGAGCGGGTGGGGGCCTATTGCAACGCGCGTTTCGTGTGCGTGAAGTTCGACATGGAAGAGCCAGAGGGCGCGCGCCTACAAAAACGCCTCGACCTCCCGCTGACGGAACCGACCACGCTGTTGCTCGCCCCCGACGGCTCCATCCTCCACCGGGTGACCGGTAGCGCTCCCGCCAGGGAGTGGCTCGCGGAGATAGCGAAGGGGGTCGACACTTCCCGTTAGCGCCCCCTTCTCGCCCGTTCCCGCGGCAGATGTATATAGCGGGACGTTCTGCCCGGCGTTCCCGTTTAGCGATCCGCGGGCCGCGACAAGCGATAGGGCAAACGCGGCCTGAAATATAACAACCGGCGGGGATACTGGCGCGCGATATCCGGGAAATTCCATTACATTCGCGTTGTTTTGTTAAAATAGAAAAGAGATGGGACTATTAGGTAAACTGTTCGGGCACGATGAAAGGGCAAAAGAAGAGAGCGTACCCGGGAAGATCGTGACCCTGTTCAAGGAGCGAACGGCCGTGGAGACGGTAAAGGCGCGGCCGGCACGGGAAGCGTGCGCGCCGTGGGCAAGCAAACTGGGGGGCATCCCCTACCTGCCGGCCGGATTCCCTTACCCGCTGGAGCGGCGGGAGGGCCGGGAAGAGATCCCGTTGCGATTCCTCGCCCAGTTGAACTTTAGCGAGATGCCCGCGCTGGAGGGATTCCCCGGCCAGGGCATCCTGCAGTTCTATATCGGCAACGACGAGCAATACGGGATGGACCACGAGACACTGACCGCCCAGAAAGGTTTTCGCGTGATCTACCACGCGGAAGTCTCGACGGCCGCGCCGGTGCCCGCGCTACCGGCAGCCCCCGGGGAAGACCCCCTTGTCCGTTTCCCGTTCGACGGGGAGTTAAAGCTGTATTTCGAGAAAGAGACGGCGGTCATGGGGCCTGGCGATTTTCGGTTCGACAAGTTGCTGCTGCAATTCTACAACGAGGTCAACCCCGCCAACAGCGTGCGCTCGCTGGAACGGATCCCGGAGAAGGTGATTGACGAGGTCTACGACAGCCTGGCCGCGGGGGGACATCGCGTGGGCGGGTACCCGGCCTTCGCCCAGCTCGACCCCCGCGAGTACCACGACTACCTGCGCGAGCACACCGTACTGCTGCTCCAGTTAGACACGGAACACACCGGCGATTACGCCATCGCCTGGGGCGAGGCCGGGCTTTGCCATTTCTTTATCCGTCCTGACGACCTCGCCGCCCGCGAGTTCATCGAGGTACTGTACAGCTGGGATTGTTACTGACGACGGCTCATGTAAACGACCGCCGCCGGGGATCCCGGGCGCGGGCCGTCACGCGTCAACGCGGTGCAGCAGGACGATGTTCTCCACGTGATGCGTGTGGGGGAACATGTCGACGGGCTGAACGGCGGCCACCCGGTATGCCGGCGAGAGGGCCAGGATATCGCGCGCCTGCGTGGCGGGATTACAACTGACATAGACCACGTGCGCCGGGGCCGCCTTCGCGATCGCCTCCACCACCGACGCGTGCATTCCGGCCCGCGGGGGATCGGTGATAATCACGTCGGGCCGCCCGTGCGCGGCGATAAACGCCTCGGTCAGCACGTCCTTCATGTCACCGGCAAAAAAACGGGTATTCGTGATGCCGTTCAACGCGGAGTTGATCCGCGCGTCGGTGATGGCCTCCGGGACATACTCGATGCCGATGACCCGTCGCGCGTCCCGCGCCACGAAATTGGCGATCGTCCCCGTGCCGGTATAGAGATCGTAGACCACCTCGTTGCCCGTTAACCCGGCCAACGCGCGGGCCTCCCGATAGAGGCGGCACGCCTGTTCGGAGTTGGTCTGGAAGAAAGATTTCGGCCCGATCTTGAACCTCAACCCCTCCATCTCCTCGAAGATGTGATCCACGCCCCGGTAGAGGATCACCTCCCGGTCGGTGATCGTGTCGTTTCCCTTCTCGTTGATCGCGTAAAGGAGCGAGGTGATCCCCGGGAAGCGCGCGGCGACGGCGGCCAGCAACTCCTCTCGTCGCTCCCGGAGATCCTCGCCGAAGACGACAATCACCATCACCTCCCCCGTCGAAGAGGTACGGATGATCAGCGTCCGCAACAGGCCGCGCTTGTCGCGAATGGAGTAAAAAGAGAAGCCGCGCTCGACGGCAAAGCGACGGACAAACGACCGGATCGCGTTGGAAGGTTCCGCCTGCAAGTGGCACGCCGCGATGTCGACCACCTTATCGAACAAGCCCGGCACGTGAAAACCGAGGGCGGGCGACCGCTCGATGGCAACACCTGCCCCGATCTCCTCGCGCGTGAGGAAACGCCGGTCGCTAAAGGTAAACTCCAGCTTGTTACGGTACTCCCGCGTTCTCCCCGCGCCGATGATCGGGGCAACACCGCGTAACTCCACCTTACCGACGCGCCGGAGCGTCTCCTCCACCTCCTCCTGCTTGAAACGCGTCTGCAAGTCGTAAGGGAGATGCTGCCACTTGCACCCGCCACATGCCCCGAAATGCGCGCAGAACGGCGCCACGCGCACGGGCGAGAAGTGCCGGAAACGCACCACGAAACCCTCCATAAAACTGCTCCTCTTCCGCGTGACCTGCACGTCGACCACGTCACCGGGGACGGTGTTCGGGACAAATAACACCTTCCCGTCAACGTGGGCCATGGAGTTCCCCCCGGCGGCTACCTTCTGGATCTCGACGTTTTCAAGCAGTGGTTTCTTCATGATGCGCGTTTATGGATGAATCACCCGGTTTCAGGGCGCGAAGGTAGGGGAATTTCCGGAAATACCCGCGCGGGCCGCCCCAACTCCCCCGGGCGCGGGAAACCCGGCAGCGAGCCGGGGAACGAGAAATTTTAATTTTTCTTGCCGGGAATGTCTCTCTCTGCTATTTTAATTATATATTCGCGGAAAGATTCGATCACGAGTTACAATTTAATAGTACAAGGTCGATTCATGTTAAAAATTTCACGACAATGAAAAACATAGATTGGAGTTCTTTGGGTTTTGGGTACACCAAGACAGATTATAACGTGCGTTGCCACTACAAGGATGGCAAGTGGGGGGCAGTAGAGGTGTCCGATTCCGAGATGCTGTCGATTCACATGTCCTCCACCTGCCTGCACTACGGGCAGGAGGCGTTCGAGGGATTAAAAGCGTTTCGCGGGAAAGACGGCAGGATCCGCGTGTTCCGTTGCGAGGAGAACGCTAAACGGATGATCTCCTCCGCCAACTACGTGATGATGAAGGCCCCCCCCGTGGCCCTCTTCACGGAAGCGGTCAACAAGGCCATCCGGTTGAACGAGGCGTACGTCCCCCCTTACGAGTCGGGAGCCAGCCTGTATATCCGCCCGTTGCTGATCGGGATCGGCCCGCAGATGGGCGTCGCCCCCGCGAAAGAATTTCTCTTCGTCGTCTTCGTGGCACCGGTAGGTCCCTATTTCAAGGCGGGCTTTAAACCGGTAAAGGCCATGCTGGAACGGAAATACGACCGGGCCGCGCCAAACGGCACCGGCCACGTCAAAGTGGGCGGGAACTACGCCGCCGGCATGTTCTCTACCCACGAGGCCCACGAGAAAGGGTACGCCCTCTCCATCTTCCTCGACTCGAAGGAGAAGAGATACATCGACGAGTGCGGCCCGGCCAACTTCTTCGGGATCAAAAACGACACCTACGTCACCCCCTCCGCCCACACGATCCTCCCCTCCATCACGAACGATAGCCTGATGACGCTGGCCAAGGAGCTGGGCATGACCGTCGAACGCCGGAAGATCCCCGTGGAGGAGCTGGCGACTTTTGACGAGGCAGGGGGGTGCGGCACGGCCGCCGTGATCAGTCCCGTGGGCATCATCGACGACCCGGAGAGCGGCCAACGAATCACCGTCGGTTCTCCCGACACGGCCGGCCCCTGGAGCACGAAACTCTACAATCACCTGCGCTCCATCCAGTACGGCGACTCCCCCGACACGTTCGGCTGGGTCACCTTCGTGGAGTGATATAAAAATCAGGCTACTCTTTCACGAGAGGGCTGTCTCAAAAGCCAGGTTTCGCCATCGCAATGACGAGACAGGCGGATCGTCATGACACTCGGGCGAGGCTTTTGGGACAGCCCCCGCTGTATAACGACCCTATACAACGTTGTATAACGACCCTACGCAAATTGCTGCCCCGGGGAGGGGGAAAACGGGCCTGAACCAAGGCGTGGTCGCTCCCGGCCCGGTCACTCGCGGATGGAGATCTCCCCCTTGAGGTTAGCGGCCAGTTGCTCGCGGATCTCGCCGGGGTCATCGTGCTTGCCCAGCACGTGCATCATCTTGCAGACGGCCGCCTCGGTGGTGATGTCGCGACCGCTGGTGACCCCGGCATCGAGCAGCGCGCGGCCGGTCGCGTACTTGTCCATCTCCACGCTCCCGGCGGCGCACTGCGTGACGTTGTAGACGACGATCCCCCTGGCGAGCGCCTCGCGGAGCGGGTCGAGGAAACCGGCGCGCGTGGGGGCGTTCCCCGACCCGTAGGTCTCGAGGACGACCCCCCTCAGGCCGGGCACGGAGAGGATGGCCCTCGCCACGCTCGCGCTCATGCCCGGGAATATCTTCAGGATGGCGACGCGGGGGTCGAGCCGGTAAAAGGCGACGGGGGGGGCGGGGGAAGGGGGACGACGGGCGATGGCCTCCCGGTTGTAGTGCACGTGAATGCCGATCTCGGCCAGGGGGGGGTAGTTGAACGACTGGAAGGCCTCGAAGCTCTCGGCGTTGAACTTGGTGGTGCGATTCCCCCGGAAGAGGCGCGCGCCGAACAGGATGCCCACCTCCGGGACGATGGGCCCGTCGCCGTCATACGCCGCGGCGATCTCGATGGCCGCGACCAGGTTCTCCTTGCCGTCCGTGCGGATCTTCCCGATGGGGAGCTGCGAGCCGGTGAAGATGACCGGCTTGTCGAGGCGATCCAGCATGAAACTCAACGCGGAGGCGGAGTAAGCCATCGTGTCCGTCCCGTGCAAGATGACGAACCCGTGGTAGCGCTCGTGGTTAGCGAGGATCACGCGACACAACTCCCCCCACAGGGCCGGGCGAAGATCCGACGAGTCGATGATCTCCGGGAGGGTGTAGCTGTCGATCTTGAAGCCGAACTCCCGTATCTCGGGCACCTCGAGCGTGATCTGGTCGAAGTTGAAGGGGCACAAGAGGCCCGTCACCGGGTCGTTGACCATGCCGATCGTCCCGCCGGTGTATATGATTAGAACGGACTTTTCCATGTATCAGTTGCTTGTTTGAGGTTGCAAAGAGAATAATTCCAGGGCGTTGCGCGTGGTGATCTCCTCCACCTCGCTGGCCGCGCGGCCCGTCAGTTCCGCGATCTTCGCCGCGATCAAGGGGATGCAGGCGCTCTCGTTACGCGTGCCCCGGCGCGGCGCGGGCGCGAGGTAGGGCGCGTCCGTCTCCAGCACCACGCGGTCGAGGCCCGTCTCCCGGACGACCGTCGCCATGAGCGAGTTTTTAAAGGTGACCACGCCCCCGATGCCCAGCAAGAAGCCCAGGTCGATGACGCGCCGGGCGTCCTCCGCGTCGCCGGGGAAGCAATGGAAGATCCCCCTCATGTCGTGGTGCTGGCGCTTCAAGACGGCGACGACCTCCCGGAAGGCTTCCCGCGAGTGGATGATCACCGGGAGATCCAGCTCGCGGGCCGCGTGCAGTTGCCACTCAAACGCGATGACCTGCTCCTTGTAGCGCGTCTTCTCCCGGTAGAGGTCGATCCCGCACTCCCCGATTCCGCGCGCGGCGTGCCTCGCCAGCCCCCGCTCGAGGGCCGCCAGCTCGTCGCGGTAATCCTCCCGGATCGACGTCGGGTGAATCCCCAGCAAGGGGAGCATCAGCCCCGGGTAACGGGCGGCCAACGTCAACTCGGCCTCCCGGGTGGTGGAGTCGATGTCCGGGAGCACGACGCGGCCCACGCCGGCCGCCAGCGCTCGCTCGATCACCGCGTCCCGGTCGGGATCGAACTCCCCGGTATAAAGATGGGCGTGTGTATCTATAAACATGCGGTTACCTTGTTGTCGCGCGTGGTGAAAAAAGGGCCGCCCGGCAACGCGCGTCCAGGCGGCCCGGTATCGTGCCGGTCGAGGCCCGCCGGTCAGACGTGGCCCTGGGCGCACATCGCCTCGGCCACCTTGATGAAGCCCCCGATGTTGGCCCCCTTGATGTAGTCGATCTTGTTGCCCGTTTTCCCGTGCTTCACGCAGGTATCGTGGATATCCTTCATGATCTGGCCCAGCTTGGCGTCCACCTCTTCGGAGGTCCAGCTGTAACGCATGGAGTTCTGGCTCATCTCCAACCCGGAGACGGCCACGCCTCCCGCGTTGGCGGCCTTGCCCGGCGCGAAAGCGATGTGATCGTTCAAGTACTTGGCGGCCTCGGCGGTACATCCCATGTTCGATGTCTCCACGACCAGCTTGCAGCCATTGGCGACCAGCGTCTTGGCATCCTCCTCGTTCAACTCGTTCTGGATGGCGCACGGGAAAGCGATGTCGCATTTCACCTCCCACGGGCGGCGTCTCGCGTGGAACGTGGCACCGAAGCGGGCGGCGTAAGGCTCCACGACGTCGTTATTGCTCGCGCGCAACTCCAGCATGTAATCGACTCCCTCCTGGGTAAGCCCCTTCTCGTCGAGGATGTAGCCGTCAGGACCGGAGATGGCCACCACCTTCGCGCCCAGCTGGAGCAGTTTCTGGGCGGCACCCCACGCCACGTTACCGAAACCGGAGAGCGCCACGGTCTTGCCGGCCAGCTGTTCCCCCCTCTCGGCCAACATGTGCTGGCAGAAGTACACGGCCCCGTAGCCGGTAGCCTCCGGGCGAATCCGCGACCCGCCGAACTCGCGCGGCTTGCCGGTCAACACGCCGGTGAACTCGTTGCGGATGCGCTTGTATTGCCCGTACAAGTAGCCGATCTCGCGACCGCCCACGCCGATATCGCCCGCGGGGACGTCGGTGTCCGGCCCGATATGCTTGCAAAGTTCCGTCATGAAACTCTGGCAGAAGCGCATCACCTCGTTGTCGGATTTCCCCTTCGGGTTGAAGTCGGAACCGCCTTTACCGCCTCCCATGGGGAGCGTGGTCAGGGAGTTCTTGAAAGTCTGTTCGAATCCCAAGAACTTAAGCCCCCCCAGGGTCACGGACGGGTGGAAGCGCAAGCCTCCCTTGTAGGGGCCTATGGCGCTGTTGAATTGGACACGGTAGCCGCGGTTGATCTGGAACTCGCCCCGATCGTCGATCCAGGGCACCCGGAACATGATCACCCGCTCCGGCTCGACCATCTTCTCGAGGATCTTGTTCGCCTTGTATCTCGGGTTAGCTTGATAGGTGTCCCAGACGGTCTCGATTACCTCTTCCACGGCCTGGTGAAATTCAGTCTCCCCCACGGTTTTAGCCTTTAAGGCTTCCATGAATTCTTTGATTTCTGGTTTCATTTTGATGTAAATTAAACAAAAACGATTAATAATCTCTACTCTTTTCACGTTAGATTAAAGTGCCTCAAAAGTACATTTTTACCTGATACCCCACAACAATTTTGACGCATTATTTGTAATGAAAAAATTCGAATAACTTTTAATTTGAAACCATCTCTCGCGATATGGTTGATAAATAATATTTAACGCACCGCGCCCGCGACGGCCATTGAAGAGGGGTGTCATGGCCTCGAAATCTCGAACCCGGCACCGAAACGGGCCTCGTCTGTTTGACATGAATAAGAAATTACGCTGCCTTAGGTTCGTTTTAATCGCTCGTACACCTCTGTCGAATTAATGAGCGGAAGCGGGAATAGAAATAATCATGTGATAGCTCTCGATCCGCTTGCCGGTAACTTCTACCAAGGATTCCCCTAACGCGTATTCTATCAGGGAGATTGTCCTGATCGTGAAGTTATGTGTCCCGCGCATCCACTTGCTAATCTCCGCCTCGCTCTTTCCGATCGCACGGGCAAAATCGCGTTGCGTCATACCCTTTTTCACGAGTATCGCATGAATCCTGTCAACTATCGCAAAAGATAAATCCATCTCTTTCTTGATACCGACCGGGATTGTTGCCCTGACCTCTTCTAATAAATCACTCTTTTTCATGATGTTTGATAAAATAATAAATTTCCTGCAAGTTTTTTACCGTCTATCGTGACCCGCCCATCGCTTACTCTTCGTTTCAGGGAATAATCCAAAAAAGAGAGTAACTGGACAATGCCATTCAAAGACGGATCCTCGTTATATGAACGTGTTCGCTTCTCACCGCCACTCCCCGCTATCAATATATCATCCGATACCCTCAAACAGTAAAGCCGCAACTTGCCGCGCCGGCTCAGGAACCGCCCCGGCGCTGGCCGACGCTGCTCTCGTCTCCCGGCCCGTATTCTGACGGTGTTGTCCCGAAGGCCTCCTTGAAGCACTTGCGAAAGTAGGAGAGATCCTTGAAGCCAACCGCCCACGCGACCTCCGACACCGTCAGCTTCTCCTGTCCCAGCATCTGGGCCGCCCGCTTGAGCCGCACGTCCCGGATAAACTCCTTGACGGTCATGTTGGCGAGGGCCTCGAACTTGCGGTAGAGTTGCATGCGGCTGGCCCCCATCTCCACCGAGAATTTCCCGATGTCCAGCCCGGGGTCGTCCATGAACTTCTCCACCACGCTCACCGCCTTGCGCAGGAACTTGTCGTCCGGCGAGGCCAGCACCACCTCCCCCGGCTGCATCAGCCAGTCGCGGCGGATTCTCTCGCGAAGCGCGTCCCTGGCTTGCAACAAGTTATCGATCTTGGCACCCAGGATATTCACGTCGAACGGCTTCGTGACGTAGTCGTCGATGCCCGCCAGCAGTGCGTCCAGCTCTACCTCCTTCGAGGTAACTGCCGTCAACATGATCACGGGGACGTGGGAGGTTCGCTCGTCCTTCTTCAATCGCTTGCCCATCTCGTGGCCGTTCATCACGGGCATCAACATGTCGGCGATGATGATGTCGGGAACGTGTTTCAACGCCATCTCGTACCCCTCTCTCCCGTTAGCGGCCTCCAGCACGCGGTAATTGCTCTTAAAGTGGGAGCGGATAAAAGCGCGGATATCCTCGTTATCGTCGGCGATGAGGAGGAGCTTGCCGTCGGGGAGCGCGGCCTCGTCCTCCCTCGCCTCCCGCTTCTCGCGCAGGGGGAGACAAACGGTGAAAACGGTACCGCTGCCCGGCTCGCTCTTCACGTCAATGGAGCCCTCCATCAGGTCAACAAAGCTCTTCGTGATCGCGAGACCGATGCCGGTGCCGGTGATCTCGCTCGACCGCGCCGCTTGAAAGAAGCGATTGAAAACCCGCGGCAGGTTTTCCGGGGGTATCCCCACGCCGGAGTCCTCGACGCGCACCTCGTAAGCGTCCTCGCCGACGGCCAGCGAGACGGCGATCTTACCGCGCTCGGTGAACTTAAGGGCGTTAGAGAGAAGGTTGTTCATGATTTTCTCCACCTTGTCCGTGTCCAGCGCCGTGATGAACTTCGCGCGGTTACTGGTAAAAGAGAGCTCGATGCCCTTCTCCCGGGCGGGATAGCGGAAAGCGTCGACGATGCCGGAGAGAAAACGCGGGAGATCGCCCTCCTGGTACTCGGCGCGGTATTTCCCCGCCTCCAATTTCCGGAAATCGAGCAGCTGGTTGATCAACTCCAGTAACTTACGAGCGTTGCGGTAAACGATCCCCAGTTGCGCGTGGATCTCCTCCTCCTGGATCTGTCGCCACAACTTCTCCACCGGCCCGATGATCAACGTCAGCGGGGTGCGTATCTCGTGCGACACGTTCGTGAAGAACTGCAGTTTCTCTCGATCCACCTCGTGGAGCGCGCGCGCCTGGCTTTTTTCCAGCAAGAGCTTATTCTTAACGGCCTGGCGGGAGAGGTAGAATCGCACCAGTGCCACCACGAGCCAGAGGGCCACCGCCACCGCGAGGGCCGCGAACCACCCCCGCTGCCAGTAAGGCGGGACGATCACCACCCGCAACGAGGCCCCCTGCTCGTTCCACGCCCCGTCGTTGTTCGCCCCCTGCACGCGGAAGGTATAGTCGCCGGGGGCCAGGTTCGCGTAGGTAGCCATGGTCGTATTGCCCGCGTCCACCCAGCGCTCTTCCAGGCCTTCCAAGCGATAACGATAGCGGTTTTTCTCCGCCATCACGTAGTTGAGGGCCACGAACGAGAAAGAGAGCATGTTCTGGTCGTGTCGCAAGCGCACCTCCTCGGTAAAGGCGATGTTGCCGGTCAATAGTTCGCCCGCTCCCACCCCCGCGTCCTCGTTAAAGATCTTGAGATTCGTGATAAAAACGGGAGGGATATACGTGTTGTTTTGCACCCGCGCCGGGTCGATGATGTTGAAGCCGTTGATCCCGCCGAAGATCAGCTCCCCGCGGTCGCCCCGCGCGTAGGCCCCGTAGTTAAACTGGTTATCCTGCAAACCGTCTCTCTCGTCGAAGTTCTTGAACACGTCGTTCTTCAAGTCAAAGAGAGAAAGCCCGTTGGTCGTCGACACCCACAGCGTCGAGTCAATACCTGCCAAGAGGCCCAACGTGTAGTTGCTGGCCAGCCCGTCCCGCTCCGTGTAGAACCGGGAAAAACCGCGTTCCTTATCGAAACGGGCCAACCCGTCGGTGGTCGTCACGTAGTAACTCCCGCGGGGAAATTCCACCATCGCGCGGCTCTTCCGCGAGTAGCGATTCTTCTTTTTTCGCACCGGGTCATAGATCACCAGCTCGTTCTCGCACCCGATCCACAACTCCCCGTCCGAATCCCGCGTGATCCAGTTCACCTGGGCGTCGCGCAGGATGTCGTCTCGCTTCACGAACTTCCCCGTCCGACGATCGTATTGCTCGATCCCGCGCGAGTGGCCCACCCAGATCGTCCCCTCCCGGTCCTTGAAGAGCGCCCAGATGCGATCATCCGCGATCGCCCCCGGCTCTCCCGTCGCCCGGTAAACGCGCGTGACCCGCCCCTCGCGCGGGTTTAACACCGCGATGCCGCCCATGAACGTGCCCAGCCACAACTCCTCGCCCTCCCGCAAGATGGCCTTCACGCAATCGGAATGAAGCCCGGCGGTGGCGATCGTGTAATAGGTAAAACGCCCCGTTTCCCGGTCAAGCCGGTTGAGACCCCCCAGCTCCGTGCCGATCCAAAGGGTTCTCTCCTCGCATAGGAAGGAGTATATCTCGCCGTTGTTCAAGGCGTTTTCGCCAGCCGTGTAGAGCCGGGTGAATTGCCTCTCCTTCACGAAATGACTGATCCCCTGGCGACTCCCTATCCAGAGATCTCCCTTGGCGTCCACGTGGAGGCTCAACACGGAGTTCAGGCTACTCGTCTCCTCCTCGCCATTTCCCGACGCGTAGTACTCGTGGCGCGTCCCGTCGAAAGAGAAAAGGCCGGCCCGCGTCCCGATCCAGAGTCGCCCGCCCGGCTCCCGGACAATCGCGCGGATCGTCCGGGAACGGTGAGGATCCGGGGCGAAAGCGCTCTTGACCGCCCTCGTTTCCCACGCGTTGACGTGGTAAAGCCCGGAGTGATAGGTACCGATCCACACGCGATCGTCCACGTCCGCGTAGAGCGCCCATATCTCGTCGTTCGCGTACACCTCGTCCGGTAACTCGACGCGGGTCAACCGCTCTCGCCCGGGATCGTAGATAAAGAGGCCCCGCTCGCAACCCAGCCACACCCTGGATTGCTTGTCCACGAGTACTTTCCGGATGTAGGGCGAGAGCAGGGACAACGGCACGCGCTCCACCACCGCGTCGCCCGTCTCCTCCTGCCGGAGGCGGGCCAGCCCGTGACTCGTGGCCAACCAGAGGTTGCCCGCCGCGTCTTCCGCCATATCGTTGACCGATTGGCCGACAAGCTCTCGCCCCCGGTGACAGTGGAAATATTCCGCGTCCCTGTCGTAACGACACAAGCCGCCGTGTTCCAAGCCGATCCATAACTGCCCGCGGCTATCCTCGAAGATGCTCCTGACCAAATTGGCACTTAACGAGGTGCTATCGGCGGCATCGTGCTTGAACACCTTAAACGCGCGCCCGTCAAAGCGGTTTAAGCCATAGGTGGTACCAAACCACATCCACCCCCACGAGTCCTGGAAGATACAATGCACTTGGTTATTCGACAAGCCCGTCGACTGCGTAAGACGATCGAAACGCCACGTGACCGGTTCCCGGGCCACGCTTCTCGGGCCGGGAAAAAGAAGTAACGATAAAACGCAACCAGTTATGGCAAGGGTAAGGCGACGTATCATGGCTCTCTCGTTTCCGTATTTACGCCACGAAGGTAGGAAAAAAAACGGTGGCCGTCGTCATCATTCGTGGGGATTCCCCGCCTCATTTTTAACTACTCATGGGGATTTCCCGGGAAATCCGCTCCCTGTACCTTTGCCCGCGTAAAACATAAATCAGCACGAAGATGAAAAAAATGGGAATATTTTATGGGTCCACGACGGGCACTACCGAAAACGTGGCCGGGGTCATTGCCGAAAAATTGGGCATCTCCCAGGAGGATATTTATAACGTGGCGACCACGCGGGTAGAAGTCGTCGACGGGTACGATCTACTGATCCTGGGATCCTCCACGTGGGGAGTCGGCGAGTTACAAGACGATTGGTATGACTTCCTGGATGGCTTGAAAAAGAAAAACCTGTCGGGGAAGAGGGTAGCCCTTTTCGGCTGCGGGGATAGCACCTCGTTCGGCTCCTCGTTTTGCGACGCCTTAGGGATCATTCACGGCGAGTTGCAAGGGAGTGGTTGCCAATTCATCGGGGCGGTAGAGGATCAAGGCTACGCGTACGAGGCCTCGGCCGCGCTGGTCGATGGCCAGTTCGTCGGCTTACCGCTGGACGACGGGAACGAGGGCCACCTGACCGAGGCCCGCGTGGACGCGTGGATAGGGAGTTTACAGGGAGCACTCCATTGACGAGCGCGGGAGCGCGGATAGACTATTTCGTGTAAAATCTTGTAACCTGAGTTTTGGATAAAATAAACCTCATTTTTACCTAATTCAATCAACTAAACAACCTAAGTAGGGGCAATTAGATACGATATCCGGTAACCTCATTAGCTCATTAATTTACCCGTTTCTTATTTAAAGTCAACGGTACAGGGGGTGAGGTTGGTCTTTGACAAGTTCAGAGAACACGAAGACAAGCGATACAACACCGATCGCCGGTGGCCGGGCTCGTCGAAACCATCGTATTCTCATTTTCACGGGAATGAGGTAATTAGGTTGTTATTTTTTATATTTCATGTACCTTGCTGAGGTTGTTTAGTTGATTGAATGAGGTGAAAATGAGGTTATTACCTAAATTACAACTTATCGCCATGCAGGTTGTTTTGTTGGCTGAACAAGGAGTGGGCTTATCCAAAACTCGGGTTTGTAATTTATTTATTATCAATACTATTACAAAGATTCACGGGGAGGTCAGCGACACCGCGGTACCGGCACGATCGACGATTAATATTATTTTGTGTTTTTTACGTATTAGGATGAAACTTTCCGTTTCGTGTTTTCGTTAGAATCGGTGTATAAGATGATATGGGATTTTTTAGCTGTTTAATTTCTATCATCAAGGGGGAGAGGAGAGTTTCGATCTATTATCCAAGCTGATCTTTCAGTAGCGTTCTTAAAGGATTTGAAGTGCCTAACAGGACTGCGTACTATCACGCACACACCACACACACAGACGCACGCACACATATACATACAACATCTTTTCGTGAGTCCTGCCCGCATCTTCATATTAAGTCCGACACGAAAGATCTCTCCCCTATTTTTCTCTTTCCTGGTGGATGCTCCCACGAGGATTTCCCGCTCAAAAGTAGGCTTATCCCGCCGGTCGATTTTTACTGTCGCGACCTTCGCTCCGATTGACTTCGCCAGGTTTCGCTTCCCCAGAGGGGAATAATATCAATAAAAAACAGGATACACCCCCCGTATCTCCAATAGCCCGTGGGGCTTTCATTTCGGTGCTTTTTATGAATCCCCTGCGGGGAATTGGGAACAAGAAGGAATGCCGTTTTTCTATTGATATGATTGCCCCACGGGCAATCGCCGCGAAACCCGGCGTGGCCCATCGTCCCCCTCTTGCCTCTTAACTGGATGACATTGGGTCATCGACCTGCAGTTATTAAAATTTTGACTTTCTGGCAAAGGAGACTAAACCGGATACTGCGTAACATGAGTTACTTAGTCAAGATGTGGTTGTTAGAATATACCAGATGAAGCGTTAATAAAACACCGCGTCGTGAAAAAGGATGGAGACGAGGGCGAGATCATCCGATTCGGTCGTCTCTCCCGAATGGTTTTTAACGTCGGCAAGCACCGCGGTTACCACCTCTTCCGGGGTACTGTTTGGGGATTCTTTCACGAGATGGAGTAGTCGGTCTTTCCCATAAAACTGCTTGGCCTTGTTTTGGGATTCGGTCACGCCATCGGTATAGATCAAGATGAGGTCGCCTTTTTCCAGTTGAATGTGGTCTTCCATGTACTCGTTATCGGTCACGCCGATGGGCATGTCGAGAGGCTCTTTTAAGAAAATCGCCTCCCCCTTGTCGCCCCGTCGAATAATGGGATAGGGGTGTCCCGCGTTGGTGTAGTTCAGTATGCCCGAATTGAGGTTCAATATACCGATAAACAGGGTGATAAATATGTCGTCCCCGGTGTTACGGCACATGTAGGTGTTTAACGTGTTACAGATCTCTGACGTGGCGTGCTTGGTGGGGGCCACGTAATTAAAGAGCGTGGAGATGGAGGCCATGTAAAGTGCGGCGGGAATGCCGTTCCCCTGCACGTCCCCGACCAAGATATACAAGTTACTCTTCTTGACGAAATAGCTATACATGTCGCCTCCCACCGATTTTGACTGTTCCAACGCGGCATACAGCGAGAAACGCCTGTCGTGTAGTATATGCTGTACGGGGAGGAAGCGTTCTTGGATGCGTTGCGCTACTCGCATCTCGCTTTGTATCTTCTCTTTTTCGATCGTGGAACTCTTCAAATCTCCCATCGAGTCGACGATCTTTTGTTGCATGTACCTGAACGAATCCCTCAACTCTTGGAGTTCATCGTGGCTGTCGTTCATGGGGAGTTGCTCGTTAAAATGGCCATCCGCGATGGTGCGGGTGGTTGCGGCGAGTTGCTCGAGGGGAAGGAAGATGCGCTTGATGACGCGATGAGTCACCCGGAAAAGCAACACCAGGCAGCATAGGCAACTCACCAGGACGATATCCCCGACCAGCGCGACGGGTTCATACGCGTGGTCCGGTTGCCGGAGCAGGGAGACGCGTTGGAACAGGTGAATGACGACGAAGAGGAGTAGCAGGATGGCGGAACAAGAGAGGAAGATAGCAAGTGCCAGGCGCGTTGAAAATAGATTTTTAGCCCGTTTCATTATCTTTTCGAATGGGTGAGTTGTAAGACCGTGATTTCAGGGCGCATCCCGATGCGTCCGGGAAATCCCAGGTAGCCTATCCCGCGCGAGACGTATAGTTGCTTGTCATCGCGGGCGTACAGCCCGTTGTATTCGGGGAAAAAATACTTGGCGGGTGTCCAGCGGTAGTTCCCGATCTGGATCCCCATTTGCATGGCGTGCGTGTGCCCGGATAACGTCAGGGCTACCGGGTGATGAATCACCTCTTCTCTCCAGTAGGCCGGGTCGTGAGAGAGGAGCACGACCACGTGGCCGTCCGTGCCTTGCAAGGCCCGTTCCACGTTCCCGTAACTGGGCAGGGGCGCTTTTCTCCAGTTTCTCACGCCGCATATATACAAGGTGTCCTCTCCTATCGCGAGGGGCTGGTTCGCGTCATTTAACATCCGGAACCCGCTCGCCTCCATGTATTGAAAAAAGCGACGCAGGTTCGCCTCTTTCGCTTCCGGCGAGGGCCAGCGCGTGTAGTCGCCGTGATCGTGATTGCCGGTGACGGCGTACTTCCCGAGCCTGGCGTTGATCTTTCGTAACGCGTCGATCCACGGGAGTAGCTCCGGGGCGAAGTTGTTGATCACGTCGCCGGTAATCACCACCACGTCCGGTTGCAGGGCGTTGACCTTCTCCACCATTTTCCGGATTCCCGGGTAGCTCTTCCCGTAACTCCCCAGGTGAAGATCGGTGAGTTGCACGACGCGCAACTCGTTAAAGGCGGCAGGCAGTCCCGGGATCTCGACCTCCACGTGCACGATTTGGTACTGGTAGCGCCCGATCGTGGTGCTGTAAAGGAGCGTGAAGAAGGTGAGGGCGGCCAGGATCGCGGCTGTCCGTTTGATCCACGGGCGCTGTTTCAAGAACAGGGAGAGGAGGGTGACCGCGAGATAGCTACAGCGCGGCAGGTAATAGAGCAGCAGCAGGAGCATCCCCCGTCCCATCCAGAAGTAAGCCCCCGGGCCCGTCAACCGGGGCATCGCCGCGTGATAGCCCACGATGCCGGCCACGAAGAGCAACGACACGCTCCAGTAGAGCCATCTCGTCCACCGCGCGCGCAACCGGGAGCGCGTGACCCGGTAAAAGAGGAGGTCGACAAGCAGGATGAAGAGTATGCCGGATATGAATATGGCGGTAACTGTTTTCACGGCGGGAAGATCAGGGTTGAAACGACAATCGCCCGAAACATTCCGGACGGTGAAAGTCGGGAGTAGCGGCGGTGACCGGGTTCCACGAAAGGAAATGGGGGAAGGGCAACTTGTCCCCGCATTTGTAGAAGTTAGCCAGTACCGTTTTGCCCGTTTGAGGCGTGAAGCGGTGCCGGAACAGTGCCGTGAAGGGGATGGCAAGGAGGAGCGACCAACGGTAAAGCGCCTCTTCGTTCTGACGTGTCACCTCCACGCGCGTTTCCCGCGGGATAGAGGCGAGCACCTCCCGCGGGGCGGGTTCCCGGTCGTGCCGATCGGTGCCGTGCGCCAGTAGCAAGGTACCGATCGCGTTACATTCGAAATTATAGTAACCCTCGCCGGGATCTCCCGGCTGGATAAAAAACTCGACGCACGAGTCTTCCCATACGCGCCCGTTGTCTTCGGGCTCGTTGGCCCGGAATTGCCGTTCCTCCACCTCGAAGGCGAGAAGTAGCCGGGTGTTGTCGTAGCCGATCCTGCAACACGCGGAGAGGCGGGGGAGATCCGTTCCCGGCCAGTTTACCTCCGCGATGGCGATGGCGGGCACGTCCCGCGTCAGTCGTGCACGAAGATCCGGGTGTTGCGGGACGTGGTATATTTCAGCGTGTTTCATCTATTTCGCGGGGTCAACGTGAGCCGGGCGCCCGGCTATTTCAAGATAAACTCTCCCGTCCCGATCTGCTGCCCTTCACTAAAGAGGTCGGCGACGTATTTTCCTTGTACAAGGCTCCCGTCGTTGGGCCAATAGATGGATACTTCCAGTTGCTCGCCCTCGTAGACGATCTCCCGTCGGGCGGTGCAGGCCAGCTCGACGTTCTGGTACTTGAAGGCGGGTATTCCCTCGTCAATGATCACGTTCCCGTCCGGACGGGTGACGCGCAGGTAGATATCCCGCGCTCCTCGTTTGGCGGTGACGTTTTTGGTGATCACGAACCCGGCTTTCAACTGCGCGCATTTCCGGATGGCCGTCGTCTTTTCTCGCGTGTTGATGGGGGAGAGGTTAAACCGTTCCACGGAGAGGGTGGCGGCTCGCTCCAGCGTCTCTTCCATGCGCGTGGTTTTCTCTTCCAGGGTTTTATTACGTTCCCGCACCCAGTCCATCTGCTTTTTCACCGTGCTGTTCTCGGCCAGCAGTTTTTTATTTATCCGGCCCAGCGAGTCGATTTGTACCACGTAGCCGCGCATGATCGCTTTCAGCGTGTTCACCTCTTTCTTGTACCGGTTGATCTCCGCGTACGAGCTGGCGCGAAAGGTTTTCATCTCCCCGATCAACCCGGCGATCTTCTCCTGCTCGAATGTCAGTTTAGCGTTTAGCGAGTCGTTGTTCGATTTCAGCCCGTCGTAACCGTGGCTCAGCTCTGTCAGTTCTTGTTGCAGGATCTCCTTCTCCTCGTGGATGACTTGCATGTTCATCCGGTTTTCGTGGCGAGCGATCAAGAAAAATACCAGTAGCGTGATCAACACGACCGTTAAGACGATCACGATCGTCTTTAATCTCTTGACTAAGAGCTCTTGTCCCTCTTCGCTCTTTACATGTTCATCCATGATGCTAAGTAAGTAATCAAAATTAAGCGGCAATATGAGAGTAGTTAATGCGCAGTTCTTTTCCAATCTCCGCCAGCGCTCTGTTGGTGGTGTAGAAAAGCGTGTCAGTACTCACGTAGT
>JAISNC010000015.1 GCA_031276355.1 Odoribacteraceae bacterium
TATTCAATCGTCGCATGGCCTTCGGCACCAAATTTAATTTTCAATTCCAAATAGGGAGAAATCCAAATGGGAGTACCCGGAATCAACACTGTCCCAAGTTTGAAAGTAGCAAGTATCAACTCTGTTTCCACTACTTTTTCAAGTTTCAAATTCAGTTTCAAATCCCATTTTGTAATAATATCTCCCTCGCACCGGATTTTAAACACATCGGGCAGCATCGCTCCCCGTTTATGGTAAATGGTCGTAGTAAACTCCGGGTTAAGCTCAAAACTGCACGCGCTACCCCATTCGGCTTTTTCGTTGGTGCCGGGGATAATATCTACTCCATCGAGCAAATCTATCTTTGCATCCACTACTAATTTCAATTTTGTATCGCCTTTATCATCGGTCACAACGGAAGGTGTTACCTTGAAATTTATACCATCGCCCATGGGAAATTTCATTTCAAACGCTGCATCGTGAAAAAACTCCATCAATCCAAACGTGTGTTTGATTGCCGCTTCCGGAATGACATCGCTAAAAAGTGGCTTCCCCCCCGTGACGGCAACGCTTCCCGGGCCATATTGCACATCGGTAATTTCGAGTACCAATCCGGTCGGAACAAATTCATTGGGCGGCACGCATAGATATTGCCCGACTTGCAAGTTCGAAAACTCGTTCAAATTAAAGTTTTGTACGATAGCTCGAGTATTGTTTGCCCTGCTGGCGCTTCGTACAAAAGGACTGTGGGCGACGGAAGGCAATTTGAACACAATCCGGTTTGCTGCCGAGTCGTATTCAAGAATGTTGTCCTCAATTGCGGTACCCTCCTCCGGTACAAAAACAACGACTCGATCACTTACAACCGTTTCGGTCGGAAGAGATTGCCCGTTTTCATCCGCTTCTGCATCCGGATTCTCCTGACAAGTCAACAGGAGCATACCTGTCAAAAATAGCACACAAAATTTCAGTATCTTTTTCATATTACTTCTTTTCGTTTCATTACCTGTCCGGTTTTTCGGATTTTACCGCTCAAACATTATTTTCATATCCAAACAGCGTATAGTCCACCAACATATTCCCCGTCGTGTCGTACACGTCCTGCCGGTCGCGCGCACCGTGCGGGTAGTCCTGTTCGCGGAACAGGGTCGCCTGCCAATAGCCGACGAGGTCGTCCTTGTTGGAGCGCAGTTTCTGCCGCAGCAGGTTGATCACCACGCTACCGACGGCGATCGCGCCCGACAGCACGGGGTTCGCGATGAGTAGTGCGCCCTCCACGGCGGCGATCATGCCCTTGAAAGCGGCGCTGTCGAGCACCTTGTCGATGTCGAGAGCGAAAGCGCGCGCGTCTTCATCCGATTCAATCACCCAGAGCCGGATATCGAGCACGGCGGGGATGTGCGCGTTCGAGAAAATCACCAGGCCCGCGTCGCCGAACAGCAGGGCTTGATCGTTTTTCACGCCGTTGATCGCGAGGTCGCGGCTTTGCGCAAAGCGCCCGGACTCGGCAATGACGGCATCCAACAAGCGTTGTTTACGCGCGGCCCCGTCGGGCAACCCCATCAGATCGGACAGGGACGCACCGGCCGTTCCGGGGGAGCCTCCCGCGACGTAACTGTAAACCCGCAGTTCGGCGCAGTTGAGCGACCCGGGGAATCCCTCCCGGTTGTTGAATAGCTTGATTTTGTTGAGTCTCGCGTAAAACATCGTTGCGTTGTTTAAAAAGAGGTGATCTCAAATTCCAAACCATTTAACCTCTCTTTTAAACCCGTTCCCGGACGAAAAACGACTTTCCTCGTCTCGATCAGCGAAGGGCTAAAGTTCGCCTCGCTCTCGACACCCGAACTACCAATGGCAACCTGGAACGACCCGAAATCGCCGAGACGAACGATCTGCCCTTCCGAAAGGTGCTCCATTAACACGCGCGGCAACGCCTCCAACACCGCCAGCACGTCTGCCGGGCTAACCGGGCCACGTTTGGCGATCTCTTTACCCAGGGCCTTGAGCGTGACTTTACCGGTGCTCCTGGCACCGGCGTACCATTTCAGCGGATCTCCCGGCCTGGCAGGGTTCCGTTTTTGGGATAGCACATACTTTATCGACATGCTTGAAAAATTTAAAAGGTTTATAAATAAAAAACCTTCGGGAAGGAACGAGTTCCCTCCCGAAGGTGGACAATTTTTTGACGAAAGAGCCGCTCCCCGAATGACGAGCAAGACGAGCGGACTTCCTGAAATTAACTATTACGCGGGCATAACTCTCTATCTCTCTCTCTCTCTCTCTCTCTCTCTCTCTCTAACAAATAATTACACACATCCAAATTATCGCAGTTAAAAATTACTAAACTCACGATATTTGTCATTCGAGACAGCAGCCATGTATGTCTTTGGCGTTTTTTC
Organism: Odoribacteraceae bacterium; assembly: GCA_031276355.1. Classification (GTDB taxonomy): domain Bacteria; phylum Bacteroidota; class Bacteroidia; order Bacteroidales; family Marinifilaceae; genus JAIRKS01. The sequence goes on from JAISNC010000015.1 coordinate 2,379, forward strand.
ATGCTGACAAAGTTATATTTATTTTTTTTGCAACACAAAATTTTTTCCCGGATATTTTTCAACAGCAAGTTCAACCGGATGCCTCCCGGGCGGGCTCCTTTTTGAGACACCCTCGAAACACCCCTATTGAAACGCGCCTTGCCATCACGAGGCCCTTGCGATTCATCTATATTATTCTTATGTTTGCCGGCATATAACAAACACATACAAATAGCAAAGCTCATGTCAAATCTATGGAAAACGAAATCGATCGAGAAACTGATACTCGAATCGCAAGGAGAGGGGGAGAAACGAGAACTGAAAAAAGTATTAACCACCTGGTCACTCGTCGCGCTGGGAATCGGGGCGATCATCGGGGCGGGCCTCTTCTCGCTCACGGGAATCGCGGCGGCAGAACACGCGGGGCCGGCCGTGATGCTTTCGTTCGTCGTGGCGGCCGTCGCGTGCCTCTTCTCGGCACTATGCTACGCGGAGTTTGCCTCCATGATACCGGTCGCCGGCAGCGCCTACACCTACTCCTACGCGACCTTCGGGGAGTTCATGGCGTGGATCATCGGCTGGGACCTGGTGCTGGAATACTCCCTCGGCGCGGCCACCGTCGGGGTGAGCTGGTCGCAATACTTCGTGAAACTGCTCCACCAGGTAGGGATCATCGTCCCCGAGGCCCTCGTTAAATCCCCGTTCGAGGGCGGATTCATCAACCTGCCCGCGATCTTCATCGTGTGCGCCATATCCATGGTACTCATCCGGGGCATCCGGGGATCCTCCAAATTCAACAACATCCTCGTCGTGCTCAAGGTAACCGTGGTATTTGTCTTTATCATCCTGGGCTGGAGCTTCATCAACCCGGAAAATCACGTCCCCTTCATCCCCGAGAACCAGGGGGAATTCGGGCACTTCGGCCTCTCCGGGATCGCCATGGGAGCGGCCGTGGTCTTCTTTGCCTTCATCGGCTTCGATGCCGTGTCGACGACCGCGCAAGAGACCATCAACCCCCAGAAATCCATGCCACGCGGCATCATCGGGGCGCTCCTCGCGTGCACCGTTCTCTACGTCCTCTTCGCCTACGTGATGACGGGGATGGTGCGGTACGACGAATTTCTCAACGACGCCAGCCCGGTGGCCAAGGCCTTCTCCGTCACGGGCTACACCAGCATAGAATTTCTCCTCGTGCTGGCCATCGTCTGCGGGTTCACCTCGGTCATCCTCGTCATGTTACTCGGGCAGAGCCGGGTCTTCTACGCCATGAGCAAGGATGGCCTGCTCCCCTCCTTCTTCAGCGACATCCACCCCACGTTCAAAACGCCTTGGAAAACGAGCATCTTCTTCATGCTCTTCGTCTCCTTGCTCGCGGGCCTCGTGCCCATCAGCGACCTGGGGCACATGGTGAGCATGGGCACGTTGCTCGCCTTCGCGCTGGTATCCATCGGGATCATCATCCTCCGCGTGCGTCGTCCCGAAGTGCCGAGGAGATTCAAGACTCCCCTCGTCCCCCTCATCCCTATCCTGGGCACGGTGATCAGCCTGGCGTTGATGTACGCGCTGCCGATGGTCAGCTGGTACCGGCTGGTGATATGGATGGCCATCGGGCTGATCATCTACTTCTCGTATAGCCGGAAGCACTCCCGCGTAGATCAATAAGGCGGGGCATCCCCCGCCGCCTCGATCACCATCTCGAGCGCCTTCATCACGGCGCGGGCGATGTTACGCTCCCGGGTAAAAGAGAAGTGGAACAGGCGAGCCGCCGTCCCCCGGGGAGTAGCCACCGCTATCCAGGTGGTGCCCACCGGCTTGCCGGGCACGGCTCCCCCCGGGCCGGCGATGCCCGACGTGGCCACGGCATAATCCGTCTTCAACAAGCGACGAACCCCCTCGGCCATCTGTACCACCACCGGCTCGCTGACCGCCCCGTGACGCGCTAGCACCTCCCAGCTCACGCCCAGCAGCGTCGCCTTCACCTCGTTGCTGTACGCCACGACTCCCCCGGCAAAACAGTCCGACGCGCCGGGTACCCGCGTAATCTCCCGCGCGATGCTCCCTCCCGTGCAACTCTCCGCCACGGCGAGGCTTTTTCCCCGCAATCGCCGCAACACCTCCTCGCCCAGGCCCGGCTCCTCCCCCACCGTGAATCGCAACCCGGCAAGTTCCTCCAGCAACCCGGCGAAACAAGCGTCCAGCGCCTCCAGCCCCTTCTCTCCCCGGGCCGTCACGCGGAGCTTCACCAGCCCCGGCGAGGGGAGATATGCCAATCCCACCTCCCCGGGCAAACACCCCTCCCACGCCGCCAGGCGATGCGCCAAGTCGGACTCGGCGACGTGGTAGACCTTTACCACGCGATAAGCCAGCGTCGCGCCGGGATAGCGTGCCCGCAACGCGGGCATCACCTCGTGCTCCATCAAGTGCTCCATCTCGAACGGCACCCCGGGCAGGGCGATCACCACCTTTTCCCCCCGCTCGAACCACATCCCCGGCGCCGTCCCTTTCGGGTTGAAGAGCACCCGGCACCCCTCCGGCAGGCACGCCTGCCCGCGGTTGTTCTCGTTCAACGCCTGCCCGCGCCGGTCGAGCAACTCCTCGATCCAGGCGAGCACGTCGGCGCGGAGCACCAGCGGCGCGTGAAAATAATCGGCCAGCGCCCGCTTCGTCACGTCGTCGTTCGTCGGGCCAAGCCCGCCGGTGATGATTACCACCCCCGCCCGTGCCAACACGTCGTCCAGCACGGCCGCGATCCGCTCGCCGCGATCCACGATAGAAAGCATCTCGACGACCTCCATCCCCGCCCGCGCCAGGTGTCGCGCGATACACCACGCGTTGGTATCCAGCACCTGCCCCAGCAGGATCTCGTCGCCGATAGTAACAATAATAACATTCATGGTCTCTCGTTTAGTGATTCACGTGCCGGGCCATCGTCCCGGCACGCCGACAAAGATAAGAAAACGGGCGATAAAACCGCCGGGCGACTTCCGCTTCTCGGGAATAATCGCTACTTTCGTCGCGTCTTAATAACACCGTGAATCATGAATAACTTCAATTACCAGCGCCCGTTTCCCTTGCAAGAGGACGAGACGGAATACCGCCTCCTGACGCGCGAGCACGTGCGCGTGCGAGAACTCGGCGGGAGGAGCATTCTCGAGATCGCGCCCGAGGGGCTTGAACTGCTCTCCCGGGAGGCGTTCGCGGACGTGTCGTTCTATCTCCGGGCGGCGCACCTGCGGCAGGTGGCCGCGATCCTCGACGACCCGGAGGCCAGCGATAACGACAAGTTCGTCGCGTATACCCTGCTGCTCAACCAGGTGGTGGCCGCCGGGGGAGAATTACCCACGTGCCAGGACACCGGCACGGCCATCGTCGTCGCGAAAAAGGGCGAGGACGTCTATACCGGCCACGACGACGCCGCGGCCATCAGCAAGGGGATCCTCGACACGTACCGCGCGCGCAACCTGCGCTACTCGCAGGTCGTCCCCCTCTCCATGTTCGAGGAGAAAAACACCGGCACCAACCTCCCCGCCCAGATCGACATCCACGCCACGCGCGGGAACGCCTACGAGTTCCTTTTTCTCACGAAGGGGGGCGGCTCCGGCAATAAAACGTTCCTCTACCAGCAAACCAAGGCCCTGCTCACGGAGGAGGCGCTCGACCGTTTCGTGCGGGAAAAAGTGCTGGAGCTGGGCACCTCCGCCTGCCCTCCCTATCACCTCGCCCTCGTCATCGGCGGCACCTCCGCCGAGGCCTGCCTCGCCACCGTCAAGAAAGCCTCCGCCGGCTACCTCGACCGCCTGCCCACGCGCGGTAACGAGGGGGGACAGGCCTTCCGCGACCTCGAGTGGGAGGCCCGCGTGTTAAAAATATGCCAAGAGACGGGGATCGGCGCGCAATTCGGCGGGAAGTACTGGGTGCACGACGTCCGCGTGATCCGCCTCCCGCGCCACGCCGCCTCGTGTCCCGTCGGCCTTGGCGTCAGTTGCAGCGCCGACCGCAACATCAAGGCCAAGATCACCGGCGACGGGATTTTCCTCGAACAACTCGAGAAAAACCCCGCCCGCTTCCTCCCCCCCGCCGCACCGCTACTCGCCCCGGCCGTCAACATCGACCTCGACCAGCCGATCGAGAACGTCCTGAAGGAGTTGACGCGATACCCCGTCAAGACCCGCCTGAACCTCAGCGGCACGCTCATCGTCGCCCGCGACATCGCCCACGCCCGCGTCAAGGCCCTGCTCGACGAGGGCAAGCCCATGCCGGAGTATTTCAAGAAGCATCCCGTTTATTACGCCGGCCCGGCCAAGACGCCCGCGGGGATGCCTTCCGGCAGTTTCGGCCCCACGACCGCCGGGCGCATGGACCCGTACGTGGATCTGTTCCAGCGCCACGGGGCCTCGCTCGTCATGGTGGCGAAGGGGAATCGCTCGCGCGCCGTCACCGAGGCCTGTGCCCGTAACGGCGGCTTTTACCTCGGCTCTATCGGCGGGCCGGCGGCCATCCTCGCCAAGGAGAGCATCAAATCCGTGCGCGTCGTCGATTTCGAAGAGCTGGGCATGGAGGCCGTCCGCGAGATACGCGTCGAGAATTTCCCCGCCTTTATCATCGTCGACGACAAGGGAAATGACTTCTTCGCCGGATTCGCGCGCTAACGATACCTCCCGCCGGGGCGAAGCCGTTGGCCCGGGGGAGACACCGCCGCGCGTTTTGCTAACCACGGCTTACTTCCCCCCCGTTGCCTACATCGCGCGGATCAAGGCGCACGAGCGTGTCCGGGTCGAGTATCACGAGCATTACGGCAAGCAGAGTTACCGGAACCGTTGCGAGATACTCTCTGCCAACGGCCCGCTGGCGCTTTCCGTGCCGGTGGTCAAGGGGGCGGCCCGCGGGATGTTGACGCGGGACGCGCGCGTCGACTACTCGACGCGCTGGCAACGGGTGCACTTCAAGGCGATCGAGTCGGCTTACCGGAAATCCCCCTTTTATGATTACTACATCGACGCATTTTACCCCTTCTTCCGGCAGGAGGAGCGGTTCCTCGTCGACCTCAACGGGAAGATCCTGGAACGGCTCACGCGGTGCCTCGGGGTGGAACGCCCCGTGGAACCGACCGTCGCGTACGAGCGAGAGCCGCGCGGGTGCACGGATCTCCGCGACGCGTTCCACCCGAAGGCCTCCCGTCGCGCGCGGGAAGCGGTCGATGTCACCCGGCCGTACCACCAGACGTTCGCCGAACGCTATCCCTTCGTCCCGGGGCTTAGCGCCCTCGACCTGCTGTTTAACGCCGGGCCGGAAGCGACCGCGTACCTGTAAAGGGGTTACCAGGCGCGCTTGATGACTTTCAGCGCGTGCGTGTAGCGTCGAAGCTCCTCGTTAAAGATGCCGTGATGATCTACCCTGTCGACCCGCACCCGGCCGGAGGCGTGAACGAGGCGGCCGCCCTCCCAGGCGATCCCGACGTGGGAGACCTTCTCCTCGTCGCCGAAAAACAGCAGGTCGCCGGGCAGGGCCTCCTCCAGGAACGAGAGTGTCTCCCCCGTCGCGAGTTGTCCCTCCAGGTCGCGGGGCAGGGAGCGGCCGGCCAAGCGGTAGATCACCTGCACGAGCCCCGTGTCGTCGATGCCGCGCGGGGAGCGGCCGCCGGGGAGATAGGGGGTGTTATAGTACATGAAGGCACCGCGGGAGAGCTGCTCGCGCGTCTCGATCGCCCCGACGGGGGCGCTCCCCGCCGGGATATAGACCGCGCCTCCCGCGCGCGAGCGGCCCGTCGAGCGGTCGAAGAGCGGCAACAGGCTCCCCGCCACCACCAGGCGGGCGCCCCACTCCCCCTCCTTGGCCAGCGGGGTGAAGAGCGAGGGGGTCACGACGCGCTCGCCGGCGAGGTAAGCCCCCGCGTAGGCCTCGTCCACCGCGTGGTGGGACGCCCGGGCGATCCACCCCGTCGAGCGGTCGTGGCACAGGCGGACGCGTACCCACCGCTCCTCCTCTTCCACCACCTCGTAGAGTTCCCCGAAGAGCGCCTGGTTCACCAGCGCCCCCCGCTCCGATCTCGTTTGCCGCACCGGCAGGATCGCCTCGATCGTTATCCCGTGATTCATGTTCTCGTGTATTCGTGTTCTCCCGCGAATATATGCATTTTATCGACCCGCGCCGCGAGGGGAGGGAAAGAAACGAGGGGCGCATGTCCCCGCCCGTTCAACGATTCCTATATTCAACACGATCGCTCGCGAACCTCGTTCCCACCTGATTCTACCGCTCTACAAGCCCTGGCGGAATCACGCGATGTTTCCCCGTTCCCCGTCTTTTACCGCGCTAAAACTTCCGTATATTATCATAATAGCCAGCTTCACGCACGATAAAAACGACGCTGGCGAAAAAAAATGGCTAATTTCGTGTCTCGCGTTATTTATTTTCCTACTTTTGTACCAGAAAATTGCGGCTCGATGATTCGCGGGCTGACGAACAGTAAAATTATAGTGAAATGAAAACAAGAACAAGTATCATGCATTATTTTCCGGCGTCACTTGTCGGTGCCTTGATCTGTGCCGCCACGGTGGTGTCGTGTGTTAAGGCCGCGGGCAACCTCCCGCTCGTCACGCCGGGAGAGGGTCGGGCGGCCATCGTCCCCGTGGCCGGGGTGACGGCCGCGCGCGCCAGTTCTCGCGGCGACCTCTCTTCCGGGCCGGTGACGGGGAGCGCTTTCCCGGCCAACACGAGCAAGTTGTTCGCCGTGACGGCCTACGCGGGGCCTGCCGCCACGCCGCCGGCGAACGTCCCGCAGTCAACTGCTTATTTCGACAACCAGGCCGTGGGGTCTGACCCCGAAAGTAAATTATCCTTTACCGATCCCCAGTATTATCCCCCCTCCTCGGACGTGAAGCTCTATTTCTACGCTTACAGCCCGCTCATCGGCGGCACCTACACGCCCGGTAACGGGTCGACCGTGGCACCGGCGGTGACGTGGGATCTCGACGGGCAACAAGACGTCATGTACGCCAGCGTCACGAGCGGCATCGGCAAGGAGGAGGGGACGCAAACCCACCCGGAATTTGGCTTCCAGCACCTGCTCGCGCGCGTGCAGTTCAAGCTCGTGCAGGGCACCGGTTTCGGCGGCGGCATAAACGTGACGGAGATCAACCTCAACGCGCTGAACACGCGGGCCTCCCTGGACCTGGTGACCGGCGCGTTGACCTGGACGCACCGGG
>JAISNC010000033.1 GCA_031276355.1 Odoribacteraceae bacterium
TAGCGACAAAATGGCAGTCCGGGTCGAGGGCGGGGACGCGGGCGCGGGAAAAAAGGCAGAGGATCGTGCCGGTAGGGGGAAAAACAGGGCGCCCGCGTCTACTCCCGCGGGCGCGATCCCTTTCGAGACAGCCTGAGGCTCTAATGACCCGTTAGGGGAGGCTCTAAGGACCCGTTAAAGGGAAGGGGCTGTCTCGAATTGACTTTTGAGACAGCCCCTTTCTCGTCCCGCGGGGATGTATTCCCACGCGTCCCCCCGGTCGTTATAACAAGCTAACGCGGGGTAACGCTGGAGCGCGACGCGGTACAAAACATCGTTTGTCACCTTACCAAAAGCGGGCAGGTGACCCCGCGTCGCCCCTACCCCGCGCGGCGGCGCCAACGCGCGAGGAGGAAACCGGCGACGATGGACAAGGGAAGAAGCCAGCAGAAGACGAGGCGCACCCATTTCATGGCGGAGAAGGGAAGGGAGAGGGAGGTGTCGCGGGGGGCGGGGCGGCGCGTGTCCACGGGGAACTCGTCGCCCGAGAGCCAGCGGAACGCCTCGACGAGAAACGTGAAGTTGCCGGAACGGATCCCCTCCCGGGTGATCATCAACTCGGCGTTGCTGAAACAATCCGCGTCGCCGGCGACGATGACGCGCTGTTCCCCGGCGCCGGCCCGGCGCGCGAGGGCCAGGGCCGTCACGCGAGAGGCGGTCGTGTCGCCCGGCGCGGAGAGCAGGGGATGGACGCGGAACCCCCGCTCCCCCGCACGCTCCAGCGCCACCGCCCCGGGAAGCGTGACGCGCTCGTCCTTCTCCCGCACACCCGCCAGGCCGGGGAGGAGGAGCGCGGCGGCCCCGGTGATCTCGCCCGCGAGGAGCGCGGCGTCGAACCCCTCGCGGGGTTGCGACAGGGCCTCCTCCCGGAAGCGGAGGCCCAGCGGCGCGACGAGCGGGTTCAGGAAGCGCCCCGCGCCCGGCTCGCCGAGCACGAGAAGGTTCCCGCCGCGGGCCACGAAGCGGTGTACCCGCTCGATCTCACCGGGGGTGAAGGGAGTCTGGCCGGCCGTGATCACCAGGATGCCCGTCGCGTCGAGCGCGGCGGCGGCGAGGGTGTCGAGCCGGGCGGCGCGCGCGTCGAACCCCTGGTTGACGAGGGAGTGGCGGAAGGAGCGGCGGGAAACGAACGCCTGGTAATCGCGGTCGCCGGCGCCGGCGGGGTCGCGCTCGCCGTGACCGGCGACGAAGAGAACACGCGCGGGGGGAGTCACCAGGCGTTTCATGGCGGCGGAGATCTCGCGCTCGGAGGGGTAGAGTATCATGTCCTGGAAGAGGCGGATGGAGGCGCGGGCGCCGCGGTGCTCGACGTTCCAGAAGAAGCCGTGCCCCTCGTCGGCCAGCCGGCGCGGGTCGACCCGGCCACGCGGGTCGAGTTCCTCGAGGGAGGGGAGGGGACGGACGCGCGCTCCCGCGTTGTTTAACAGCGCGGCGGCAAGCTCCTTGTCGGTCATCCCGGCGAAACGGGGGGCGTCGAAGGGGAGTACCTTGTGGTAATAGTAGAGTTGATCAAGCCGGATGTCCGGCTTGAAGCGGATGTAGGGTTTGAAGAGCTGGACGTGGCGGTTCACGGCGCGCGGCAAGCCGTGGGTGTAGTTCTCGCCGAGGATGTTGACGCAAGCGGTGATGGTCAAATCGCCCTCCAGGGAGTCCATGATCCGGCGACTCTCCGGGGCGAGGGTGCGCGACCGGGTGGCCGTCAAGTCGAGGTAGAGGAGCAGGGAGGGGCGCGAGGTGACGTAACCGGCGAGGAGGACGGGAAGGATCACGGCGAGGTGACGGAGGGTCGCGGCGATCGCCCCGCGGCGCGTCCCGTTGTCGATCTTCATGACGGCCAGGGCCAGGAAGAGGAGGATGACGAGGAGGAAGTAAGCGATCTCCTCGCTGCAGAGCAGGCCGTCGACGAGGACGGTGGCGCGCCCCTTGATGGAGAGCCAGTACGTGATGTCGCGGACGAGGGGTATCCCCTGGCCGACGTCCCCGATGAAGTTCAAGAAAAAGAGGGCGGCCAGCGTGCCGGCGGCGGCGACGATCTGGTAGGAGGTGAGGGTGGACATGTACAACCCGATGGCGGCGTAAGCGGCGAGGAGCAGGTATAACCCCAGGAGGCCGGAGAGGGCCAAGGGGAGGTCGAAGGCGGGGATCACGCGCGCGCTGAAAAGCACCGGCAAGGCCAGGGCGAGGATCATGACGGCCCCGTAGGCGAGGATCGAGAGGTACTTGCCCGCGATGACGCGCGCGGGGGTGACGGGCGAGGAGTAGAGAAGTTTGATCGAGCCGCTGCTTTTTTCCCGGCTGACCAGCCCCATCGTGAGGAGGGGGACGTAGAGGTAGAGGTGTTGCTGCACGCGCGTGTAGAGGCCGAAGAGGCCGGTGAGGAGCGCTTCCGTCAAACCGTACTCCGCGGCGCCCGCGAGCGCCTGTCGCTCGAGCAGCCCGCGGAAGATGTCCGCGTACCAGGCGTTGACCTGGAAGAGGAAGACGACGAGCAGCAGCCAGGCGACGGGCGAGTAGAAGAGGAAGCGTAGCTCGTTGGCGGCGATTTTTCTTGTTTGTCTCATGGGTCTTTTCTTGAAAGGGTGTTATCTCCTTTTTCTCCGGAAGAGGTTGAATCCGCCGGCGAGCAGGACGAGGGAGGGGATGACGCCCAGGAAGAGGAGTTTCACGCGGGGCATGTCATCGCGCGAGAGGCGAAGGAGGGTGTCCGGCGGGGCGGGGCGCGTGGTGGTCATGGGGAACTCGTCGCGGGTGAGCCAGCGGAACGTCCCCGTGACGAGCGAGAAGTTGGAAGCGCGGAGGCCGGGGCGTTGCATCTGTAACTCGGCGTTCCCGATGCAGTCGGCGTTCCCGATGATCGCGACGCGCTGCTCCCGGTCGCCGGGCAGGGGGCGCGAGAGCGCGAGCATGGTGACGGGGGCCTCTTTTGCTTCTTCATCCCCGGGGGGGGCGGGGAGGGCGCGCAGGAAGGGCGTCACGCGGTACCCGTGGAGGGTATCGTGATCGAGGGCCAGGGCGCCCGGCAGGGTGACGCAATAACGTTGCCTGTCCAGCTCCCGGAAGGTGGAACTGACACGCGCGGCCCCCGGGGTGGGGTAGCAGGTGACGAGGTGCTCGTCAAAAGCGCCGGGGGGTTGCAGCAAGGGGGCGGGACGCGGGTAGACGCCCAGCCGGTGGACGAGCGGCTCGACGTTGGCGCGCGTGTCGGGATCAACGAGCACGAGCATGTTACCCCCCCCCGCAAGGAAGCGGTCTATCTCCGCGAGATCGGCGGGGAGCAGGGGGGCGCGGGGGGCGGCCACGACCAGGATGTCCGCGCCGGCGTCAACGGGTTGGCCGCGGGAGACGCTCTTCACGTCAAACCCGCTGTTGACGAGAGAGTGGCGGAAAGAGCGGCTGTTGGCGAAGAGGTAATAGTCCTCGTCGCCCTGCTTGTTGATGTCGCGCTCGCCGCCGCCGGCGAGGAAGAGCACGCGCGGCGGGGGGACGACGAGGCGCTTGAGGGCGGTGGAGATCTCGTACTCGGTGGGGTGTTTCCGGCTGTCGGCGAAGAGACGAAGGACGCTTTTCTCCCCGCTCGCGCGTTGTATCACGCGGACGAAACGGTACCCCTCGGCGGCGAGGTCTATCCCTGGGTCTATCGCCCCTAAGGGGAGAAACCGCCTGGGTGCCAGCTCGAGGGAGGTGGCTTTTTGCCAGGCCCTCTCCCGGGCGTCCCCCGCGGGCGGTTGCTTGCCGGGGGTGACCGGGTCGGCGTAGTAGTAGACGTATTTCATCTCGATGTCCGGCTTGAAGCGGGTGTAGCGCGCGAAGCGGCGCTTGTCCACGTTCCGGTTCTCGGGCATCCCCTCGCGGAAGTTCTCGTCCAGGAGGTTCACGTAAGTGGTGATGGTCAGCCCGCCGGTCAGCCGCTCCACGATTTCCCGGCTCTCCCGCGCGAGGGTGTTGCTGCCGGTGGCCGTCGTGTCGAGGAAGAGGCCCAGGCGCGGGAGCGCGGAGATGTAGCCGGCGAGGAGGACGATGACGATCACGGCGACGTGGCGGCCGGCGGCGACGAGGGGCGAGGCGGCGCGGTCTTTCCGCGAGTTGATTTGCAGAATGGCCAGGGAGAAGAAGAGGAGGATGACCAGCAGGAAGTAGCAGACGTCCTCGCCGCGTACCAGCCCGTTGACCATCTCCTCGGAGCGGCCCCGGAGGGAGAGCCAGTAGGCGACGTCCCTCAAGAAATCGACGTGCTGGCCCAGGCTCCCGGCCTGATCGAGGAAGGCGAGCACGGCCAGCGTGCCGATGGCGGCGACGATCTGGTAGGAGGTGAGACAGGAGACGAAAAGGCCGATGGCGGCGTAGGTGATGACCAGGAGATAGGTGGCAGCGATCCCGCTCCAGGCGATCCCCGCGTCCAGGTGCGGCACGCGCCAGGCGAGGAAGAGCAGCATCAGCAGGAAGATGCTGACCAGCAGGGTGCCGTAGATCATCATGGAGAGAAACTTGCCCGCCACGATCTGGAAGGTGGTCACGGGCGAGGAGTAGAGCAGTTTGATGGTGCCGCTGCCGTATTCGCGGCTCACGAGGCCCATCGTCACGAGCGGGACGTAAAGGTAGAGGTAGCCCTGCATGGGCAGGATCATGCCCGTGGAGCGGGAGAACACCCCGCCGGCCACGCTGTACCACAGCGGGCGGGAGAACTGTTGCTGCACGATGATGTCAAGGAGATTCGTGAACGACAGGGCCGCCTGGAAGAAAAAGAGCGCCAGGATCACCCAGGCCACCGGCGAGCAGAAAAGGGTTTTCAACTCCCGCCCGGCGATTTTCATGATCTTTCTCATCGCAGCGTGGTATCTCGTTTGCCCGAGAGCTGCGCAAAGACGGCATCCAGCGAGCAGCGCTCCACGGTGATCTCGCTCAAGCCCCAGTCGCGCGCCACGGAGAGCTCGACGACGCGACAGGTGATGTCGTCATCCGCGGAGAAGGCGAGGCGAAAGGCGTTTTGGCTTCCCGGCAAGCGTTCCACGCGGGAGATCCCCGGGAGGGCACGCAACTCCTCCTCGCCCGGGGGACGCTTGAAGGTGGCGACAAAGGTGTCGGGCTGGAGGTAGTTGTTGAACTCGTTCATGGCGCCCGAGAAGACGAGCCGCCCCTCCTCGATCATCTTGATGTGATCGCACGTGGCCTCTACCTCGGAGAGGATGTGCGTGGAGAGGAGCACGGAGCGGTCGGCGGCGATCTCCTTGATCAGGTGGCGTATCTCGACGATCTGGTTGGGATCGAGGCCGTTGGTAGGCTCGTCCAGCACCACGAACCCCGGGTCGTGGATGATGGCCTGCGCAATGCCCACCCGCTGCTGGTAGCCCCCGGAGAGGAATTTCACGACGCGCTTGCTGAAGCGCGCGACGCCGCACTTTTCCTTGGCGGTCTCGACGGCCGCACGGATCTTCTTCGGGGGGACGGAACGAAGTTCAGCGCAATAACGCAGGTACTCGTCCACGGTGAGATCCGCGTACAAGGGCGGCTGTTGCGGCAAGAACCCGATGTGCATCTTCGCCCGGATGGGATCGGCGCGGAAATTGACGCCATTGATGTAGACTTCGCCCCCCGTCTGCCTGAGGACGCCACACATGATATTCATGGTCGTCGATTTTCCCGCGCCGTTGGATCCCACGAGGCCGAGCACGCCTTGCTGGTAGATCTCGAAATTGATATCGCGAATGGCCCACTGCACGTTGTACCGGTGGGACAGGTGCTCGACTTTGACTACCGGGGTGTTCATGCTTACTTGCCTTGCATCACGATGTCCAGGACTTTTCCCTCCACCGGGAACTTGAGCGCCTTCGCCGGGTCGGTGTCCAGCGTGCCGGAGGAGGCGAGGTTCGTGACCATCGGCACGACGTAGACGTCGCTGTCGTAAGCGCCGGAGGAGGTCGCGAAGAGGACGGCCCGGTTATTCAGCGGGAGAGGGTCGCGGGGTTCGAGGGAATCTTCGAACACGTCCCGGTTGTCGACGTACACTCCTTGCTGGAAGAGCTTGGCCATGACTAAGGTCTCCCCGGCGGGGATCGCGTAAGGCGTGCCAGCGTTCACCACTCCCCCGGCAAAGATGACGGGCGTGATCGCGTTGGTCGTGGCGACGTACATCACGGCCTGGTCGCTGATAAAGAAGATCGAGACGGCCTGGTCGAGCAGCGCGTTGAGCGACGCGGGGATGTCGATCTTGGCCCTGGCCACGGAGGGAGTGGTGGGATCGGGGTAGTTGTTCACTTCCCGCGTGAAGGTGTAGAGGGCGTGGTTGCCGGACGCGATCTCCTTGAGCAGGAGGGTATGCGTCCTGTCCGTGCTTAGCCCGGCCGCCCGGCACTCCTGCCCGGGGAGATTCGTGGGGTCGAAGGCGGCGGTGATGCTCGTGTTATCGAACGCGGCGATGGCCGGCGAGGAAAACGGGGAGTTGTAGCGGTAGAATTTCCCGTTATGATACCAGACCGCAGCTGGGGAATCGCCCTGTTCATGCGAGTCGACGGACAACTTGATATCCGCCACGCCACCGTTATCCAGGACGAGGAGGGGCATCGTCGGTTTCTTGTCGATCTGCCCCATCACGTAGATACCCGCCGGGCCGGCATTGAGCATGGAGGCCTGGCGCATCTTGACGAATTTATCGGGCACGAAGTTATCGGGCACGTACACCATCTCGTCGTCCATCCGGGAGTAGTCTATACAGTTAACGATCAGGATACCCTCCGTGGTCGTGGCCCGGATGATGTTCTGGTAAATACCCCAACGGGCGGCGTCGGCCGTATAGCAGGCATTTTTAATCAACGCGGGGACGGGCACCCCGTTGGCGGCCTCGTACAGGCCATCGCGGATAAAGGTCTCTTTCTGGTAGTCGGCAGAGACGTGGCTGTCCATGATCAGGGCGAAGTCGGAGGTCGTGCCGTCGCGGGTATACGCGACGAGGATCCCCTCGCCGAAGGAGCTTTCCACGTACATCTCCCACGCGTAGAGATACTCCATCGTGGTCGCGTTGTCCGTGACGGTGAGCCAGAGGGTGTAGGGGTTTGACATGATGGCCCGCTGCACCACGTAGTCCAGGTCCCGCTCCTCGGAAATGACCTTGCTCGATACCTTGTCCGGGATTTCATTCAGCGTCCAGCGGTAGGAGAGGTCGGGATGATCCTCCTTCCCCGCCTTGGTGACCTTGGGCGCGAGCGCTAACTCTTCCATGTACCCGACGCGGATCACCCCGTCGGCGTAGGGCGTGCCCGCCACGTCGATGACCACTTCCGGGAGCTTCCCGGTATCCAAGCTGCTCTTGTCCCCGTAACAGGCAGAGAGCGCGATCCCGCCTACAAGCAGCGCGAGAAACGGTATAATCTGTTTTTTCATAGTGTCATGTTTTTAATGTTAATCTACTCTTACCGCGATGGGTTGCCCTACTAACGCGCCGCCGTCGTGCACCAGGGGATCGCCGGGGTGGGCGGCGTTCCACGCGTCGAGGTAATCCTGTATCTTCTTGCGGTAGGCCGGGTAATTCGTGTAGACGTAATAGGGGGCTGCCGAGTAGGAGGGGAGCGTCTCCCACCCCGTCACGGTCAGGATCAGGCGGTGGGCCGCGGAACTATAGGTGTTCCGGGCAAAGCTTGAGGTGGTACGGTAAGCCTCTCCCGCGATCAGGTGGTTGTAGGTGCGAATCGTCGCAGAGGTCGCCGGCCGCAACAACTTGCAGTGCCACACCAGCTTTCCCTTCGCGTATTCCCGCGGGCCGACGGTCAAATCGTCCGACGACACCAGCTCCAGGCAGATCACCCGCTCTTCCGTCGTCAGGTCGTCGGCGTAATCCACCTCTATCTCGATCGTCCCGTACGTCTCGTTGGCCGGGATCACCGCTTTCACGAAACGATACTGGTCGGCGGCGGCGGTCGTCCCCGTCTCCAGGATCTTCACGCCGACTTCCCGGTCGTGCGGTGCCGCGACGCCCACCACGCGTACCGGCAGCGTGGCTACCGCCGACGGCGTGCCCACGGCCACGCTCAAGAACGAGAAGGTCACTAAATAAGTCCCCGACCCGTCCTGGTTATAGCCCGGGTATTGTAGCGCGTCCCCCAGGCCGGGGAAAACGACGGCATGGTTCGCCTCTTCGTAGCGCGTCAGTTCGTCTTTCTCGCAACTGCCCACGAAGGGGAGCGCGACGAGCAGTAACAGGTATCTTGTTTTCATGGTATGTTGTGTTTGTCTGTTATTCATTATTGCACGCGTCCAGATTGGATCTCGAAGTCGGGGTAGGGGAACAGGTACTTGGCATCGTCCATCTCGATGGCCGTACCTACCGAGTTGACGATCACCTCTTCTCCCGTGCGCTTGTAGAAGTAGAAGAGCACACCCTCCGCCACGAACTCTTTCACGTACTCCTTCCGCAACTCCGCATGCAGGGAGGCGGCGTCGTTGCAAGTGAAGTCCGCGTTCAGCCCGCGCTTCTCCCTCACCGCGCGGATCAACTGCTTCGCCTTACCGTAATCGGGTGCCGCCCCGGCACCGTAGCCCTCGGCAGCGATGTAGTAAAGCTCGGATAAACGGATCATCGACACGTGGGTGGGGACCGCTTGCGTCGACCCTATCTTGACCGGCAAGGCATTCCCAGCCAGATCAACATGATACCATTTACTGTAACGCGTGTCCACTCCCCCGCCGGCCGCGACCTCGTACATCTGCATCAGGTTAGACTCTTTGATGTATAACATGCCATAGTCCGTATTCTTGAAGTCGGGGAGGAAGTAATCGAAGACCTTTTCCGCGAGCCGCGAGTGATTCAACGAGAATAGACACTCCACGGATAAGCCCAAGCTCACGTCCATGTTGTCTACCACCCACGAGAAAACGCCGCGCGCCTCGTTCATCTCGATGAGTTCCATCGCGAGGCTCCTCGCCTGCTCTAAGCTGGCCTCCCCGCCTTCCCACAGGTAGACGCGCGCCAGCAGGGCCTTCGCCGCGTAGTAGTTCAGGCGCGACGTCCGGTGGTCGTAGAAGCCATCGGTGTTCACCATCGCGTAGAAATCAGCGGGGTGTGCCCCCGTGATCGGGTCCAACTCCAGCAACGCGATGGCCGCTTTCAGATCGTTGACGATGTTCGTGATCGCCTCGCTATACGTGGGCTGTTCCGTGACCTCCTTGGAGGTCCCGGTGACGTAAGGGATCGTCAGGCGCGTGGCCTTGTCGGCGCGGTGAGCCAGGTCGCCATAGCCGTAGAGGCGCAGCAGTTCGAAATGCATGTAGGCGCGGATGGCTAGCAGCTCGCCCTTGATGAGCGTGTAGTTGATGGAGTGCAACACCGACTTGTTTTTCTCGACGAACTTGAGCACGTTGTTGGTATTGGCGATCACGTTGTAGGCTCGTTCCCAGATAGCCTCTACCATGCGATGACTATGCGTGCTATTGTAGGAATAGCGTTGAAAATAAAAACCGTAGTTGTTTCCCGAAGAAGAAAACGTATTGTACGTCTGCGATAGAAGGTCCGGGAGATACCAAGAGAGTGCCTGGCCGTAAAGGGTGTCGCTCGTCATGCCGATGTAGCACCCCAGGAGGGCTTGCTGGAAACCGGCTTCACTTTGGAACTGCTCTTCCTCCCGCACTTGCGAGCTGGGTGCCACGTCAAGCCACTCTTCGCAAGCCGTGAAGAGGATCGATGCCAACGCAAGGCATAGCGCGTGTCTGAGTATTTTTTTCATGGGTATATCTATTAAAAGGTTGCCATTAAGGAAAAGGACGCGACGTGCGCGTAGGGATAACTTAACCCCCGTTCGATCTTGATGGAAGACCACTTGGCCACGTCGTTCATGTAGAAGGCGAGTTTCAGCCGCTCCACGGAGAATTTCCGGGTGAGGGCAACGGGTAACTCGTAAGAGAGGCTCATCGTCGAGATGTCAAACTCACTTCGTTCCTGGACAAAACGGGTCGTGGCCCGCGTCTTTTCCTGGTAATTCATGGCATCATCCTCGTATCGGAAAGTCCCCAAACGTTTGAATTGGGCCTGGTGTCCCGGCTCCCTCCAGCGCCCCAGCAGCACCCGGCGATCCACGTTCAGATCAATGTCCACGTTCTCGACGCGATCAACGAGCGTCGAGTTATACATCTCGCACCCCCCCAGGAAACTGCACGTCACGCTCAACTCGATCCCCTTGTATCTCGCCGTGAAGCCCGCGTTGCCCCTGTACGCGGGGGTCTCGTCGCCCGCGGCCACGAGATCCAGCGGGCTGTAGGTGTAGGTCAGCGTCCCGTCCTGCTTCCTGTACACCTCGGCGCCGTTCATCGGGTCAATGCCCAACGAGGGCACAGCCCAGATCGTGCGCATCGCCTGACCGTCCTTGTACATCAACACCGGCTTCGGGTTCCCCTTGTCGGCGGCCATCTGCTCGCGCGCCTCGTTGTAGGCACGCATGGCGTCCGAGACGCGCTCCAGCGTGTTCTTCTCGGTCACGACGGAGCCGAACAGGTTGAGAAAGCCGTCTCGCCCCTGGAGAATCGAGTAACCGAGCGTCAACTCGACGCCCGTGTTGATGACCAGCCCCAGGTTGTCCTTCACCGAGTGGAAACCCGTGGACTGGAGCGTGGCGAGGTCGGCTACGGCATTGCGCGTGATCCCCTTGTACCACTCGAGGACGGCCGTCAGGCCCCCCACCTGGATATCCGCTCCCACGTTGTAATCCTCCCGCTGTTCCCAGCCCAGCCCGGGATTCGCCAGCGCCGCGAGGCGAGCGCCCACCATGGAGTGGTACAGGGCGTTCGTGTAGTAGGTGTACGTGGCTATGGACGCGTTGGTGTTGAAGTTCTGGTTACCGGTCACGCCCACCGATGCCCGCAGTTTCAGCCGCTCGAGCGCCTCGATGCCGGAGAGGAAGCTCTCCTGGTGCAGGTTCCAGCCCGCGCCGACGCTCCAGCCGGACGACCAGCGGTTGTTTTTCCCGTAGAGCGACGAGCCGCCGACGCGGGCGGTCAACTCCGCCAGGTAACGGTTCGCGTAGCTGTACGACACGGTGCCCAGGAAACTGACCTCGCGCTGGATCGTCGTGTAGCTTGTCGGGCGCGTATCCCGGGCGTAGTCGCGCGCGAAGGTGAGGTCGGCTCCCATGTTACCGGGGAACCCTTCCGCCATGACCCTCTTCGAACCCGAGCTGCTTTCGGACAGGAACGCGCCCGCGTTAAAGAACAGGTCGTGCTTCCCCACCGTCCGGTTGTAATTCACGTTCACGTCCGCGGAGAGGCTACTCCCTTTCCCGTTCTCGAACGTGTAGGAGCCGCGCCTCAATTTCTCGCTCTCGATGGCTGATATGCTGAGGGTCGAGAAAGTCGAGTGGTCGGCAGGTAAAAACTCCTCCCAGTCCGAGCGCTTGTTGCTCACGCCCACGCGTCCCGTCGTCTTGAGGTGCTCGTTAATTTGCCACTCCACGTAAAAGTTATTGACGAAATCCAGGTACGTCTCCTTGTTCAACGTGCCGATCAGCGCGTCGTACATCGGGTTGGGGATGTATCTCCTATTCGCTATCGAAAATTCCGCCCAGCGCAGGACGGCTCCCGTCTCCGGGTCCGTGGCATACCAGTAGGGATTCAGTTCCGCGTATTTCGAGAAGTTCCCGTAGGGCGACTCCTCGTTCTTCATGTTCGCGATGTTCATGGTATTGC
This sequence comes from Odoribacteraceae bacterium, assembly GCA_031276355.1. Taxonomy (GTDB): domain Bacteria; phylum Bacteroidota; class Bacteroidia; order Bacteroidales; family Marinifilaceae; genus JAIRKS01. Next base: position 11,701 of record JAISNC010000033.1, read on the forward strand.
GGAATAACAGGTTTTTCACCCGGTACGAGACGTTCACGCTCCCCGTGATCGTGTTCCGGTAGGAGCCTTTCATCACCCCGCTCACGTTGTTATAGGAAATATCCAGCACCGTGCGAAGGCTGCGACTATCGCCCACTTCCACCGACAGCCCGTGTTTCTGCCCGACGCCCGTGCGCAGGGGTTTAGCCAACCAGTACGTGTCTAACCCCTCGAGCACCCGTTTCTTGCGCTCGTTGTACAAGTTCCATAGATCTATTTGATAGTCCATGTCCGTATCGGTATATCGCCCGTCGATCACTTCCGCCTCCAGCTTCTCCCGCGCGTTGGTCAGGTTATAGCTGGTCAAGTCGGGCATCTCCAACGTCAGGTTGCCGGTATAGGTCACGCGCTGCTCGTTGCCAGCCAACCGCTTCGTCTCGATCACGACAACGCCGTTCGCGGCTTTCGAGCCGTACAGCGCCTTGGCGGCAGCGTCCTTCAAGAGGGTGATGCTCTCGATCCGGTTCATGTCTAAGTCGAAGATCCGCTCGATCGAGGCCTCGAACCCGTCCAAGATAAAGAGTGGCTGGTTCGGCTTGTTCAGGTAGTTGCCCTTCAGGGCAACGCCCGTCTCGTCGGCGGGAAAACTGGTGATCCCGCGCATCTGCAACTGCGGCATGGCGTTGGGATTAGACCCCAGGTCGAGGTTGTCTATAAATTGCAACGAGGGGTCCAAGTTTTTCAGGCTCTGGAACACGTTCCGGTTGCCCACCCGCGCCAAATCGCTCGCCGTGAGCGTCCGCGAGGCACCCGTGTAGCTCTCGGCCTTGCGCGTGAAGACGCCGTTGACGATCACCTCTCCCATGTCCTGCACCAGTTCCTGCATGACCACACGGATAGTGGTCTGCCCCGTGATGTCTACCTCCCGCGGCTCGTAACCAACGAACGAGACGATCAACGTGTTCTGGTTGACGGGAAGGCCCAGGCGAAACCGACCGTCGGCGTCGGTGCTGGCGCCGAGTTGCACCACGTCGCTTTTCACGCGTATCGAGGCGCCGGGCAACGGCTCTCCCCGCGCGTCCACCACGCTCCCCGTGATGATCTTATTCCTTTCCCGCCGCCCGGGGACGACGACCACGTTCCCCTCGTATACCTCGCAGGAGAGATCGGTATTCTCGATACATGCCCTCACCGCCTCCAGGACGGTCACGTTGGTCAAGTTAACGGTCACCAGCGCGGATACGCGCTCGACCTCTTCTCGCTTGAAGACCACGGTATTTCCACTGATCCGGTTGATCTCCCGGAGCGCGTTCAAGACGCTCTCCCGGCGTAAATTCAACGAGAAGCGATTGGTTTGCTGAGCGTGGGCCGCGAAATTCCACGCGGGTAATTCCATGACCAGCAGCAGCAGGGTGCACGTGCATACCCGCCATGCCCTCCTCTTTTTTCCAGGCTTGCAAAAGAGTGTCGGTGTGTAGTTCTTTTCCATACTTTTGTTTTCGTTTAAAATTAATAGATTGCTTATCCTTATTTTATTTATTCCATGTTCCATCTCGCTCGATAACATGTATTTTATCTCCTTCTTGCCTGAACTCCGGGCCGCCGGCCAACGTTAAGGTCTTTAAAATCACCTCTAACTTCTCGTCCTTCTTTATCTTGCCCCCGAACGTGTGCCGCCCGACCCGTTCATTATCGTACACGAACGTGACACCGTACCAACGGGACAACACGCGGGTCACCACCCCTATATCGTCCTCGTTAAAGACAAACGTGCCATAACGCCAAGCAATCACATCAGCAGCACGCGCCTGTTTCACGGAAAACTCTCCCCGCTCCCGGTTCCAACAAGATTGCATCTCTTCGGCCAACACCACGGGCGAGTAGCCGTGCGCCTCCCCGTTCACGCTCACCTCCACTCGCCCGGTGAGCAACGTGGTATAGACGTTCGCTTCATCTCGATAAGCGCTGATATTAAACGAGGTACCCAACACCTTCGCCTGCACGTCGGCGGTGCGCACGATAAAGGGCCGGTCGGCGTCGGGAGCCACCTCGAAATAGGCTTCCCCCGCTAACTCCACGACCCGCTCGCCCCCGGTAAACACGACCGGATAGGTGAACGACGATACGGAGTTTAACCAAACGCGCGTCCCATCACTGAGAATAAACGAGTAATCACCACCGACTTCGGTCGTCAGGGTGTGCTTCTCCACGGGCGGGAAGCTATCCCGGTACTCCCGCGAATCCAATCCCCCGGCATGAATCATGGGCTCTCTCACGGGAATTTCATCTACTGGCGGGTACTCCAATCTTCCAGAACGCGCCGGCAGGCTATCTCTCTCTTCCCGGTATTTCAACACGCCTGTCGCCGTGTCCACTTCAATGAACGGGGAACGCTGTAACACGACCGATACCCCGTGATCGAGGTTAATGCGATTGCCCGCGATGATCAAGGCGACCTTCCCCTTCTCCGTCAAGACACTCGATATCACAGGATATACCGGATCCGAGGCTGGCCTCTCCTCTACCCGCGGGGCAAATCGCGACACGCCTATCAATAACAACACGACACTCGCGGCCCCGACCCCGCTCCACGCGATCCATTGCCTCCGGCGATACCGACCGGCGATCAACTTGCGGTAGACCTCGTCACATATTAACCGGTAATCCGCCGTTTGATCAATATCCATCTCCAAGCGGATCCTGCCCGCGATGGATTCTCCCCGGATGATGTTTTTGAACAGCTGGCGATTCTCCTCGCTTTCGTCTAACCAGGCACCCAGCAATGCCCGCTCTTCCGGTAAAGCGATCTTTAACTTTACACGGACAATGATTTCCGCTAATTGCTGTACTCTTTTCATCATGTTATTATAACACCACGAAAGAGGGAACGGGATGAATGGAGTGGCCGATTTTTTAAATAAATATTTTTTTTATGAGAATTATTCCCTTACTTGCCCCCGAAAATAACGTTCTACCCTGGTTTTCGATGAAAGAGATTTTCGAATTAGAAAAGATGATACGCGGATACTACGCCACCCTATATGCCGTGGCTATTAAGTTCGTTGTCTCTCCCGACATCGCGCAAGATATTACCCAAGAGGTGATTATTCGTTTTTGGGAAAAGCGACACTTCTACCGGGAATCGGATTCCATCGAACACCTTCTTTTTGTTTCGGTCAAAAACGAGGCGCTCAATTACCTCAGAAATACGCGAAGAGCCGAGAACAGGTACAAAAAACTATCCTACCCGGAAAGCGAGGATCCCGTCGCGCTAAACCTGTTAATCGAAGAAGAGACAAACCAGATATTAGTGGAAGCCATCCGCCACCTCCCCGAGCAGAGCGCACGCATCATGCGCTTGTTGCTCTCCGGGTACGAGAACAAGGAGATCGCCCTCATCATCGGGGTCTCCATTAACACCGTCAAAACGTTGAAATACGGGGCTATCCGGAAGTTACGCACCTACCTCCTCGACCGAGACCGGCGCCTGCACCCCGGCGGGAACAGCCTGACATGAAAAATCCCCCGCGCCAGCCTCCTGATCAGGCCCGGCGCGAGGGAAAGTGATCTCTATAAGTATCTATCCCAAATAAGGTTTTAGCAACTTGCTGCGCGACGAGTTGCGCAAACGGCGGATCGCCTTCTCTTTGATCTGGCGAACGCGTTCGCGCGTAAGCCCGAACTTCTCGCCGATCTCTTCGAGAGTCATCTCCTGGGTGTTGATACCGAAGAAGAGACGGATGATGTCACTCTCCCGCTCGGTCAACGTGGAGAGCGCGCGCTCCACCTCCGTGGAGAGCGACTCGTTGATCAACGTCTTATCGGCGACGGGAGAATCATCATTGATCAACACGTCCAGCAAACTATTATCCTCGCCCTCCACGAACGGGGCATCCACGGAGATGTGGCGCCCGGATACCCGCAACGTGTCGGCAACCTTCTCCGCCGGGATATCTAATAGCTCGGCCAACTCCTCCGGGGAGGGCCGGCGCTCGTGCTCCTGTTCAAAACGAGAGTAAGCCTTGTTGATCTTGTTCAACGACCCCACCTGGTTCAGCGGCAGACGAACGATACGCGACTGTTCGGCCAACGCCTGCAAGATAGATTGGCGAATCCACCAAACGGCATACGAGATAAACTTGAACCCGCGCGTCTCGTCGAACTTCTCGGCGGCCTTGATCAACCCCAGGTTCCCCTCGTTAATCAAATCCGGGAGACTCAGCCCCTGATTCTGGTACTGCTTGGCCACGGAGACCACGAAACGAAGATTCGCGCGCGTCAACTTCTCTAAGGCGCGCTGATCCCCCTTGCGAATGCGTTGGGCCAGCTCGACCTCCTCTTCCACCGAAATCAAGTCCTCTTTCCCTATCTCTTGCAAGTATTTATCGAGAGATGCGCTCTCTCGATTCGTGATTGATTTTGTTATTTTTAATTGTCTCATAACGTTCGTACTATATCCTCCCCAATATGCCGCGAAGGTAGTACATTTTATCCACATACCAATGTACTAAATCGCGGCATCTCCCCACATTAACTTTTTTTTAATTCTGCAACGACAAGGCGAAATACTCCACTCGCCCGCGGGGAGAGATGGCCGTGATCAAAACTCCCTCATTTTCAGCGATCTTAACGGCATTTGCCAGATCTTCCCGGTGGCGAATGACGGTATTATTTACCTTCGCGATGATATATCCTTGCTGAAGTCCAATCGCCTTCAAAGCGCCGTTCTTCAAGCCCGTGATTTTTACCCCCGCGTTGATACGGTAGCGACTCCGCTCCGTCGATGTTAGCGGCTCCACGGTCGCTCCCAGCACCTCGCCGGAGAGCGCGCCTCGCGGGTCATCGCCATACGTGTCCTGCAACACGACCTCGAATTTCCGCTCCCGGTTGTCCCGTAACACGGAGATCGCCACGCGCGCGCCCGGGTTGTATTTGGCCAGTTGGCCATAAAAGGCAGGAGCCGTGCCTACAGGAATCTCATTGATGGACTTGATGATATCCCCCTTCTTCAACCCGGCCTTGTGGGCCGCGCCCCCGGTATTGACCTCGTGCACGTAGATGCCGTCCATATCGTCTATTTTCAACTCCCGGGCAAGTTCCGGGGTAATCTCGCTCATGGTGATGCCTAACACGGCGCGTTGCACCGTCCCAAACTCCTTTAAATTCTCCACCACCTTGCGCACGATATTTACCGGCACGGCAAAAGCGTAGCCGGAAAAATTCCCCGTGGGCGAAGTAATCGCGGTATTAATGCCTATCAACTCTCCCCGGGCGTTCACCAAAGCCCCGCCACTATTCCCCGAATTTACCGCCGCGTCCGTCTGCAAAAACGACTCCAGGTGCATCCGGTCGCGATCCATCCCCAACTCCCGCGACTTGGCACTGATGATCCCCGCCGTCACCGTGGAGGTCAAATTGTAAGGGTTCCCCACGGCTAACACCCACTCGCCCAGCTCCACGTCGTCCGAATCGCCGTAACTCAAATACGCCAGCCCCTCCTCCTTGATCTTGAGCAGCGCGAGATCCGTCACGGGATCCTTGCCCACCACCGTGGCCTCGTACTCCTTCTTGTTATTCAACGTCACCGTGATACGATCGCTCTTGTCGATCACGTGATTGTTCGTCACGATATAGCCATCCCCCGATATAATCACGCCGGAGCCGATCCCCATGCGCTGGGGAACCTCCTGCATACGGGACGAACCACCGTAAAAAAACTCCCAGAGGGGGTCATAGCGCCCCATCTGCACCGTCGTAACATGCACCACGGCGGGCACTGACATCTTGGCAGCGCCCCGTAGATCCACCGTACCGGGCAAGCCCGGAAGGGAAGAGAGCGGCGTATGCATGGCAACCGGATGCGTTGCCACCGGCGACACCACCTCGAAACGAGGAGATACACCTCCCGGTTTCTCCCGCAGGAGATCTGCCATAAAGAAGGCGAGAAAGCCTCCCACCAACCCGAATCCAACGGTCATTAACGCGTTTCTTGTTCTCATAACAGTATACATTATTGGTTCAACAATTTATTCCTTATTTTTTGCACGATGATAACAATATCCTTGCCACCGGGGTATTAAGAGAATCTTAATTAATAAAACCTTAACGACACGCGGCGCAGGAGAGGGGGTGGGTAAAAAAGAGGGCAAATTCAAGTACCATATGCAACGAAAGTAAATTGAGCTTCCCGTTCGGGACGCGAGATACCTCCCCCGAAACTCGACTTTTGAGACCGCCTCATCAAGAAAAAAGTTTTTACTTCGCATAATAGAGAGGTTCTTTAGAAAAGTGGCATTAGCTACTTGAATCTGCCCGAAGCAGAAAAACGCGTGGCTGCCTTTTCTAATTCGGAATCAAAATCGTAACTTCGGCGGCACTAAAACGCATGACATGATCCATAAAGTAAAACACGTAAAACAGACAAGATCAATCGATTATAAAATGGATATCCGCCTCCGCGTCACGCTGGGGGTGCTATTCTTGCTCTTCTCCTTTTATATGCTCCTGGCGATGGTCGGCTTTTTCTTCACCGGGGGCATAGATCAAAGCCTGGTTGATATCTCGACAAAAGAGATTTTGCGCTCGGAAACGGTGGCTGCCAACCCGACAGGCAAGCTGGGTGCCCTGCTCTCCAACCTGCTCATCAACCGCTGGTTTGGCCTATCCTCGCTGATCTTTTGCTACCTGCTGTTTATCATCGGGAAACGCTTTTTCAATAAAACGGTGCACCATTTCCCGCGACAAATCATCACCGGGATCATCCTGATCATCTGGATATCGCTCTTCTTCGGCTACCTCTCGCATTTTTTCTCGACCGGCTATCTCTTCCCCGGCGGCGAACACGGCTACTTCGTGAGCGCCTGGTTGAACTCCCTGATAGGGCAAGTGGGCACGCTCTTCCTGCTGATTCTCTTGTTCGTCGCGATCCTCGCTTTCGGGTTCAGCGGGATCTTCACGCGCTGCCTCGCGGCCGTTAGGGCATACGCCGCCAGGAGAGCCGAACGCGAAGAAACCCGGCGGCTGGAACGAGAAAGAAAGCAACGAGAGAAGGAGTCGCGAGAGGAGGAAGATCGCCCGGGACAGGACGAGGAGGAGGAATTACCCCCTTTCCCACTGCCCGATAACGAGTTCCCCCCGGAGAGGCCGGAAAAGACCTTGTATGACGACGACGACGACATTGAACTGACCGTAACGACCACCCGACAAGAGGAGCGTATCGACACGAACCTGCAACCGACAGAGGATTACGACCCGACGCTGGATCTCTCCCATTACCAGGCCCCGCCCCTCGATCTGCTGGCGGAGCACTCCTCGGACACCCCGAAAGTCACGCCGGAGGAGCTGGAAGAGAACAAAAAGACGATCGTGGAGACGTTGCGCAACTACAAGATAGAGATCACGAAAATCAAGGTGACGGTAGGCCCCACGGTAACGCTCTACGAGATCGTCCCCGCCCCCGGCGTGAAGATCGCCTGGATCAAACGACTGGAAGATGACATTGCCTTGAGCCTCGCGGCACTGGGCATCCGCATCATCGCCCCGATACCGGGTGCCGGCACCGTCGGTATCGAGGTACCGAACCAACAACCGGAGATCGTCTCGATGCGCGGCATCCTCGCGGCGAAGAAGTTCCAAGAGTCCAAGTACGCCCTGCCCGTGGCGCTGGGACGCACCATCTCGAACGAGCCTTATACATTCGACCTGACAAAGATGCCTCACCTGTTAGTGGCCGGGGCCACCGGACAAGGGAAATCCGTCGGGCTGAACGCGATCATCACCTCGCTGCTCTACAAGAAACACCCCGCCCAGTTGAAGTTCGTGATGATCGACCCCAAGAAGGTGGAGTTAAGCATCTACTCGAGCATCGAGCGGCACTTTTTGGCCAAGCTTCCCAACGAGGAGGAGGCCATCATCACGGAGACGAGCAAGGTGATCACGACCCTAAAGTCGCTGTGTGTCGAGATGGACAGCCGTTACGACCTGTTGAAGTCGGCCCAGGTGCGCAACGTCAAAGAGTACAACGACAAGTTCGTCGCGCGCCACCTGAACCCGAACCACGGGCATCGTTTTCTTCCCTATATCGTGGTGATCATAGACGAATTTGGAGACCTGATCATGACCGCCGGAAAAGAGGTCGAGCTTCCCATCGCCCGTATCGCCCAGCTGGCGCGCGCCGTGGGTATCCACATGATCATCGCCACGCAACGCCCCTCGGCGAACATCATCACGGGGGTGATCAAGGCCAACTTCCCGGCGCGCATCGCGTTCAAGGTGGCGGCAGCTGTCGACTCCCGCGTCATCCTCGACTCGACGGGAGCTAACCAGTTGATCGGCCGAGGAGATATGCTGATCTCCGTGAATAACGATACCACCCGCGTGCAGTGCGCTTTCGTGGATACCCCCGAGGTAGAAAAGATCACGAAATACATCGCCTCCCAGCAAGGCTACGCCTCGGCATACGAACTTCCCGAGTACCATGATGACGCGGATGGAAGCAGCGGCAGCGACAGCAACCAGGGAAGCAAAGATCCCCTCTTCAACGACGCCGCGCGGCTCGTGGTGAGAACGCAGCAAGGCTCCACCTCCTCGATCCAACGCTACTTCTCCATCGGGTACACCCGCGCCGGGAGAATCATGGATCAGTTGGCCAGGGCCGGCATCGTCGGCCCCGGCGAGGGGAGCAAGGCGCGGCAGGTGCTGGTGCAAGACGAGTACTCGTTAGAAAAGATGCTGGGATCCCTGAGTGATTATATTTAATACCGGACATACCATGTTTTTAGAAAAAGCCTTTCGAGGGGAGAATAACCGTTGGTACATTTACCTGCTGACCGTGTTACTGGTTTTTACCTTCATGTCGCTGGGTTCGCTGCCCGCCGCCCTGTATAGCGGCTGGAGGACAGGGAACGTGGCTATCGAGATACGCCCGGACTCCGCGGTCGGGCTGGCGCTGGTGCTGGGCTCCTTTATCGTCGCCCTGGCGACACTCTTCATGGGGGTCAAATACCTCCACGGGAAACGCTTCGTTGACACTTGCTCCGGGCGCGACCGTTTTGACATCAAGCGGTGCCTCTTCGCCATGGCCGCCTGGGGCGGCGTGTCGGTGCTCGCCATGGCGATTCAATACGCGGTGGGGTTTCACGCCTCGTTGCGTTTTCAATTCGAGTTGCTCCCGTTTTTGAGCACGGGGGTCGTGGTGCTTCTCTTCCTTCCCTTTCAGGTGGCGTGGGAAGAGTGCATGTTCCGGGGCTACCTGATGCAAGGATTCGCCGCGTTATTCAAGTACCGCTGGATCCCCCTCGTGCTCACCAGCCTGATCTTCGGGCTTATGCACGGGTCTAACCCGGAGATTGAACAATTCGGATTCTGGACGGCCATGCCGCAATACGTGCTGATGGGAGTGATCCTGGGTTACGTTGCCATCAAGGACGACGGGATCGAGCTCGCCTTGGGTTTACACTTCGCCAACAACCTCTTGGCCGCGCTCCTCGTCACGCATGAATCGTCGGCATTGCAAACGCGGGCCCTCTTTGTCGACACGCATCCCACCTCCTCCCACTGGGATACGCTGGTCATCCTGACATGCGGGATCTTTTTCATCTGGCTCTGTAACAAGAAATACCATTTTATATCCAACAACAACTTGTGTAAAAAGATACCACGCCAAGGGAATTATCCGCCGGATTCGAGCACGAACTTCCGTATAATATAGTTATCTTTGGCACATAAAACCAGATTCACTCACTTACAAATAAAAACTCTAAACATGAAAAAAGTTATCTCTATTCTCATCTCATGCGTGTTAGGTTTCACTTTCTTCGCAAATGCCCAAAGCAACACGGGGTATCAGTTCACCGATTTGAAACGTCTCCCCACGACCTCCGTGAAGGATCAAGCCCGCGCGGGCACGTGCTGGGCGTGGTCCGGCATCTCGTTTTTTGAATCCGAGATGATGCGCTTGGGGAAAGACTCCGTTAACCTCGCGGCCATGTACGTCGTACGGCAAGCTTACAACGACAAGGCCGTGAAGTATGTCCGGTTACACGGCTCGCTGAACTTCGCCGTGGGCGGGGCGTTCGGTGATGTGATTCACGTGCTCCGGGAGTACGGGATCGTTCCCCTCGAAACGTACCAGGGATTGAACTACGGGGAGAGCAACCACGCCTTCGGCGAGTTGGACGTCGTCTTGAAAGGCTATGTCGACGGCGTGATCAAAAACGCGAACAAGCGCCTGAGCACGGCCTGGCAAACCGGTTTCCGGGGGATCTTGGATGCTTATCTCGGTGCTGAACCCGCCAAGTTCACCTACAAAGGCAAGGAGTATACCCCGAAGAGCTTTGCCTCCGAGGTGGTTGGCCTCAACATGAATGACTACGTCAATCTCACCTCGTACACCCACCACCCGTTCTACACCTCGTTTGCCATCGAGGTGCCCGACAACTGGATGTGGGAGACCTCCTACAACCTCCCGATCGACGAGTTCATGGCCGTCATGGAGAACGCCATTGACAAGGGCTTCACCATCGCGTGGGGTGCCGACGTCAGCGAGCAGGGTTTCTTGAGCCGGGAACAAGGCGTGGCCGTGCTGCCCGTCACTGACCCGAAGGAGATGAACGGGGCGGAGATCGCCAAGTGGGAGAACCTGCCGAAAAACCAACTGTCGGCAGGTGCCTTCAAGAACGGCCCCGCGCCCGAGAAAGAGGTGACACAGGAGATGAGACAGGCGGAGTTTGACAATTACCAGACCACCGACGACCACGGCATGCACATCATCGGCAAGGCAAAAGACCAGTACGGGAACCCCTACTACATCGTGAAAAACTCCTGGAACAAGTACAACAAGTTCGGGGGCTACTTCTACGCCTCGTACCCCTTCGTGAAATCCAAGACCTTGAACATCGTGGTGCACAAAGACGCGCTCCCCAAGGAGATCCAAAAGAAATTAGGCCTAAGATAGGCTCCCCCTCCCCTCGTTCCGGGGGGAGGTTATTTTTTCAACGTATCATTAATTTATGAACCAAGCTATTAAAATTAAAGAGAATATTTACTGGATCGGCGTGAATGATCGCCGTACCCGCCTTTTCGAGAATTACTGGCCACTTCCCAAGGGAGTGGCCTACAACTCCTATTTGATCGTGGACGAGAAAGTAGTGGTAGTCGACACCATCGAGCGCAACAAGATGGAGGATTACGTCGAGAACATCGCGTCTTTATTAAACGGGCGCAAGGTCGATTACGTGATCATCAACCACATGGAACCGGACCACACCGGGGCACTCAAGAACTTGATTCGCCGCTACCCGGAAGCAACGATCATCGGGAATGCCAAAACGTTCCCCATACTGAAGCATTTTTATAACATGGAAGATCGCCTGATGGAGGTGAAAGAGGGCACCACGCTGGAGATCGGACAACATACGCTCGCGTTCTACATGGCCCCGATGCTCCACTGGCCGGAAACGATGGTCACCTTTGAAGCCTCCGAGGGGATCCTCTTTAGCGGGGATATTTTCGGCGCTTTCGGGACACTGGACGGGGGGATATTCGACGACGAGGTTGACCTCGATTACCTGGAAGAGGAGATCAGCCGGTACTACTCCAACATCATCGGCAAGTTCGGGCAACCGGCCCAATTGGCCCTGAAAAAACTGGTGAACTTGCCCATCCGGATGATCTGCTCCACCCACGGGCCGATTCGCCGCTCCTACATCAACGACATCATCGCGAAATACGACGCGTGGAGCAAGTACGAGACCGCCAAAGGGGTCGTGATCGCTTTTAGCTCCATGTACGGGAACACGGAAGCGATGGCCGACGGGGTCGCCCGCTACCTGGCGGAAAAGGGGATCAAAAAGATACGTATTCACGATACCTCCAAAACGCACCCCTCGTACATCATTAACGATATATTCCGCTTCAGGGGGGTCATCCTCGGCAGTTGCGCGTATAACACCGGCATCTTTCCCACGATGGAGACGCTACTGCACGAGTTGGAAGAGATCGGGATTAAAAACCACTTGCTGGGTTATTTCGGGGAGAAATCATGGTCGGGGGGAGCCATCCGCCGCTTCGACCTGTTTGCCGCGAACATCAAGTGGGAAGTCGTGCACCCCTTCCACGAGGCGTGGGGCGTACCGAAACGAAGCGATCACGAGGTGTGCCGGGAGATCGCGTACACGATGGCCGATAAATTAAACGCCCTCTATCCCGATGAAGGTTGATTACCTGGTGGTCGGGAGCGGGTTGAGCGGGGCCATCTTCGCGCGCGAAGCCACCCGCCGCGGGAAACGCTGCATGGTCATCGAGAAACGGGAACAGGCCGGAGGCAACATCCGGTGCGAAACCCGGGAAGGGATCAACGTCCACCTGTACGGTGCCCACATCTTCCACACGAGCCAACAGGAGGTATGGGATTACGTGAACCGCCTAACTCCCTTCAACCATTTCATCAACTCCCCGCTGGCCTACTACCGGGGGCGACTCTTCAACCTCCCGTTTAACATGAACACGTTCTACCAGCTCTGGGGTTGCATCACCCCCGACGAGGCGCGAGCCGAGATCGCGCGACAGGTGGAGGAGGCGACCGTCTCCCGCGCGCCGACCAACCTGGAGGAACAAGCGTTGGCCCTCTGCGGGAAAGACATCTACCTCCACCTGATCAAGGGATACACGGAGAAACAGTGGGGACGGGAGGCCACGGCGCTCCCCCCGGAGATCATCCGGCGCGTCCCGTTGCGCTTCACCTTCGACAACAACTACTTCAACGACACCTGCCAGGGCATCCCCGTCGGCGGGTACAACCGGCTCATGGAAAAACTGCTGGAAGGCATCGAGGTACGCCTCGCGTGCGACTTCTTCGACGACCGCCCGTACTTTGAAAGCATCGCCGACAAGATCCTCTACACCGGACGCGTGGACGACTTCTTCAACCGCTCCCTCGGCACGCTGGAATACAGGAGCCTCCACTTCGACCATCAACTCCTGGAACAGGCCGACTTCCAGGGGAACGCCGTGGTCAACTACACGGAACGCGCGGTTCCTTACACGCGCATCATCGAACACAAGCACTTCGAATTTGGCACGCAACCCCACACCGTGATCACCCGCGAGTATCCCGACGAGTACAGCCGGGACCACGAGCCGTACTACCCCGTCAACGACGCCCGCAACGAGGCGCTCCTGGCTCGCTACCGGGAACTGGCCGCCACGCGCGACCGGGTCATCTTCCGCGGCCGGCTGGCCGAGTACAAATACCACGACATGGACGACACCGTGGCATCCATCCTGCAACTCATCAAAACGGAATTTCATGAAGACAACGAGCAGCCATAACGGCTACTACATCTCCAAAAACTACCGCGCGTACACCTCCGCGGCCTCGAAAGCGAAAATCGACTGCGAGGAGATCCTGCAAAAAAACGGGTACGTGAACATCGGCTTGCCGCGCACCGTCCGGGCCAACGAAACCTACGGCTTCTTCCGCAACCTCTTCTCGGTGCTCCTGGCCGCCATCCGCCTGGAACGGGGTGCCCACCTCGTCCTGCAATACCCGCTGAAAAAATACTACCCCTTCCTCTGCCGGGTGGCCCGGTGGAAACGGTGCACCGTCATCACCATCATCCACGACCTGCGCTCGTTGCGGCGGAAAAAAGTGATCATCGACAAGGAGATGCGCGACTTGAATCGCTCGCCGCTCCTGATCGTCCACAACGAGCAAATGAGAGCGTGGCTGCACGAACAGGGGTGCCGTTCCCGCATGATCGTCCTCGGCATCTTCGACTACCTCTCCGACGCGGAGCCACTCCCCCACCCCTTCCGTCGCCCGCTGGAGATCGTCTTCGCCGGTACCTTTTCCTACAAGCGCAGTTGCTTCCCGGCCAAGCTCGACCCGGATACCCCGCACTTCCGCCTGAACATGTACGGCCGGCCCGGCGACATCGACACCATCCGGGATCACCCCACCGTCCGCTACAAGGGAGTCTTCGATGCCGACATCCTCATCTCCAAGATCGAGGGAAATTTCGGGCTGATCTGGGACGGCCCGGAGATCACCACCTGCGCGGGCGGTCACGGCGAGTACCTGCTCTACAACAACCCGCACAAGACCTCGCTCTACCTCCGTTGTCACCTCCCCGTCATCATCTGGTCGAGGAGCGCCCTCGCCCCGTTCATTCGAGAGCACCGGGCCGGCCTCCTCGTCGACTCGCTGGAAGAGTTACCCGGGGCGTGCGCGACGCTCACCGCGGCGGAGTACGACGCCATGCAGCAAAACACGAGGATCATCGCGGAGCGCCTGAAAACAGGGTATTACCTGACGGAAGCCCTCGCCCGCGCCCGGGAGTAACCCGCCAGCGCGGGCGCGTCAAGCGGGTGCCAGGTAGCGGTCGAGCATCGGCTTCAACCGTTCCCAGACCTCCCCCACGGTGACGAAATCATACTGTTCCAGGTAGCTTAACTTCTTCTCGTTGGCCGCCCCGGGAATATCCCGGGGATGGATCCCCTGGAAACGGTCGCAAGCGTTGGGCAACCATTTCGACTTGCTGATATGGGGCGGGTAAATGGCGAACGAGGGGATATCAAGGGCTTGCGAGATATGCCGCGGCCCTCCCTCGTTCCCGAAGAAAAAATCGACATTCGCCGTCATGGCCGCGAGATCCCGCAAGGTAGGCGCGTTGATATCGATAAAAACGTTCGGGTGATCGTTCATCATCCGGTGCAATCGCCGGGCCGTCTCCTCTTCCACCCTCCCGGCGTAGTTAAAGATCAACTGGGCGTTATACGTCTCGATGACGCGGCACAACACCTGCTTCATCCGCTCCATGTTCCACGCCTTGAAGGGCAACTGCGTGGCCACGGCGCACAGGATCACCGGCCGCGAGAAATCCACCCCTTGTCCCGCCATCGCCCGGCGCGCGGCCGCCCGCTCGTCCGGGGAGAGATAGAGCTTGAACTCCCTGTCGTATATCACCTTCGCCACGCGCTCCAACGGCGAGAGCAACAGCAGCGTGCGCTCCACCTCGTCCTTCCCCTCCACCTGCAGGGCGACGCGATGATTGTGCAAGAAGAGGTCGTACCACTTCTTCCTCCCTATCCGCCACGGCGTCGACAACGAAAATAGCGAGAACCAGAGCGTCCGGGCCGTCGACCGCGGGTCAACGATCAGGTCATACTGCCCCTCCCGCGTGATCCGGCGCACCTTCTTGACATAGGCCCGCGTGCTCGCCGTGTCCGCCCGGCTAAACGTGACCAGGCGATCGATATCCGGGTGCCCCTCGAAAAGCGAGGCGATGTTATCGTTCACCACGTAATCGATCGTGGCCCCCGGGAAACTCTTCCGCAGCGACGAGCATAGCGCCACCGAGAGCACGCTATCCCCCACCCGCCTGAAACGCAAAACGATGATCCTTTTTATCATGACGCTACTTGTTCTTGTAGAGCACCGGGTTCAAGGAAGGATCGTTATACATCTTCATCTGCTTGTAAACCTTCATGAACTTCCTTCCCGCCTCGATGTCCTCCAGCAACTGGTCGATCGCCGTCGAGAGATCCTCCCGTTGTTCCAACAGGACGTTCAACTTCTTGGTTACCGCGTCGTGATGCGCCGCGTCCGCGTCTTTCCGGTTCACCTCCTCCCGCATGTGCGCGATCTTCAACACCAGGATCGAGAGCCGGTCGATGGCCCACGCGGGACTCTCCGTGTTAATCGACGCGCCGGGAAGAACCTTCACGTCCTTGTATTTATCAAGGAAATAACTATCTATCAACTCCACCAGGTCCGTTCTCTCCTGGTTCGACCGGTCGATCGTCCGCTTGATCTCCAGCGCCCGCGCCGGGTCGATAAGCGGGTCGCGGATGATATCCTCTAAATGCCACTGTACCGCGTCGATCCAGTTCTTGAGGTAGAGGTAATACTCGATCGTTTGAAACGCGTGGGGATTCTGGATCTTCGCCTCGACACTATCCTGGCGATGGTAGTCTGCCACCGACTGTTCAAAAACCGGGAGGGCAATCGTTGTAAATTTCATGTACGTTCTTGTTAGATTATTATTCACGGCGACAAATATACAAGAATTTCACAACTCTCGCCGCCCCGCGCGAAAAAAACAACAAGGGGGCCGGCCCGGCAGGGATGCCTCGCCCGGTAGAAAAACGAGAACCTCTCTTTCCCCTGGGGCTGTCTCAAAAGCCTCGAACGAGTGTCAGGACGATCCGCATGTCTCGTCATTGCGAGTGTCTATATTTTTCAAATAAACAAACAGTAATGACGTGTCTTCGCGTTCCAATGGCTTATGTAGAGGCCGAGGCAGTGAAATATCAACAACAGCTTGTACAACGAGAATTGAATTTGCTCCAGAAACTGGTCATGAAACATAATTCCAACCGGTTGAACACTAACAGAGTAAGGAAAGCTCGTCATTGGTAGCATACAGTTAATCAAGTGTCGTCCCTGCGGGACTTGGAGGTGTGTGCGTTCCCTTGCTACCGTAAGCTAAAGCATACGGTTAATCAAGTGTCGCCCCTGTGGGGCTTGGAGGTGTGCGCGTTCCCTTGCTACCGTAAGCTAAAGCATACGGTTAATCAAGTGTCGCCCCTGTGGGGCTTCCCTTGCAGTAGCCTCCAAGTCCC
>JAISNC010000045.1 GCA_031276355.1 Odoribacteraceae bacterium
AAGTCGTTGCGTTGCGCCACGAGTTCCTCGTACTTGGCGGCCGGGAAGCCGGTTTGCGCCATCAATTGCTGGAGTATCCACAAGAAATTGTTGGTCCACGCGAGGAACGGCCTGTCCGGGCGCGGGAGA
The DNA here is from genome assembly GCA_031276355.1 of Odoribacteraceae bacterium. GTDB lineage: Bacteria > Bacteroidota > Bacteroidia > Bacteroidales > Marinifilaceae > JAIRKS01. The sequence goes on from JAISNC010000045.1 coordinate 130, forward strand.
TAAGCATTACTGTTAGCCATGATGTGAAAGTTTTGAAGGTTTATAATAGTATCACGTTTTATATCGTTCTTCATGAGTGATTCGCGGGATCTCGCGGGGTGCGTATCGCGATACATGCCCCGCGTATCGCGATACACGCCCCGCGTATCACGATACACGCCCCGCGTATCACGATACACGCCCCGCGTATCGCGATACACGCCCCGCGTATTGCGATACACGCCCCGCGTATCGCGATACATGACCCGCGTATCGCGATACACGTCCCGCGTATCACGATACACGTCCCGCGGGACGGTAGCGTTATGACATGTGTAAGCACGAGAATGCCGGGGGAGGCCCATCGCCGTTCGCGTGAATGAAACGGCGGGGTGATGTGTTATAATGTACTGATTATCAAATAGTAGATGGGGGGGGGTGCTAAATACCGGGAACCCCGGGAGGGTTCCGGCGCGCGAAGGGGATATGCTCGGGTTATTTGTCATGTGTCCTGTTCGTGTGTTTAGCGTGGCGAATGTGGGGATATTTTCTGGGAAACGCAAGCCGGGATCGATTTTTTTTCGATGTTCGGGAGAAAACGGGCGGGACGCGACGTGGAGGCGGCCAACCCCGCCCCTACAATGGGCCGCGCGTGCTCTCTGTTGGAAGGGCGTGCCAGAAGGAAGCGGCGTTGACGGCTCGCCGGGCGACGCGGCGATGTTGATTCAGACGCTCTTGGGGATGCCGCCGCGTTGTCGTGGCCGGGCTGAGATAAAAATAAATGGCCGGGGATGTTCCGGGGTTAAAAAATAGTGTTACATTCGCGTCCTGAAAAGGCCAATTTAGCTCAGCTGGTAGAGCAACGCATTCGTAATGCGTAGGTCCGGGGTTCGAGTCCCCGAATTGGCTCGATAGTTAAGTAGCCCGGGGCGCCGGGCGTTTTTCGACGTTTCGAGGAACTGTCCGGGAGCCTTGCTCCCGGCAGTTCTATTTTCACGAGGAATGATGAATCTTTTCACGAGCAAGATAAACCGGGGGATTCTTCGCTTGGCCCTCCCCTCGATCGTTTCCAACATCACGATCCCGTTGCTGGGGCTGGTGGACGTGGCGATCGTCGGCCACCTGGAGTCGGTCGCCTATATCGGGGCCATCGCCGTGGGAGGCGTGTTATTCAATCTTATCTACTGGAATTTCGGTTTTCTTCGCATGGGTACCAGCGGGCTGACCTCCCAGGCTTACGGGCGGGGTGACGAGCGGGAGATGGTGCGGGTGCTCGCGCGGGCGTTGGGCGTTGCCGCTGTTTTTTCATTGGCTATCATCCTGTTGCAGTATCCCCTCGAGCGGGTGGCCTTCCCTTTATTGAACGCCGGGGGAGAGGTGGGGGAGCAGGCGGCGCGCTATTTCCGCGTCTGTATCTGGGGCGCCCCGGCGGTGTTGGGGCTTTACTGTTTCAAGGGGTGGTTTATCGGGATGCAGAACTCCCGTTTCCCGATGTTCATCGCGATCGCGGTCAACGGGATCAACATCGCGTGCAGCCTCTGTTTCGTCTACCTGTTCGGCATGAAGGTCGAGGGGGTGGCGCTCGGGACGGTGATCGCCCAGTACGCGGGGGTGGCGATGGCGGTGATTCTTTGGCGCGGGAAGTACGCGTTCTTGCGGGGGCAATTTGTTGTACGCGGGTGCTTCCGCGGGATGGAGACGCGGCGTTTCTTTGCCATGAACCGGGATATTTTCTTGCGGACGATGTGCCTGATCGCCGTGACCACTTTTTTCACCTCGGCCGGCACGCGGCAAGGGGAGATCGTGCTGGCTGTCAACACGCTGTTGATGCAACTCTTTACCCTCTTCTCGTACATCATGGACGGTTTCGCTTACGCGGCCGAGGCGCTGGTGGGGCGCCACGTCGGGGCGCGCGACCCGGAGCGGTTGCGCCGGACCGTCCGTCACCTTTTCGGGTGGGGTGCCGCCCTGTCGGCCCTCTTCACGCTGTTGTACGCCGCGGGTGGCGGCTTGTTCCTCGAGTTACTGACCGGCAACCGGGAGGTGACCCGGGCGGCGGGGGAGTACTTTTACTGGGTGTTGGCCATCCCCTTTGCCGGTTTCGCGGCGTTCCTGTGGGATGGCATCTTGATTGGCGCCACCGCCACCCGCTGGATGTTGTGGGCGATGCTGGTGGCCGTCGGCGGTTTTTTCCTGGTCTATTACGGCATCCCCGGCGGCAGTAATCACGTGCTTTGGCTGGCCTTTATCGTCTATCTCGCGCTCCGCGGGGGGATGCAGACGCTCTTTTTCGCGCGGGGCAGGCGGTCGTTGTTCGAGCGCTAACCGCTATTCGGGGGCGGTGGCCAGGGTCACGCGGTAGTCGTTTCGCTTGGCGATGTTCATGACTTTTACCACTTGTTCAACGGGCACGCTCTTGTCGGCTTGCACGGAAATACGGGGATCGCGTGTGCCTTTTAATACCTCGTTCAAGCGCTCTTCGAGGAGGGAGAAGGGGGTCACCTTCTCGTTCAGGTAAAAGACGAGGTTTCGGTCGATGGCGACGGTGACGTGGGGACGATCGGGAACCTGGTTAGTGCTTTCGGGGAGCAGCAGGCGCAGGGCGTTGGGATTGATCAACGTGGAGGAGATCATGAAGAAGAGGAGCAACAGGAAGACGATATCCGTCATGGATGCCATGCTGAAGCGGGGGTTGATTTTACGCGCGCGTTTGAGGGCCATGCGGTAGAAAGGGGTTAGCGTTCAAGCGACAGGAGGGGGATCTCGGCGAACGCCTCGATGATGCCTTCCAGCCAATGTGTCCGCGTGTCGATCATCGCGACGAGGTGATTGAAGGCGAGGTTGCCGATGATGCCCACGATGAGGCCGGCGACGGTGGTGATGAGGGCGGTATAGATGCCGCGCGAGAGCAGGCCGATGTCGATGTTGCTCCCGGCGGAGGCCATGTCGTAGAAGGCTTGAATCATGCCGATGACCGTGCCGAGAAACCCGATCATGGGGGCCGTCCCGGCGCAAGAGGCGAGCAGGGGCGTTCCCTTGCCGAGGCGCGCGATTTCAATGTTGGCCCGTTCTTCCATCGCTTGCCGGATCTCCCCGGGAGAGCCACCCAGGCGGGCGATGCCCTTGGCGAGGACGCGCGCGAGGAGGGTATCCTGGCCGGCGCATCGTGCCCGGGCCTCGTCCGTTTTGCCGGCGACGAGCAGCCCGTGAATCTCCCGCGCGAACGCGCTCTCCTCGACGCGAATCTTCCGGATGGCCCAGAAACGCTCGCACGCGACGTAGACGGCGACCAGCGAGAGCAGGAAGATGGGGATCATGAGCCATCCCCCCTTCACGATAAGCCCCCAGAGTCCTTGTTCGAATTCTCCGGGGGGCGCGATCATAAAAAACGTGTCGTTCATAACTTTTTTCGTTTGGCCGCGAAGATAGGGGATTTCATGAAAAAACGATAAGGGACATGAAATAAAAACACGGGAAGCGGGAACGATCCCTGTTTTCATGTTCCTTTTTTATATACCTTCGCGGGAGTTTCAAATCAACGGGGAAAAATGAAATGGAATGATAAATTGAAATTAAATAATCCCTTTAAAAAGTAAAAGTTAAACTGATGAAGAAGTTTTTTATTATTATGATCGCCCTGTTCGCGGCGTTCGCGACGCGAGCGGACGAGGGCATGTGGTTGCTCTCCTTGTTAAATAAAAACATGGACACGATGCGCGAGATGGGGTGCAAGTTGAGCGCGGAAGATATTTACTCGGTGAACCAGGCCTGCCTGAAGGACGCGGTGGTGGGCCTGGGACGGACGGGCCGCCCGTTTAGTCATTTCTGTACCGGCGAGATCATCTCGCCGAAAGGGCTGGTGATGACCAACCATCACTGTGCCTTTAGCCTGATCCAGGAGCAGTCGACGGTGGAGCACGACTATCTCTCGAATGGATTCTGGGCCTACTCTTTGCAAGAGGAGATCAGCAATCCCGGCACCTCCGCCTCGATCCTCCAGTGGATGGAGGACGTTACCGGCCGCGTGAACGCCACCTTGAACGACGGGATGAGCGAGAGCGAACGCGACGCGGCCATCGCGACGGTCTCCCGCGAGATCGTGAAAGAGGCCGTGGCCGGGAAGAAGCTGGTGGCCCAGGTGCAGTCGATGTTCGAGGGCAACCAGTTCTTCCTCTTCGTCTACAAGATTTACCCGGACGTGCGCCTGGTGGGTGCCCCGTCGCAAAGCATGGGCAAGTTTGGCGGGGATACCGACAACTGGATGTGGCCCCGGCACACGGCGGATTTCTCTTTGTTGCGGATCTATACCGCTCCTGACGGCGAGCCGGCAGCCTACTCGCCGGCGAACGTCCCGTTGCGGCCGCGCCACTTTTTCCCCGTGTCGGCCAAGGGGGTGCAGGATGGGGATTTCGCGATGGTCATGGGCTTCCCCGGTTCTACCGACCACTTCCTGACCAGTTTCGGCCTGGAGGAGACGATGGAGGTCACGAACACGATCCGTCACGAGGTGCGCACCGAGATCTTGCGCGTGATGAAAGCGGGCATGGATGCATCCCCGAAGACGCGTATACAGTATGCCGCCATGTACGCGCAGTGCGCCAATTACTGGAAGTACTCTCGCGAGCAGAATATCGCCTTGCGTAACCTGAACACGATGGCCACGAAGTTGCAGGTCGAACGGGACTTCACCGCCTGGGTGAATGCAGATCCCGCGCGCGTCGCCCGTTATGGGAAGGCGCTGGAATGGATCAAGGAAGGCTATCGCTCCGCGCGTGAAGGATCCGTGACCACGGCCTACTTGGGCGAGGCGTTGTTCGCCCCCGAGTTGCCCCGTTTCGCTTACGAGATCGGGAACGCGATCGAGGTGTTGTGCTCCCCGGATACCCCGGATAACAGGAAGGCCAACCTGCGGGAGCGCTTGAAGGAGGCCACGACCCGGTTTTTCGAGAACATGAACGCGGGGATTGACGAACAACTCGTGGCTGTGCTCTTCGAGATATACCGCGACAAGGTGGACGCGGGGAACTGGCCGGAGTTTTTTCAACTGGTGCAGAAAAAATACAAGGGCGATTTCAAGAAATTTGCCCGGGAGATGTACGCCAAATCGATCTTCGCGCATCCGGAGAAACTGGACGCCTTTATCGACAACCCGGTGTTGAAGAAGCTCGATGCCGATATCGTTTACCGGGCGGGGAAAGATCTCCGGACGCTCTACGCGCGCGTGAACGGCGAGACCGCGGGGGCGCGCCGCGACATCGAGAAGGGGAGTCGCCTCTTCGTCGACGGGCTGATGAAGATGAACCCGGAGAAGGCCTGGTCCCCGGATGCTAATTCCACGATTCGCCTGACGTACGGCAAGGTGGGGAGTTACCGGCCGAAGGACGGGGTGATTTACGATTACTACACGACGTTGACCGGGGTCATGGAGAAGGAAGGCCCGGCCGGCGGGGAGTTCGAGGTGCCGGCGAAGTTGAAAGAGCTGTACGCGGCGCGGGATTTCGCCCCATACGGGAAAGATTACCTGGTGACCTGCTTTATCACGAATAACGATATCACGGGCGGTAACTCGGGATCTCCCGTGATTAACGCTAACGGGGAACTGATCGGCGCCGCGTTCGACGGGAACTCGGAAGCCATGTCCGGGGATATTGATTTCGAGGAGAACTTGCAACGGTGCATTAACGTGGATACGCGCTACGTGCTGTTCGTCATTGATAAGATCGCCGGGGCGAAAAATTTGCTGGAAGAGATGACGATCGTCTATTGATGATCGAGAGGCCGTATCGGGCCTCGTTCGTTATTATCGCGAGGGCGCGGTTGAAGTGTGGATAGCTTCGGCCGCGCCCTTCGTCAAGTCATCCGGGAGTCTCGTTACCGCGTGACGATGATCACCTCGATCGAGGGGAACCCGAACAAGGCACGCTCCAGCGCGGTGGCCGGGCGGATCTGGATGATATCGGATGGATTTACGCGAAAATCCCTGGTCGGCCGGTTATTCACCAGGAGAACGGGGGCGGGAAGTTTGGCGATGTTGAAGATATAATCCTGGTTCTCGTGCCTGAAACGCAGTGTCCCGTCGGAGAACCCGGTGAACCGCCCGGTCGCCTGAAACGTGTTGATGACCACGTATGCTTTCTTGGGATCGTCGGGCGCGTCAAGCATGTCGACGGTGACGATCTCGTCCGGGATGGAGGTGAGGCTGTCCGCGGCGAACACTTGCCCGTCGATGAGGTACAAGACCTCCACGTTACTGCCGTTTACCTTGATCCGGGTCTTCCCGTTTTCCCGGGTCACTTCCAAGCCTCGCGAATAAGAGTCGTGTATTCCCTCGCCGTTATCTATGCCCTCGCCGCGTCTCATTCGTTCGAACATCTCTTCTACTTGCCCGATCATCGCGTCCATGTCGTCAAAATGACCGCCGAACCCGTCAAAGAATCCCCCCGGCCACAGGCTGTCGACCGGCGAGCGATGCCGTCGGCGAAATCCTTGCAGGAAATCGCCGGGATCCAGTGGGTCGCGGGCAAGGATCTCCTCCTCCTGTTCGGGGGCGAGGATGTAGGCCAGTCGTTCCAGTCCTTTTACCTGCAAGATACCGGAGAGTGCACGCGCTCGTTCCGGTTGGATAGTTCCCTTTAACTCGATGAGGACGATCTCCCGTTCGCTTTCGCTCCACAGCACCAGCGAGCGGATCTCGCTCTCTTGTTGATGGATGTACAGCCGTTCCTCCCCGCCGGGAAGTTGGCGGCTCTCCGTCAATGCATACTTGGCCTCGTTATCAAGGATGGGCTGGAAGCGCCGGCTCATCTCCTCTTTTAAAACGGGCGAGGCCTGTCGCCGGTCTACCCGGAGCACGTTGACCTCCTTTAATTGTTTCAAGATCTCACCGGGGAGCCGCCCGAGATTCTCCTTCTGGTATAAACTGTAGAGCGATGGTGTTAAGAGGGTCACCGTTACCCCTTCCTTGTCCCGGAACGCTTTCATCTCTTGCCCGATTTGAGACTTCACGGGCATCGTGGAGACGAGAGCCGCGATCAAAAATACGAATAGACGTTTCATACTTTAATCTATTTAATTTAACGAAATTACGATTTGGCTTGTAAAGGTAAAAAGGAAAATCGAAAGTTCCAAAACAGCCTCCGCCGGGTGCATCTCAACTTGCCGTTTCGGGGTTGTCTCAAAAGGGATTGCACCCGGGCATACCGGCAAGGATGCCTCGGCCGGTGGAAAAATGTTGATGGCGACAGGGGGAGTGCCCGGGGACACCGCGTCGCCCCGGGAGCGAATAATCTTGCTCCCAAGATAAATTCTTGCCATTTATTTTTACATTTGCATCTCGGCAACCGGGAGGGGTGGTCTCGATTTTACGGGAACGATCACTTTCGTTCCGGTAGCCGGTAACTGATTGTATATGCTAAAGAGAAAAGTAGATCATGGAAAAGTATATAGCGTATCCCTATTCTAACCCGGCGGCGGGCGGCACGGGTGGTACTTTTACGGTAGGTTCCTGCCGGGCGGGCGCGAGCGAGAGTCACGAAAAGAGATGGCGCGCGTGATGGAATATCGAGCTATCTCCGCCCGGGAAATCGAGATACTACGCGGGCACGGTTGTTCGTGCGACGATTGGTCGCGGGTAAAGGTGAAAGAGGGTTTCATTGCCGATCGGGTGCGGAATACCCACTTGTCGGGGGATATCTACCTCGGTATCTTCCGGCGACAGGTCACTTTCGCGGGTGATCTCGCGCGATGCTCCGGGATTTATAACGCGACCCTCCATAATTGCGTGATCGAGGATGATGTTTACATCCATCAGGTCAAGAATTACGTCGCGAACTACCGCGTCGAGCGAGAGGTCGTGATCGAGTGTGTTGATACGCTGGCGGTGGACGGCCCCTCGCGTTTCGGGAACGGCACGCGTGTCTCCGTGCTCACCGAGAGCGGCGGCCGCGAGGTGCCTATCTTCAACGAGTTGTCGGCTCATATAGCTTACTTGATGGCCTTCTATCGCCACCGGCCCGCCTTGATCGCCCACCTTCGGGATTTGATTGACGAGTACACCCGGCGTATCGAGTCCTCCACGGGGATCATCGCCGAGGGGGCCCACTTGTCGGGGTGTCGCACGATACTGAATGTCAACGTCGGGCCATACGCCCGCGTGGAAGGGGTGTACCGCTTGGAGGACGGGAGTATCAATAGCTCGCGGGAGGATCCCGCTTACGTGGGGCCGGGGGTCATCGCCAAGCATTTCATCACTTCCAGCGGGAGTTCCGTCAGTGAATCGTCGGTGATCACCTGCTGTTTCGTGGGACAGGGTACCCTCCTCGGCAAGCAGTATTCCGCCGAGCACTCTCTCTTCGCCGCCAATTGCCAGGGGTTTCACGGGGAGGCTTGCTCGATATTCGCGGGGCCGTATTCCGTTTCTCATCACAAGTCGACGCTCCTCATCGCCGCTTATTTCGCGTTTCTCAATGCCGGTAGCGGTTCCAACCAGAGTAATCACATGTACAAGCTTGGCCCCATTCACCAGGGGATCATTGAACGCGGGAGCAAGACGGCCAGCGATTCCTATATCCTGTGGCCGGCGAAGATCGGTGCTTTCTCCCTTGTCATGGGGCGCCACTACCGGAATATTGATACCTCGGATATGCCTTTCTCTTACCTTATCGAGAATACCGACGAGAGCTATCTCGCCCCGGGGGTGAACCTGCGGAGCATCGGCACGATTCGCGACGTCCAGAAATGGCCCCTGCGCGATCGCCGTCGGGAGGAACGACCGCTGGATAGCATCGTCTTTAACATGTTAAGCCCCTACTCTGTCCAGAAGATGATCCGGGGACGCGCGATCCTCGAGGAGCTGGAACGCGTGTCGGGACGGACGTCGGAGTATTACATGTTTAATAATACCAAGATCACGCGCCGCGCCGCGCGCCGGGGAATTTATCTTTACCGCTTGGGAATTACCAAGTTCTTGGGTAACGGCATCGTGGATCGTCTTGAACGCTCGAGTTTCTCGAACGAAGAGGAGATGCGGCTGGCGCTCGCCTTCGGGGAAGGAGGCACGGGCGAGTGGGTGGATATAGCGGGTTTGCTGGCACCGGCCGAGGAGGTGGCGCGGATGATCGAGGGAATCGAGAAGGGGAGTGTTGCCTCGCTCGTCTTGGTGAACGATATGTGCCGGGCGTGGAAGGATCGTTACGCCGATTGGACGTGGCACTGGACCGTCTCGCGCCTGAAGAGCGAGGCGGGCATCGACGTGACGGATGTCACCGTGGAGCGGCTGGTGGAGTTCATAAAAGAGTGGCGGGAGGCGGTCGTCGCGTTAGACAAGATGATGTACGAGGATGCCCGCAAGGAGTTTACGCTGAAGGCGCGGGTGGGATTCGGGATCGACGGGGAGGAGGAGATCCGGCAGTCGGACTTCGAGAACGTGCGCGGCGAGTTCGATAGTCATCCTACCGTGAAGAATATACTCGAGCATATCGACCGGAAGAACAGGTTGTTTGAAACGATCATGGAGAAGTTACAGCGAATTTCAAAATAGAAAAATCATGTGTGGAATAGTTGCTTACGTGGGGGATAGAACCGCTTATCCCATCTTGATAAAAGGGTTACAACGTCTCGAATACCGCGGGTATGATTCCGCGGGGATAGCTCTCTTTAACAGTGGAATACATGTTTACAAGTGCAAGGGCAAGGTGAAGGACCTGCAGGCCCTCGCGCGGGACGAGGATGTCGGCGGCTCCGTCGGGATGGGGCATACGCGTTGGGCTACCCACGGTGAGCCGAGCGACGCGAATGCGCACCCGCATCGCTCGATGCACGGGACGTTCCACGTCGTGCACAACGGCATCATCGAGAATTACGTCCACCTGAAGAAGGAGTTGATGAATAGGGGATACGTTTTTTATACCGACACCGATACCGAGGTGCTGGCGAATCTCATCGAGGACGTGTACCGTGAGCAAGAGGTCGATGCCGAGTTGGCCACGCGGTTGGCCCTGACGAGGGTCGTGGGGGCCTATGGCCTCGTGATCCTCTGCGAGGAGGAGCCGGGGCGCCTGATTGCCGCGCGCAAGGGCAGCCCGCTCGTGATCGGCATCGGCGAGCACGAGTATTTCCTCGCCTCGGATGCCATGCCGATTATCGAGTATACCGATCGCGTGGTCTACATGAACGACGAGGAGGTGGCCGTCATCACCTCCGAAAGTCTCGACTTGAAAGACCTTTACAATGACGTGAAGACCCCGGATATCAAGACGATCCAGTTGCATATCGACAGCATCGACAAGGGGAATTACGCACATTTCATGTTGAAAGAGATCCACGAGCAGGCGCACTCGGTGACCGACACCTTCCGCGGGCGCATCGCCATGGACGAGAGCAAGATCTTCCTCGGCGGGATTCTCGACGTGATGCCCCGGTTGATCGAGGCACGAAGGATCATTATCGTCGCGTGTGGCACCTCGTGGCACGCGGCGCTTGTCGGGGAGTATCTCTTTGAGGAGTACGCTCGCCTGCCCGTTGAGGTGGAGTATGCCTCTGAATTCAGGTATCGGAACCCGATCGTCGACAAGGATGACCTGGTGATCGCTATCTCCCAGAGCGGGGAGACCGCCGACACGCTCGCCGCGATTCGTCTCGTGAAGGAGTCGGGGGCCACGATCCTGGGAATCTGTAATGTCGCCGGATCCTCGATCTCACGCGAGACCGATGCCGGGGTTTACACGCACGCGGGGATTGAAATCGGCGTGGCCAGCACGAAGGCCTTCACGTCGCAGATCACCGTCCTCGCGATGATGGCTTTTCTGCTGGGGAACAAGCGACAAGCGTTGTCGGTAGAAGAGTATCGGGTGTTGATTCGCGAGTTGACACGCGTTCCGGCCCTGATCGCGGAGATCCTGGCCGGGGAGGAGAAGATCCGGGAGATCGCAGCCTTGTATAAGGAGGTCACGAACGCGCTTTTCTTGGGTCGCGGTATTCTTTTCCCCGTCGCGCTGGAGGGTGCCCTGAAATTGAAGGAGATATCTTATATCCACGCCGAAGGATACCCTGCTGCCGAGATGAAACATGGGCCTATCGCGTTGATCGACGAGACGATGCCCGTCTTCGTGCTGGCCACGAGCGATAAACTTTACGAGAAGGTGGTGAGCAATATCCAGGAGGTGAAGACGCGTAAGGGGAAGGTGATTGCCGTCGCCACGCGCGGGAACACGGATATTTATAAGCTGGCCGACCACGTGATCGAGATTCCCCCGTGCCACGAGGCGTTGTCGCCTTTGCTGGCGATACTCCCTTGGCAACTGCTCGCGTATCACGTGGCCGTGATGCGCGGTTGTAATGTCGATCAGCCGCGTAACCTCGCGAAGTCGGTCACGGTAGAGTAACGGGGCGGGGTGACCGGTGCCATACGGGTTGCCATCCGGCGAGTGGCGCGTGCCCTTTTCACGCCCGCGTCGTGGCGGCTCATGCGCGGTGCGCCGCGCGACAGGAGCGTCAAGGCGATAGTTGAGAGGGGAAGTTCAGAGTTCGCCGGCACCTTGTCGTATGATCTCCATCTCTTCGCCCGTGCAATCGATCACCGTTGACGGGATATTTTTCCCGTATCCGCCGCCGATGACTAAATCGACGAGGTGTTCGTATTTCTCGTGGATCAGTTCGGGATCGGTGATGTACTCGTCATCTTCGTTGGGAACGCCTTTCACGGAGGTGGTCAACAGCGGAGAGCCTATTTCGGTCGTGATGGCCCGCGTGATGAAGTTATCGGGGATACGGATGCCTATCGTTTTTCTTTTCATCATGAGCAGGTTGGGGAGTTTCGTCGTGCCGGGTAACACAAAGGTAAAAGGCCCGGGCAGGCATCGTTTCATCACTCGAAAGACCTCGTTGTTTACCTTGGCGTACGTGGCGACCTCGCTCAAGTCTTTGCATATCACGGAGAAGTGGGCCTTTTCGGGTTTCACGCCTCTTAGGGCTGAAACCCGCTGTATGGCTTTCACGTTATGGATAGTGCATCCGATCGCGTAAATAGTGTCCGTGGGATAGATGATCACGCCCCCTCGTCGTAGCAGGTCGCCGATCTTGCGGATCTCTCGTTCGTTTGGATTATCCTCGAACAATCGCACGTACATGGCCGCCGGTTTTACCTGTTTACTCGCTCGTGGTCGGCCAGGAAAGTGGCTAAGCCGCTATCGGTCAGCGGATGTTTCAATAACCCCTTGATGGCGCTCAAGGGACAGGTGGCCACGTCGGCTCCCGCCTCGATACACTGGATGATGTGTTGCGTGCTACGGATGGAGGCGGCCAACACGTTTGTATGAAAGCCATAGGTGGCGTACATGTTCACGATCTTTTCTACCAGCTCGATGCCGTCGCTGGAGATGTCATCCAGCCGGCCCACGAAGGGGGAGACGTACGTGGCTCCGGCTTTGGCCGCCAATAACGCTTGACCGGGGGAGAATACCAGCGTGCAGTTCGTGCGAATACCTTTGCTGGAGAAATATTTAATGGCCTTGATCCCATCCGCGGTGCAAGGGATTTTCACCACGATATTCGGATGCAGGGCGGCCAACTCTTCGCCTTCGCGGATCATCCCCTCGTACTGGGTGGCGATCACCTCTGCACTCACGTCCCCGTTGACGATGTTACAGATGGTCACGTAGTGCTTCCGGCAGTTTTCCTCGCCTTTGATCCCCTCTTTGGCCATCAGGGAGGGATTCGTGGTGACCCCGTCCAGCACGCCCATGTCGTTCGCTTCTTTGATTTGCTCCACGTTCGCCGTGTCAATAAAAAATTTCATGTTCAGTAATTATTAAAGTGTTATTTTCGTATCAACGTCTAAGACTAAACGCGCTAATACATCTCCAGCATCCCCTTGAGCGCGCCGAGGTAGTACGCGTCCCATCCTTTTGTGATCTCGTCGTACACCTCGTCCGGGATATTTTCGTGGGTCAACTCCACGCGCGTTCGATCGCCCGCTCTCTTCAAGCGCAACGTCACGATCGAGGGGTGTTCCGTCTCGCCGAAGAACCATTCCTGCACCAGCAAGCGGTCGGGGATCACCTTCAAGTTGATCCCGCAGATGTCTCCTTCCCAGAGCGAAAAGAGAAATCCCTCTTCCGCCTGCATCTCCGCGGGAAAACCGCTCCATGCCTCGATCTGGATCGGGTTCGTCAAGGCCGCGAAGACCTCGCCCGGCTCTGCTATGATCTCTACCGAATAGTTAAAATCTTTCATGTTGCATGAAAAAGATCACTCTCGTGGCGACCGTTTTTTCTATATATCTCTCTTCTCATTATTTCTTTATATACCTGGCATTGAGTTGGCTAACCACCTCGTGGGTGATGTCGAAGCCCGGCTCGGCATAAAAAACATTCCCCCCCAGCGTGGTGCTCAAGATCAGGTTATAGCCTTTCTCTTTATTGTATTCGGACAAGAAGGTCACGATGATATTGTATAACTTCTGGTTTAACTCCATCTGTTCCCGGAGGGCCGTTTCACGCATCTCTTGCTCCAGTTTCTCTAATTTTTCTTTTTGGAGCATCAGGTCGGCATACTCTTGGTTGGCCCGTTCCCGGGTGAGGAAGCCGTTATTATCCACCTTCCGCTGGAACTCTTCCCCTGCCTGCGTCCACGTTTTCACCTTGTAGTTTAATTCCGTCCGGTTCGCCTCCATCTTTTTCAGGTAAGCCTCGTTCAACTCCTTGGACTGGATGTAATTAGTTAGCAAAGAGTCCATGTTCAAGTAGACGATTTTGGCCTCTGTCCCGGCGGGAGCTGCCTCCGATCGCGTACTTGCCGCCTTTTCTTGGCCTGAAAAATAGAGAACATACAACACTATAACCGCTACTGACAGTAACACGTTTACTCCTAAAGAAACATTTTTCATAAAATAAATCAGTTAATTGGTAGATTACTTAGTTTTCGGCTCTCGTGTGAGCCAGGTGACGCAAATATACGCGTTCCTTGTTAACCGCCTCTTCCTTTTCAATATAAAAAGTTTTCTTTAACAACTCTTTCCGGGGAGCGCCCGGTGATACGTTTGGCTAAAGGTACTCCTCTTTTCCGGCGATCTCGCTCTTTTCTAAGATGTTTAGCAGTAATTCTCTTGCCCGGAAGAGTTGAGCCTTGACGGTGCCTATGGGAATATTTAACTCGACCGCTATCTCTTCGTAGGAGAACTCCTCGAAGTAACGTAGCTCGATCAGGCGCCGGTAGCGCCCTTTCAGCAATGCCACTTTTTCTCGCATAAATTGGGCGCGTTGGCTCCGGATGGCTTCCTCCTCGGGGCTTAGGGTGTCTGCCTGGATATTATAGATTCCCCCCCGGTCGTCCGAATGGATGTCGTTTTTATCGATGGAGACCAACAGTGTTTTTTTCTTGCGTATGAAATCAATCGTGTTGTTGGAGGCGATCTTGAATAACCACGTGCTGAACGCGAATTGCGGGGAGTAGTAGTTCAAACTGGAAAATGCTTTTTCAAAGGCTTCGAACATCAAGTCCTCGGCATCCGTCCGGTTATTGACCATCTTGAGGATCATGAAAAAGACAGATTCCTTGTAGCGTTCAAACAATTCAGTGAAAGCGCTTTCGTCTCCCGTGATGGCTTTTTTCACGATCGCGTAGTCGTGGAGCGCTTTCTCTGATAAATTATTAGTTATCTCCATTTCTTGGAATTAAAAAATGAATATCCACTCCAGTACCACCTGTAAGCGAAGCCCGCCATATTGGCAACGAACGAAGTTAGCAATAAATTCTGTTGTTTGAAACGTTGGGCGAAAATATTTATAGAGATCACGTCCAATAAAAAGACGGAGACGACTAAAATCCATAAATATCCCGGAAGGATTTTCGAGAAGATCAAGAATAACGAGAGAAGGTATATCGATACGCGTATGCTTTTGTCTAAGCCCGTTTGCAGTCGTAAGGAGAGCGGCCACCTGGCCTTGCTGGCAAAATAATAGGAGGTGTCGTCCGACTCCTTGTTTTCATCCACGTACATGTAGCTTTCCGGTTTTTTGATGACCTTCACTTTCCCGTACTTGGAGAGTTCTTGTACCATGTCGTGATCGTATCCTATGTAGGATTGCGTGTCCCCGGCGAATCCCCTGTTGCGCATGTAATACGATTTTCGATACGCCATGTTGCAACCGTCTCCCAGGATGGTTTTCAGGGATTTTGCCAAGAGTAACATCTCCAGGAAATGGGTGAACCGGAAGTAGCGTTTCCACGCGAAGGGACGCTTCCTCGCCCGGAAATTCGAGAATCCCACCACGACCGCCGTCTCCTTTTTAAAGCAGGCGCGCATCGTGCGGACCCAGGAGGAGGACGCGGGATAACAGTTTGCCTCGGAGAAGAGTAAAATGTCGTATTGGGCCGAGAGTATGCCGATGTTAATGGCCAATTTTTTGGTGAAGCGAAACTTCGTGTTCGGGTAGATATGGGTGTACTTGAGGCGGGGATACTCCTTCTGCAACTCCGACAATAGCTCCTCCGTGTCGTCCTCCGAACAGTCGTCCACGACGATCACTTCGTAGTTGTCGTAATCCTGTATTAAAAAGCCGATCAAGTTTTTTCGCAAAGAGGCGACACGGTTGTGGGCCGTGATGATCACGGAAACGCCCTCCTCCTCTTGCTCTTCCGGGTCTCTTTCCTCGTGCAGGATCACGATGACCCTGTATACTATATAGTATATATAGGTTAGGAATAGGAGCGCCAAGGCGATCAAAAGGTATCTACATGTGCCCGCGTTTTCCCAGAATGATTGAAAGTTTCCCATATTTTAAAAGCAATCTATTTAGTATACACGAAAAACTCGACAAATATACTACTTCATCCTTGAAAATAGGCAAGAATCAAACTTTTTGTTTACCTTCGTTCGTTTTTTTACCAAATAATATTGCATTATGAAACAACACAAAACGAAAGGAATCATTGGAATTTTAACCGGTGGGGGTGATGTCCCGGGATTGAATCCTGCTATACGAGCCGTCACCATCAGGGCATTACGAGAGGGGTACAAGGTGATTGGCATCCGGCGCGGCTGGGGGGGACTTGTAGACATGGTCCGGGATCCCCACGTGGATAATTCACAACACTACTATGCGCTTACCGAGGACATTGTCAACAAGGCGGGGCGTACCGGGGGCACGTTTCTCCATACCTCCCGGACACGCGCCTCGCACGTGCCCAAGGCGAGGGTGCCTGCCCACTTGCAGGACAAGTACACGGACGAGATCAACGATTTAACCCCGGAGGTGTTGAAAAACCTGGAGTACATCGGGATCGACTACCTCATCCCCATCGGGGGCGACGACACGCTGAGCTATGCCGTCCGCCTGAGTCAAGAGGGGATCAAGGTGGTGGCGATCCCTAAGACGATGGACAACGACGTGCCTGGAACGGATTACTGTATCGGCTTTAGCACCTGCATCACCCGCACCATCGCCATGACCCACGACTTGCGCACCTGTGCCGGTTCGCACGAGCGGATCCTGGTGCTGGAGGTGTTCGGGCGCTACGCGGGTTTCACGGCCATGTTGCCTACCCTCGCCGGCGCGGCCAACCGGTGCGTCATCCCGGAATTTCAATTTAACATCGAGCGGCTGGCGGAGTTGCTCTGCGAGGATCGTTACACGAATCCCAGCAGGTATTCCGTGGTACTTGTCTCCGAGGGAGCCACCTTCTCCGGCGCGGAGATGGTCTTCCAGGGAGAGGAGACCGACATGTTTGGCCACAAGAAGTTGGGCGGCATCGGGGATATCATCTCGCTCCAGTTGAAGGAGCTTACCCCGCGTTTCAACAAGGGGGAGATCATCAACACCATTAACCAGAAACTGGGCTACATGGTGCGTTGTGGCGACCCGGATGCCATGGATTCCATCGTGCCGATGGCCTACGGCAATCTTGCCCTGGACTTGATCAACAAGGGATTGCACGGGCGATTGGTTATCTTGAGAAACGGGCGCTACGATAACGCCCCCATCGAGATCATCACGAGTTCCAAGAAGTTGGTCGACGTTCAGAAGTTCTATAACACCGATCGCCTACGGCCGATCTACAACAGTTTTGAATTTATGCCGCAGATGATTCTTTAAGGGAAACACGCTCGGCCGGACGGGTTTTCGACGTGGCGCGCGCTGCGTGGAAAGCCCGTTTTTCGTTTGACCGACCGGCGGGGCCATCGTGGGCACTTCGCCCGATTTTTCCTACATTCGCGGCAAAAAAACAAATAACATGTACTACACCGAGGTTACGTTCCACGTCGCGCCGCACGACGAAGAGGTCGCGGAGATCCTCGTCGCTTACTTGGGCGAGCAAGGATTCGAGAGTTTCGTTTACACCGACGACGGGATCAAGGCCTACATCCTGTCCGCTCAATTCCATCCCGGGACGATGGAGCAGGTGGCGGCCTTGCCCCTCTTCCGGGCGGGGTACACCGTCACCTGGGAGATCGAAGAGATTGAGAACCGGGACTGGAACAAGCTCTGGGAGGAGAGTTTCACGCCCGTTGTCGTGGCCAACCGTGTCCGGGTGAGGGCGGGATTTCACGATGCCCTACCGGGCTTCGAGCACGACATCGTCATCGACCCCAGGATGAGTTTTGGCACGGGCCACCACGCCACCACCGTGCTGATGATCGAGGCGATCCTGGCGTTGCAACCCCTCGACGGCAAAGAGGTGCTGGACATGGGGTGTGGTACGGGGATCCTCTCTATCCTGGCCGCCAAGGTCGGTGCCGGTCGGGTGACCGGTATCGATATCGACGAGTGGGCCTACCGCAATGCACTCGATAACCTTGCCGCTAACCCCGTGCGCGATGTCACGATCCGCCTCGGGGACGTACGCCTGCTCGACGGGAGCGAGCGCTATGACCTGATCTTGGCCAACATCAACAGGAATATCTTGCTGGAAGATATGCCTCGTTACGCGGGCGTTCTCCGGGCGGGCGGAACGCTCGTCACGAGCGGGTACTACCTTGTTGACCTTCCCCGCATCCGGGAGAAGGCCCTCTCGTTGGGCCTCGTCTATCACGCTCACCGCGGGCGTGACGAGTGGTGCGCTGCTATTTTCAACAGCCCGATTGCAATTTGTTAAAATCACTTGCGCGATTTGCAGGAGTAAATCCTAACGACAATCTTCGCGCCCGTTAACGAAAGATACCGCGTTTTAAAGAGTTTACGATGGAATATACCAATGTATTAAAATTTGGAGGAACCTCCGTGGGCAATGCCCAGCGCATCCAGGCAGTGGCCGCTCTCGTCTCCCGGGACGACGTGCCCAAGATCGTCGTGCTCTCGGCCATGTCCGGCACTACCAACTCCCTCGTGGAGATTGCCGATCACCTCTACCGGGGACGGCGACAAGAGGCGTTGGACGTTATCCGGGATATGGAGATCAATTACCTGATCGTGAACAGCGAGCTTTTCTCCACGAGCAAGTACATCCGCGAAGGGAAGGAGTTCCTCCAAACCATCTTCACTTACCTGCGTTCGTTCGTCAACAAGGAGTTCTATCCCTTGCAGGAGAAGGCCGTCGTGGCCCAGGGGGAGATCATCTCGACAACCCTGATGCACTACTATTTGCAGGAGCAAGAGATCCCGTCGACCTTGATCTCCGCCCTTGATTTCATGCGTATTGATAAGGACGGCGAGCCGGATTACTTTTATATAAAGCAGAATCTCCATCGGCTTCTCGCCGACCCTTCTGCCGGGCGATTGGTCATCACCCAGGGCTTTGTCTGCCGGAACGCCCAGGGGGAGATCGATAATCTCAAACGGGGCGGGAGCGACTATTCGGCAGCGATCATCGGCGGGATTTTGAATGTCGCCGAGATCCAGATATGGACCGACATCGACGGGCTACACAACAACGATCCCCGTCACGTCAAGAACACGCGCCCCGTTCGCCTTCTCTCCTTCGACGAGGCCGCCGAGCTGGCCTACTTCGGGGCCAAGATCCTCCATCCTTCCAGCATCCAGCCCGCCAAGCGTGCCAGCGTCCCCGTGCGTTTGAAAAACACGCTGAATCCCGCGGACGAGGGCACGTTAATTGACAAGGATAGCCCCGCGTGCGACTTCAAGGCTGTTGCCGCCAAGGACGATATCACCGCCGTCAAGATCAAGTCGAGCAACATGCTACTCGCCTACGGCTTTGTCCGCACGGTTTTCGAGATATTCGAGGCGTGGAAGACACCCATTGATATGATCGCCACCTCCGAGGTCGCCATCTCCCTCACCATCGACGATACCCGTCACCTCGACCGGATCGTCAAGGAGCTGGAGCGTTACGGTACCATCGAGGTCGAGCACGCTCTCTCGATCATTTGCGTCGTGGGGGATTTCCGTGCCGACACCCCCGGGGTCATCGCCCGCGCCCTTCATGCCCTCCGGGAGATTCCCCTGCGCATCGTCTCCTACGGGGCCAGTGAGCACAGCGTCTCCCTTCTTGTTCGGCAAGCCGACAAGCAACGCGCGCTGGTCGCCCTCGGCCGGGCCTTGTTCGACAACGAGTAACCATTCATCTTGACTATTATGACTACCGCGACTATACAACGATTCCAGGAGTTAAAGACTCCTTTTTATTATTACGATCTCGAATTGTTACGAGAGACTCTCCGGGTGGCCGTCCGGGAGGCCGGGCGACACGGGTTTCACCTTCACTACGCGGTGAAGGCGAACGCCAATCCCCGCCTGCTGGCGGTCATCCGGGAACATGGAGTGGGAGCGGACTGCGTCAGCGGCAACGAGGTTGCGGCGGCCCTCGAGAACGGCTTCCCTGCTGCCGGCATCGTCTATGCCGGTGTGGGGAAGAGCGATGAAGAGATTCGCCTTGCCCTGGAGCGGGGGATCTCGTGTTTCAACTGCGAGTCTTTTCCCGAGTTGGAAGTGATCAATGACATTGCCGTCTCGCTCGACAAGATCGCGCGTGTTGCCCTGCGCGTTAACCCCGGCGTGGACGCGCACACGCACCACTATATCACCACGGGCATCGAGGAGAACAAGTTCGGGTTCCCCCTTCGCGACCTGGAGAGGGCCATCCGTTACTGCCAGGGGTTGTCGAACGTCGAGTGGAGCGGTTTGCACTTCCACGTCGGCTCGCAGATCACCGACCCGACCGTCTTTCGCGACTTGTGCGCTCGGGCCAACGAGGTACAACGTCACCTCGTGGGACACGGCCTCCTCGCCACGCGTATCAACTTCGGTGGAGGGTTGGGGGTGGACTACGAGCGACCGGATGCCTCTCCCATCCCCGGTTTTGCCGATTACTTCGAGGCATTTGCCACGGGCTTCGAGGCATTGCCGGGACAGCAGGTGCACTTTGAGCCGGGCCGCTCGATCGTCGCCCAATGTGGCTCGTTGATCTCCCGCGTTCTCTATGTCAAGAAGGGGACGGACAAGGAGTTCGTTATCCTCGATGCCGGCATGAATGACCTTCTCCGTCCGGCCCTCTACCAGGCCTACCACCGCATCGAGAATCTCACCTCGACTTCGCCCGACAGGGAGGCGTACGACGTGGTGGGGCCTGTCTGCGAGTCGGCGGATTGCTTCGGTAAGGCCGTCAATCTTCCCGTGACCCGGCGCGGCGACCTGGTCGCTATCCGCTCGTGCGGTGCCTATGGCGAGGTGATGGCCTCCCGCTATAACCTTCGTCCCCTCGCCCCTTCCCATTTTTCTTCCGGAGAATAAACCCTCTTTGATAGCAGTGACCCGGTCGAGGGGCAGATTTTTCCATCGGACTGTCTCAAAAAGGGGCGTACTCGGGGGCTGTCTCGAAAGCCGGTTTTTATCATTGCGAATGACCGTCATTGCGAGTGCCTATATTTTTCAAATAAACAAACAGTAATGACGTGTCTTCGCGTTCCAATGGCTTATGTAGAGGCCGGGGCAGGTGAAATATCAACAACAGTTTGTACAACGAGAATTGAATTTGCTCCAAAAACTGGCCATGAAACATAATTCCAACCGGTTGAACACTAACAGAGTAAGGAAAGCTCGTCATTGGTAGCATACAGTTAATCAAGTGTCGTCCCTGCGGGACTTGGAGGTGTGCGCGTTCCCTTGCT